>CAIQQN010000304.1 GCA_903873975.1 uncultured Anaerolineales bacterium
CTACATGTTTGGTACGCATGCCGACGAGCAGAAAACCTTACAAGTCAGATACGTCATTCCGTATTCCGACTTGAATGATATGGAGCCGGAAGAATTGGATATCTGCATCGAAGAAGGCATCCCACTCGAATTCGGTCACAGCCTCACCGATTTGATCGCGGGCCAGATCGACGCTGGTTTCGTGATTACCGGCTTCTACGAGGATGTCTGTCCTGATTCACCACTTAGCAAGTATCACCCGGCATACATCGCCACGCGCGCCGTCAAGTCCTAACAGGAGGCCCATAATGAAAGTGATTGCTGAACGAAAACGCATTGCCCTGGTAGCTCATGACAACAAGAAAGCTGAACTGCTGGACTGGGCCCGCTTCAACCATGAGACGTTGTCACACCACTTCCTATTCGCCACGGGCACAACAGGCGAACTGCTTGCGAAGGAACTGGACTTTCCGATCACCCGCTTCTTTTCAGGTCCCTTGGGTGGTGACCAGCAAACCGGCGCGGCCATCGCTGAGGACACGATTGACATGCTCATCTTCTTCTGGGACGCCCTCGAACCCCAACCCCACGATCCCGACATCAAAGCCTTGCTGCGCCTGGCTGTGCTTTATAACATCCCCACTGCCTGCAACCGGTCCACGGCCGATTTCATCATTTCGTCCCCACTGATGGGACAGGAATATGAGCACCCCACACCGGATCTGGAGAGATATGCTGCCAGCCGTCATCCTGTGAGCTGAAGACCAAACGCATAAATTAGTTCGTTCTTTATTGTAAACATAGCTTCCGAAATTACGGTTTTTCGGAAGCTTATACTAATAGCTAACTGGAACTCTGATTCTCTGGGATTATCGTATTTTGGGATAAATAGGAGGTGTTGGGCGGGTAACTCCCGTCCAACACCCCCATCTCTTTACCTCTATTAAGGAAATTCTCAAAGAAATGCCAATCTTCAACAGGCGCTGGATAAGTGGCTACTTCTTTGCTAATTCTTCCAGCATAGCTGTCGTTAGGGATTTCGGCCGCTCAATGGGTTGACCCAAGGCGCGCGCCCAAACCAGGTTGGGCATCACGCCCAAGGCACGCCCGACACCAAACAACACCGTGTAGAAGTCAAACTCGCGAACGCCATAATAGTATTGCAGCGTGCCGGAGATGGCATCCACGTTGGGAGCCGGGTTCTTGGCTTTGCCTTGTTCCTTGAGCACCGCCGGAACCACATCATAGACTAGTTCCGCCAGCCGGATGAGGGCGTCCTCCGGGAAACGTGCTTTGGCGAATTCGAGTTGCGCGGTAAAGCGAGGGTCGGTGACGCGCAGGACTGCATGCCCATATCCAGGGATGACCTTACCACCGTTGAGCGTGTCCCATGCAAACTTGTACAGTTCTTCGCGGGGTGGAACGCCACCAAACTTGTCTCGCACGTCGATCAGCCAGCCCAGGCACTCCTGGTTGGCAAGTCCATGTAAAGGTCCAGCCAGACCGTTGAGACCGGCCGAGAAGGCGTAATATGCATCTGAAAGTGACGAGCCTGCCAGGTGCGTGGCGTGTGCGCTGACATTGCCAGACTCGTGGTCGGAGTGCAGGATGAAGTATAGGCGGGAGAGTTCAGCATAGCCTTTCTGGTCCTTGACTCCGAGCATCTTTGCAAAGTTGGCACCATAATCCAGTTTCGGATCGTATTTTGGTTCTATTCCGTCACCGTATTTCAACTGGTAGATGAATGCTGCGATGGTTGGCGTCTTAGCAGTCAGGTCGAGGGCGTCTTCCAGGGTCGATTCCCAATACATGTCTTTCTTGACACCGGAGTGGTAAGCCTTGGCGAACTTCGAACCGCTCTGTAATGCTAGCACTGCCTGTGAGAACAACACCATCGGGTGGGTGTCCTTTGGCATGGCGCGCAGCATGGCAAAGACATGGGCTGGGACGGAAGATCGTTTCGCCCATTCGGCCTCCACTTCCTCGGCCTGGGCTTTTGTTGGGATCTCTCCGATGAGTAGGAGATAGAACAATCCGCCAACATAAGGGATGGCCGCTCCATCAGGCTTGGGGAGTTTCTCCAGTACTTCAGGGATGGCCATGCCCCGGAATTTAATGCCGGTTGCTGGGTCTACAAAAGAGATGTCCGTCACCATGGACTTGATGTCGCGCATCCCGCCGTAAACCTGGCCGATGGTCACTTGATCAATGACCTTCTCGCCATTGTCTTTGATAAGCGTCTTGACGCGCTCCCGCCAGGCTGGAAGTTGCGCTGTGAGTTTCTCGTGCAGAATCATTTTAGCCTCCATTTTCCGGGTGTCCTTGCGAGTAGTTCCGCAATGACACTAGAATTTGACCAGCGTTTGCATTACGCCGATGCTTTCCTTGACCGCCGTGGCGGATTTTTCCAGCGCGGCCTTTTCACTATCGTCTAGCTTATATTCAATGACCTTTTCAAGGCCACCGCGTCCCAACTGCACCGGCACCCCGAAGAACATATCCTTCAGGCCATATTCGCCATTCAGGTATGCAGATGCCGGGACAATCAGGTGTTTATCCTTCAGAATGGCCTCCGCCATCTGTGCTACTGCCACCGCCGGGGCATAATAGGCTGAACCAGTCTTGAGCAAACTGACAATCTCACCGCCTCCCTTGCGCGTCCGGTTGACAATGGCCTCCAGTTTGTCTGTCGGTAGGTACTCACGCAATGACACACCCGCTATATTCGAGCGGCCGGTCAATGGGACCATTTCATCGCCATGGCCCCCAAGGACGTAGCAGGCAATGTTCTCCACGCTGACGCCCGTCTCAAGGGCCACAAAGGCGCGCATACGCGCTGAGTCCAGGATGCCGGCCTGCCCGAGGATGCGCTCACGCGGAAGTTTACCAACTTTCATCGCCAGGTACGCCATGGTGTCCAGTGGATTGGTCAGTACGATGAATAGTGCTTCCGGCGAAAACTTAAGCGCACTTGTGGTCGCATCGCCGACGATCTTTGCGTTGGTCGTCAGCAGGTCTTCTCGACTCATGCCCGGCTTGCGCGGGATTCCGGCGGTGATGACCACGATATCCGATCCTTTTGTGGCTTCGAAATCGTTGCTCCCCACCACCGATACGTCCTTACCGATGATCGGCAGGGATTCTAACAGGTCGAGCGCTTTGCCCTGCGGCATGCCCTCGATAATATCCACCAGCACCAGGTCGGCGATCTCGCGTTCCGCCAGCCAATGAGCGGTGGTCGAGCCGGTCATTCCGGCTCCGATAATGGAAATTTTCGCAGTCATGGATCCTCCTTGGGCTTGGGTTGTTAGAGCTATACTACAAAATAAACCTTATTCCTACTAGTACTTTTTGTCACGCACTTATCATATTATATCTTCTTTAATAATATTGGGCGGCAGTTGTACTGCCGCCCCACCGAATCTTTCCAGGCTCTCATCCTACCTCCTGTTCGAGGAAACGCGTGGCCTCAATGGCCGCTGCGGCACCCATCCCCGCCGAGGTTATTACCTGCTTGAAATGCGAATCTGCAGCCTCGCCCGCCGCGAAGACACCAGGGACGCTAGTGTGCATCCGTTCGTCCACTTTAATGTAACCATTCTCCATTTCCAACTGGCCGGCAAAAATCTGCGTGTTGGGAGTATGTCCGATAAAAATGAACAGGCCGTCGGTCAGGAAGACACTTTCTTCGCCGGTTAGGACGTTCTTTAATTTGACAGCCGTCAACTTTTCAGTACCAATAGCTTCGGTCACCACAGTGTTCCAGACGAACTTGATCTTGGGGTGATTCAGGGCGCGCTTCTGCAAGATTGCCCCTGCCCGCAGGCTATCGCGCCTATGGAAAATTGTCACGGAAGTGGCGAAGCGTGTCAGGAAAAGACCTTCTTCGAGAGCCGAATCCCCGCCGCCGACTACTACAACTTGCTTGTCTTTGAAAAACCAGCCATCGCAGGTGGCACAGTAAGAGATGCCCCTGCCAGTCAATCCGGCCTCGCCCGGTACGTTGAGCAGGTTTGGGTTTGCTCCTGTTGAGACGATCAGCGTCTCGGCAGAATATTCGCCATTATCCGTAGGGACTTTGAACGGCCGGACAGACAAGTCCACGCTCTGGGCCGAATCGAGTTCTACCTTCGCTCCAAAGCGTTCGGCCTGCTTCTGGAATAGTTCACCCAATTCCGTCCCGCCCACCCCTTCCGGGAAGCCGGGATAGTTCTCAATGGTGTTTGTCAGGGAGACCTGGCCGCCCAATTGAAGGCCGGTCAGCACCAGTGGCTGGAGGTCAGCCCGCGCTGCATAAAGCGCAGCTGACAGGCCAGCCGGTCCCGCGCCAAGAATGAGCACCCGGACGTGCTTCGATGGTGCTTTGGAAATGGAAAGTCCGCTCAAGTTGAATATGGTTGCCTCTTATCAATATAATGAATTAGATGCCGGAAAACCGGATAAGTTACGACATTCATTTTCCTCAGGCATAGCAAGTTATCAGGCTGTGCTTGGGCCCTTCAACCGTTTCTTGATTCTTTTGGAAGTTTTTGTTATGGAAAGACCGCCAAGCCCTGTGCACCTTAACTCCTGGGGAAGGCTTTTACCAACCCGATCCATTGCTTCGATAACTTCGTCTAATGGAATAACAGCATTATAATTTGCCAGCGCCATATTGGCGCAAGCCAGAGCATTACTTGCAGCCATTATATTTTTTCCCAGACAGGGAACTTCAACCCTGTTGGCCACAGGGTCGCAAACCATGCCCATGATGTTTTGAAGTGCCATCGAGGCGGCATCAACAGCTTGTTTGACTGTACCTCTAGCCAACGTAACCAGCGCCGCGGATGCCATGCCTGAACCGGCGCCGCATTCAGCCTGGCATCCCCCGACTTCTGCCGCGAAAGTAGCATGAGCTGCAATAAATACACCAATCAACCCTGCAGCTAACATGGCCTTCGTCACTTCATCCACAGACAGCCCTAGCGCACTCGCGGCCCCGATACACGCCCCCGGTAATACGCCGCAAGATCCGGCTGTAGGCGCAGCTACAATCACACCCATTGAGCTTTTCATCTCCATCATGGCAGTTACGCAAAGGATCATCTGATTCAACATTCCGCCATCTAGCAGTTGTTGGTTTGCCATTCGCTTCTTGAAGAGACCTGATTGATAACCGAGGATGCGATCGTTATAATTTGTCCCGGCGATACCATCGAGAATGGATTTTTGCATAGTCCGTACAATCTCTGCCATCCGCTCCCTTACCTGCTTATGGGACAGATTACCCCTGGCGCTTTCGTAATTAACCGCTAGTTCCCACAATTCAAGGTCTTTACTGGTATTATATTGCAGCATCCCATCACAAGTAATAAACGGCACGGTTGACCTGTGATGGGACAACACAGGTAATATCGGTGAGATGGTTTTCAGATGTCTAATATGGTATCGCACATAAAGCGCAGAGATGATTTCTTCCTCCAAAAATTTCTGTGTTTTAATTTCAATCATCCGTACATCCGTACCGCTCATGATATGGATCTCATCAGCATCGATATTCTTACGCAGGTAGTCTAAAACCTCGCCACCCTCTGAATCAAGGTAGATTAGGGTCTCACAATAGTCGCCAGCCATCGACACCTTCACTCCGTCAATCTCAACAATTTCTATCATGCCGCCGCCTGTGGATATGGCTGTCATTGTATGCCGTTCAGTGGAATTCTTCAGGATTAGTTTATAAAGACTGGGATGTTTAGCCCCAAAATCTTTAATTTCAATTCGAACTCTGATACCCGCTTCCTGAATGGCACGGGCGGACTCCGCCAGTCTTTCATCGGCAGCCTCCCACCCCAGGAAACCCCCAAAAAGGCCCATATCAGAGCCTTGGCTTTCATGCGTGGTTGCCAGCGAGCCGCGGGAGTCAAACGCGACGTTTACCTCTTCTATCCGGGAATCCATCAAGTCTCTGGCGATCCTTCCTATACGCAAAGCTGCAGCACAGTGCGAACTGGATGGTCCTCGCATCACAGGTCCAATCACATCATTAAAAATGCTGGGATAAATTGGAAGGTTTTCTTTGTAGTTGAGTGGCAAAGGCTTGCGAATTGTCAACGCGTCCGATTCCTTGTTGCCCTGTTCACTTATAGCCTTTATTGATGGCAACCTAATCTTCAACAAATGATCCGTTGTTTTGTATAATGCCAGATCATTATCTGAATGTCGGTACCCCGTAGCTGCTCGAGGACATGTCAAACCCACGTTAAAATCCATAAAGCGAAGCTTCAGAAATATTAACACATTGCCCCGATTCGTGCAAGATTTTCTCCAAAAAAACATCTGAGAAATCTCCACGCAAAAGAATAATTGGCTAAAGTTCCCATACCTTAAGTCTTAATAATCCGCCCAACCGGCGATAGCGCAAACCGATAGGCGGTATTACAAGGAATGATGGAAAAACCTCCTACTTCAATGCACCCCAAGTCTCATACTGCGTACTGTAAGTAGGTCGAGAAATTTCACAAACGAACAAAAGGTAAATGTCTGATCAACTTCAAGAAAGGCACTGGTAAGACCCGTTTTGTATATAATAAGGCAATAGAGAAATTAATTTGTTTTCTCTGGATCGACAGCATACCGAATAAAGTGGACGAAGAATTCTCTATGCTTTGTTTTGCGCCACAGGCCCGGTACTGGAAGGTCTAGGTCTAATTAGAATCGCGCGAAAAAGTTGATCGTATCAAGTCTTATGACTGATGCTGGTCTGACCAGGATTAAAGCCGCAAGACTGGATGGTCCGTGGAACGCACTCGATAGTATAGAAATCTAGAAATCCCGCCCGACCTCGTCAAAACACTTTCTGCCAATAATACTGCCGAGCAATATTTCGAGGTTACAATGATTTATTACAATGCTAGTTTCCAATAAAGGACAGTCACATGAAAAAAGATTTCATTTTACCAATTTTGGTGTTAATGGCGCTGTTAGCCTGTAAGTCGATCACTTCGCCGGTTACATCTATTCCGGTCGTGCCTTTACCAAGAATCATCCTTACTGAGGTGCTTCAAAAATTTACTGGTTGTATAAGTCAAGCGGGGGTTGAAATCGAGGAAAATACTTATTCGTTCTCTTGTTACAATAGCGCAGATACGTTTTACACTGTTTCAATGACACGCTTTGACAGTGAGGCAGATGCACACACGCAATTTGAGTCTAGTCGTGGTGATAATGCCATCTCATGTTTCCATGGCTATGACCTATATGAGGTGTTTTCGCCAAGTTCTGGTAATAAGTACATCGTCCAGGAGCAACTCGGCTGGCAGGCGGGGCAATGGGTTGTTTCGATATATGCTAGTTATGACTATGATTTCGCTCACTTCAATGCGATAGATTTTTCAGATGCATTGTATACTTCGAGTGTTGAACACGATCTGTTCTTGGCTGGAACATGTCCCTGACAGGGTATTTGATTCTGGGTATGACCTATGCCTTTGCGGCTGCAGTGCAGCCTGGGCCTTTCCAAACCTATCTCGTCTCGCAAACCTTGGCGAATGGCTGGCGTCGCACGATTCCAGCTGCGTTTGCGCCTTTGATCAGTGATGGGCCGATTATCGTAATGGTGTTACTCATATTGAGCCGCATGCCTGGCTGGCTGGTGCAAGTCTTGCAATGCGCTGGTGGAGTATTCCTCCTCTACCTGGCCATCGGCGCATTCAAGACCTGGCAGGACTTCGACGTGAAGAAAGCGGTTCAGATCCACTCGAACCGGCAAACGGTGATCAAAGCCGCTATGGTGAACTTGTTGAACCCGGCTCCGTACATTGGCTGGAGTCTGGTCATGGGACCGCTGCTGATAAAAGGTTGGCGCGAGGCCACTGCTCACGGGATTGCCTTGCTGATAGGGTTTTACGCTACCATGATTCTCGTTACGCTGGGGATTATGCTCCTTTTTGCGGCAGCTGGGAATCTCGGCATGCAGGTAAGTCGGGCGCTGGTTGGGTTCTCGGCAATCGCCCTGGTATGTTTTGGTTTATACGAACTCTGGTTGGGGGCAGGGGTTGATTGGTGGAAATAAAATCGTTCCTATCCCATAACCACAAATCTACCCTGCTTTCTCCGCTTCCGCAACCCTCAACTTCTCAGCGGTGCGGAAATATTTCAGGTAACGCATGGAGTTGTCATCGCGGCCCAGGAGCATGTCGGCGGCTTTTACGATAGTGCCGAGTTTCGATGGGTCGGTGATCGAGCAGGTGGCGCCTAATTGGATGGCGAGGGTCAGGAACGCCTGGTTAATGGTCGGGCGGTCGGGCAAGCCAAACGAAACATTACTGGCACCCAGATTGATGTTGACGCCGAATTCTTTGCGCAGCAGCTCTACGGTCTGGAGCGTGATGAGCGCCGCCTTGCTGTCCGAGCCAACGGTCAGTACCAGCGGGTCAATAATGATGTCTTCCATCGGGATGCCCATCTTGGCCGCGCGCTCAATGATCTTCTCTGCCACGGCTACGCGTTCTTCGGGCGTTTTGGGAATGCCTTTATCGTCCATGGTCAGACCGATGACAGCCGCGCCGCGCTCCTTGACTAGAGGTAGGACTGTTTCCAGCCGCTTCTCCTCACCACTGACCGAGTTGACAAGAGGTTTTCCAGGTGCGGCGGCCAGGCCGGCTGCCAGCACTGCCGGGTTGGCAGAATCAAGGCAGAGTGGCACGTCGACGACTGAGGCAAGCAGTTCGACTAGTTTTTTAACAACCGCTACTTCGTCCAGTCCTGGTACACCTACATTAACATCTAGCACGTCCGCCCCCCAAGCCACCTGACTCTCAGCCAGTTGGCGGGCGTACTCCAGGTTGCCCTCGGAAAGCGCCGCCGCCAGTTTCTTGCGGCCGGTTGGGTTGATCTTCTCACCGATCATCACAAAAGGATGGTCGATGCCTATGATAACTTCCTTTGTCTTACTTTTTAGAACAGTATGCATAATATCTCCTTGTTTTATTTCGCATGGTTATTGTTGCCTCGCAAGAATCGCACGGCGGTCTCTGCAAGTATCGCCGTGCCTACTGGCAGACTGTTTTCATCCAGGTCGAAATCTGGGTTATGGAGCTGGCACTGAAAACCTTCACTTCCTGTTCCCAGGGCAAACATCGCGCCTGGGGCATGTTCCATGAAACAGCCAAAATCCTCAGCACCCAAATCATCTTTCCACGGAAGGATGTTTTGCTCACCAAGCAGGTCGGTCGCAACGGCCGCGATCAGGTCGGAAGCCGCGGGGGAGTTGATCATTGGCGGCGTACCGATCTGGAATTTGAGGGCGTAATGCCCACCCAAGACATGGGCAATTTCAAAGGCACGTCGGATCTCGGCGTGGATCTGCTCCTGAACGCGTTTCTCTGTGTAACGCAGCGTACCGGTTATTTTTACCCGCTCCGGGATGACGTTTTCGGTAAAACCTCCATTGAGCGATCCGACGCTGACCACCGCCGGGTCAAAAGGATCGAGTCGCCGCGAGACAATTCCATTCAGCGCCAGGACAACATGCGCGCTGATGTAGAAAGGATCAACGGACTGGTGCGGGTGAGCGCCATGCCCGCCCTTTCCAATAATTTCTCCGAACCAGGAATCCACTCCACCGGAGGCTGGCCCGGACTTGATGCGGATTGCTCCTGTTGGCGTGGTTGGCTCAACATGCGTGGCGATGACCAATTCCACGCCATCCATCGCTCCATCCTGGATCATGCGCGGTGCACCACTCAACCCTTCTTCATCTGCCACTTCTTCCGAAGGCTGGAATAGGAATCGTACCGTCCCGGGAAATTTTCCACAAGAAAGCAAGGCTGCCGCACCAAGTGCCATGGAGGTATGACCATCGTGCCCACAGGCATGCATCACCCCGTAGTTCTGCGAAGCGTAAGGAACCTGGTTGTTCTCTTGGAGTGGTAGAGCGTCCATGTCGGCGCGAATGGCAGCGAGTGGTTTTCCGTTCCCAAAGTCGGCAACCACCCCGGTCCGCCCGACACCACGCCGGACGCGATAGCCAAACTGCTCCAGGATTTCAGCCACCTTTGCAGCCGTACGCATTTCCCGAAAGCCCAGTTCTGGATGCATGTGGAAGTCGCGCCTCCAGTCACTCAATTGTTGCTGAATCGCACGCGCTTTTTCGAGCATATTTCACCTTTTCTTTTTTAAGATACTAATACTTACCTGCCCTGCGGAATCACTTTATCAATTCTTTTTCAGCGGCTGCCATCAAGGCATCCAATTCGCACTCTTGGGCTTTCTCCAGTGGCGGGACCTGGTGTTCACGTAAAATGCGGTCTGCCTCGGCTTGTGCCCGTTCGACCATGCCAACCCGTCCGGCAGCCTCCCATCCCTCCCACGATCCGCGCTCGGCGAGTTTCGTTATGAACACTTCGCCAGACTTGAGATACTTCATTGTATGTTTCTGACCGAGGAAATTGTGCGTGGACGACATGACAGCTGCGATTACCTCCACCGCTAAAGCATCCACATCCGACTCGAACCCTCTCCGCATCCGGTGTATGCTCCCGGCAAACTCGTTATCGGCCACCATCTGGGCATACGACCCCATCACCCCGGCCTCCATTTCGCCGATGCCGGAGAGTTCGTCTGCTCCTGCCAGGGCAGGAATGGCAGCATTCAGGGCACGCTCGAAACCGTCTTGGGCATCCAGGCTGTGGGCATTGGTCGAGAATCCATAAACATTGACGGGCAGACCATAACGATGCCCGATTTGCACCGTCCCGGCGGAAGCCATCCCCATCTCGACCCCGCCCCAAACGGAAAGCCCGGTGCGCGGTTCCATCATTGCCAACCGTCCACAGTAAATGATCGGCAGCCCTGGATGAACAAGTTCTGCCAGAACCAGCGCCGCCAGTACCTCGGCATTCTGCTGGGTTATGGCTCCGGCAATGGAGTAAGGCGCCGTCGTACCGGCAGTCGGGCATGGCAACGGCCCAAAGGCGATTCCCAGCCGGGCAATTTCCATGATCGCCTCAGCCTCGTGATCGGGAAAGGTCAACGGGCTGACCGGAGAAAGCGATAGTGTCAATACTTCTGCTGGTGAGCCAATCACTTCCGCCATTTTAACCGCATAGCGCACCTCGGCTGCGTACTGCACGCCTGGTCCCTGCAGGGGTTTAACGGTATACGGCAACGCATGACGGTACATCGCCAGCGACATCACTCCGCCCGGCACTTCGGTCGGAGTAAAGAAAGGCGTGATGGTGTGACAGTTCTCCAGCGCGTCCAGCAGGCGGGTTGCGTCACGTACATCTTGAACGGTAGCTGGGCGGCGGGTCCCGGAAGCTGCATCGTAGACTTGCGGCGCACCGCCCAGGTTATGGAAATAGAGCGACCCGTCCCCGAGTGTCTTGACCGCCCCTCCGCGCCCTCGGATTGTGGTCTTCTTCCCTGCCAGCCCAATGCACTTCTCCACCAACGCAGGTGGAAGCAGGACTCTCATCTCCTGGACTTTGGCACCTGCACTTGCCAGGAGTGCACGGCTCTTTGGCTCGGTTAGCACCACGCCGGTCTCGTCCAGGATGCGCAGAGTGGCCTGATGGATGGCCTCGACTTCGTTTTCGTCCAGGACAGAAATACAGATCATCGGTTTTCTCCGCTAATCATGCTCGATATATTTTGCCAGAAATGCCACGCGGCGCTGCTCGGAATCTAGCACATTTTCCAGTTTTAAAAAAGCATGGCCCTCATCTTCATAAACGACCATTTCCACTGCCTTGCCCATGTTTCGTAGGGCGTCGTGTGCCTCTATGGAATCACTTACCGGGCAGCGCTGGTCCAATCTGCCGGCAATTAGTTGTACCGGTGCAGTAACCCGGTCTAGAAAGAAATAAGGCGATCTTTCAACCCATAGATCATGATTTTCTTCCGGGTCGCCAAAATTCTCGAAATCCCAGTGCTGGAGGTCGGGACGGATGTATTTGTGATTGGTAAACCAGTTGATGAACGGTACAACTGCTGACCCAGCTGCCCAGATGTTGGGATATTTCGTAAGACAGGTCATGGTGAGATATCCGCCATGACTGCGCCCGGTTATTCCGATCCGTTCCGGATCAGCTAAACCATTCTTGATGAGATATTGCGCCCCGGCGGCCACGTCATCATTATCTACACCGCCAAAGTCGAAACGACTGGCTTCCTGCCAAGCACGCCCATAGCCGGTGGAACCGCGGTAGTTGGGAACCAGCACGGCCCAACCGCGTGCAGCCATGTGGGCCATAAGGGGATACCAGGTCATCTCAAAAAACCAGTCCGGTCCGCCATGGACCAGGAGCACTCCGGGACCTGGTTTCTGAACCTGCGGCCTGAACAGCAAAGCCGGGACAGGCGTACCGTCCGTACTGGGGTAAGTGATCTCATCCGGCATGGCGAACGAGATATCTGCCAATTTATCCGGCAGGGAATGAGTCAATTGTGTGAAGTTACCCTTACCCAATGAGAGCGACCATAAGTCACCCGGATGGCGCGGATTATCGAAAACGAAGATGATGTGGCTGCCATCCGGCGTGAAGCAAGGCAAGTAATGCACGCCTGGTTCAACCTGGTACATCACCGGGGACCCACTTAGCGCCTGTACCACCAGCCAGGAAACAGTACTGCGGTTCAATACGTAAGTAAGCTGTGTCCCGTCTGGCGACCAGACCGGAAACTGCTTCTCCCCCTCCCCTTCCGTGAGCCAGACGATGCGCTGTGAGGCCAGCTCGTAGATGCCTATATTGTTGTACCCATGCACATCCGATGTAAAAGCCAGCCTCGTGCTATCCGGCGACCAGCAGGCTTGCCCGGCATCGATTGGTCCGTTTTTATCAGCAATCCGGCATACTGAATTATGCTTTTTGGCTGCGACGATATAAGTGCCGAAGTCTATTCCCCCTGCCTCAACAGTCACAGCTAGCCAGAGTCCATCCGGTGACCAGCGTACCTTCCAGGCTGGGTATCCAGCATCAAACACAAGTCGGGCGTTGCCGCCTTCGACAGGGATCACGTAAACATTGAACTGCCCGGATTGGTCAGAAATAAATGCGATCTGTTTGCCATCCGGCGACCAGCAGAAATTTGCCTGCCTGGCACAATTCGAATCCGGGGTCAGGTCGCGCTGTGTGCCAGTAACAAGGTCATGGACGATGAGGTGAAAGGCTTCGCTGCCATCGAAATCCACAGCAAAGGCTAGGTGATGACCATCGGGAGAATAGCGCGGATGGAACTTTCCGCCCAATCCGTGCGAAACAAGATAAGGATCCGTTTTGCTGCGCAGGGAAATTTCATAGATATCCCAACGTCCATCCGGATTCCAGGAAAAGGCAGCGTGTTCACCGCCTGGCGAAACATCGAAGCCCATCTCCATTTCCACACAGGGAACGCGTAACAGAACCCCTAGGTCAATCATGGCCCTTCTTTCTTTCAGACTTTATGGCAGGCTACCCAATGACCGGGTGCAGTGAGACGCCACTGTGGGACATCGCGACTGCATTGCTCATCTGCTAGAGGGCAGCGCGGGTGGAAACGGCAGCCAGAAGGCGGGTTGATTGGGCTGGGCACATCCCCAGCCAGGATAACACGGCGACGGGCGCGGTCTTTCTTGGGATCCGGCACGGGAACTGCCGAAAGCAGCGCTTTGGTATACGGATGGACTGGGTGTTCGTAAAGTTCATTGCGGTCAGCCATTTCGGCCATTACTCCCAGATACATGACCGCTACCCGGTCACAGATATGGCGAACCATGCTGAGATCATGAGCGATGAAGAGATAGGTCAGGCTTAGTCGGTCCTGCAGATCTTCCAACAGGTTGACCACTTGCGCTTGGATGGATACATCCAGCGCGGAAATCGGTTCGTCGCAGACGATGAACTTTGGATCAGAAGCCAGGGCGCGCGCCACGCCGATGCGCTGGCGCTGTCCACCGGAAAATTCGTGTGGAAAACGGTTGATCAGTCGTCCGCTTAATCCGACCAATCCCATCAGTTCTTGAACGCGCTCGATGCGCTCCGCCTCCGTCTTGCACAGGTGATGGACACGTAATGGTTCGCTTACAATGGAGTTTACAGTCCAGCGCGGGTTGAGAGAGGCATATGGGTCTTGGAAGATCATCTGTGCCATGCGGCGAATGGCGAGTAGTTCCCTGCCTCTAGCAGAATGGACATTGTGGCCGTCAATAGTGACCACACCAGCGGTTGCTGGGTATAGTCCTAGTAAAGTGCGCCCTGTTGTGGTCTTGCCACATCCACTCTCACCCACCAACCCGAGGGTTTCGCCGCGCTCGATGGTGAACGAAATCCCATCCACCGCACGCACCGCACCGACCTTGCGCTGGATAATGATCCCGCGCATCACCGGAAAGTGTTTGGTAAGGTTTTCGACCTTCACCAATGACTGGGTTTCGTTCATCGCGAACCTCCAGTCTTGATGTCAACCCAGCAGGCAATGTTGTGGTGGTTTTGTCCAACTGGAGTCAGCGGCGGGTTTTCGTTTCTGCAACGCTCGATCGAAAACTCACAGCGGGCTACAAACGGACAGCCATGCGGTTCCACCAAAAGGCTGGGTGGCGCACCGGGGATGGATTTGAGCCTCCGGTCGCGCCGTCGATCCACGCGCGGTAGCGCTCCCAACAAGGCACTCGTGTAAGGGTGGCGCGGGTTTTCGTACAAGGAATTTACGTTGGCCTCCTCAACAATAAATCCTGCATACATCACCATGACTCGGTCGGCAATGCCTGCCACTACTCCCAGGTCGTGTGTGATCCAGATGACTGCCATGTGAACTTGATTTCGGATTTTCGTCACTAATTCAACGATCTGAGCCTGGATGGTCACGTCCAGTGCGGTGGTCGGCTCATCGGCAATCAGTAGGCTGGGGTTGCAAGCCAACGCCATTGAAATCATTACCCGCTGGCGCATCCCACCGGAGAACTGGTGAGGGTAATCGCCTAAACGGTGCGAAGGATCCGAGATGCCGACCATTTCCAGTAATTCCACTGCCCGCGCATCGGCAGCTTTCTGGTCCATCCCCATGTGGACTCGCAGCGATTCGGTGATCTGTCTGCCAATGGTCAGGACCGGATTGAGCGATGTCATTGGGTCCTGGAAGATCATGGCAATTTCCTTGCCGCGAATGTCTTCCATCTCTCGCTCTGAATTCTTGAGCAGGTCCTTACCTCGATACATGGCTTTACCACCGGCAATCTCCCCTGGCGGTACCAGGATCAATTGCAGAACCGAAAGCATGCTGACCGATTTCCCGCAACCACTCTCCCCGACAACCGCCAGCGTTTCACCTTCCTCCACGTGGAATGAAATACCATTAACAGCATATACTGTCCCTTCGGGAGTATGGAAGCGGGTTTTCAGTTCTCTAACATCAAGAAGGGTTGTCATAGGGTCAAATCGTCCGACTGCGCGGGTCGAGGGCATCCCGCAGGCCATCACCCAGGAAGTTGATGCTCAACACGGTTAATAAGATAAGCAGTGCTGGGAAGAACCACAGCCAGGGGGCGGTATCGAGGTAGTTGTTAGCCCCATCCAGCATGTTCCCCCATGTCGCTGTGGGAGGCTGAACGCCCAGGCCAAGGAAGCTGATATAGGCTTCCGATAGGATGGCGTTCGCCACGCCCAGAGTGGCTGAGACAACGATCGGGGCCATACTGTTGGGAAGGATGTGCAGGAAAATAATGCTCAGATTCGAAGTCCCAGTTGCGCGTGCCGCCAGGACAAAATCGTTCTCCTTCAGTGAAAGGAATTCCGCTCGGACGATGCGCGCCAGGTACATCCAGGAAGTCCCGCCGATGATTAGCACGATCAGGATCACGCTACCGCTAAATGTCCGACCCAAGATGGTATAGTCGGGTATTTTGCCTCCGAAGAACTTCGCCATCACGATCAATAAGAAGATTTCCGGAATATTCAGCATGGCCTCGGTGATGCGCATCAGGATGTTGTCTACCAGCCCGCCGTAGTATCCTGCTAGAGCGCCTACGACGATCCCCAACCCGGTCTCTACGATTACTGCGAACAATCCTATCAACAGGGAGATTTGCCCACCATAGATGGTACGGGCCAGAATGTCCCGACCGATTGTGTCCGTCCCAAAGGGGTGCCGCAAGCTGGGGCTGTTCAGGTGCTGAGCGGTGTCGTTGTAATTGGCATATGTCTCTGAAACGAACAGGGCACTGCCAAAAGAGTAGAAGAATAATATCACCAGGACGACCGCGCCAAATATCGCCAGCTTGTGCCTCCGGAAACGCCGCCATGTAAGATCGCGCAGGTTGAGCGGAGGGGTTTCCAGGTCATCAGGAGCCAGGATGGGGATGTGGGCTGCTTCTGTAGTCATGACTGCACCGGGTCAGGCCTCGTAACGGATGCGTGGATCAAGCCAGGCATAGGCCACGTCTGTGATGATCTGGAAAACGATCACCGCCACGGCGATCAGCATCAGGATGCCCATCACCACCGGCATGTCGCCTCGCGTGACATGGTCGAGGAATAACCTCCCGGTCCCGGGCCAGGCAAAGATGCGTTCTGTGACCACCGCCCCGCCCAGTAGGAAGGGCAGGTCCAGCCCCACAACGGTCACAATCGGAAGAGAGGCGTTCTTTAACGCATGGACAAAGATGATATCCGGGCGTGGCAGCCCTTTCGATTTCGCCGTGCGGATGTAGTCCTGTCCCATCACTTCCAGCATGGTACTGCGGATGTAACGGCTATAAGCTGCAAAACTGACGATCGACATGCTCGCTACCGGCAGGACCATATGCAACAGCACCTGTCCGACCGTTTTTCCGACCTGCGGGTCGAACATACCGACAGTTGGCAGGTAAGGCAGCCCCCAGCGTTTGAAGAGCACTGCAAAGATGTACATGGACAGCAGGGCGATGAAGAATATCGGCATGGAATAACCGACGAAAAGAGCTGCCGTAATGAAGTGGTCGAATGCGGAATACTGACGCAACGCAGAATAGATCCCTACCAGCAATGCGCCCAGTACAACTACTATCTCCGATGCAAGCATCAGAATGAGTGTGTTGGGCAGGCGCTCCCCTATGACTTTCAGGACGGGTTCGCCGCGGTTGACCAGAGATGTACCGAAATCGCCGCGCAGGATGCCATGGCGGGTGCCGGTCGTCTCGGCCACGCCGTCACCGTCCAAGTCGATCTTGGTCCAATCGTTCCCGATCAGCCAGTATATATACTGAACGTAAATAGGCTTGTCTAGGCCCAGCTGGCGGGTCAGCCGCATCCGATCCTCCGGACGGACTATAGATCGCCCAGCCATGGTGGCGATCGGGTCGCCCATGTTCATCATCATCACAAACAAGATGATGCTGATGATAAAAAGGAGTGGGATACCCTGTAAAATTCGACGAAAGATGTAACGGGTCATGATCTCCTGAGACATACCGGTGAATGGATTGGTTTCCCGATCCATTCATCGGTCAGCGTTACAGTTTACTTACCGGTCAGATCCCACTCGGTGATATTGAAGAAAGGCGTTACACCGGAGAATTTGACATTCATCAGATGCGAGCCAACCGCCCAGACATCCGGATCCTGCCAAAGGCCAAGCCAGTATACTTTATCGTGAAAGATCTGATTGATCTGCGAGAAAGTCGCCTGGCGGGCTGAAGGATCTACCTGGGTGGATTCCTGCTGGATCAGTGCATCCAATTCTGGGTCACAGGTATAGAACCAGTTACCACCGGCAGGATATTCTGCGGTGGGGATTTCACTACACAGCCAATAGTAGATATCCGGGTCCGGGAAGCCAGTGGGGCCGTCCGACCACTCCATGATATCGATCTCACCCTTGGCTGCCGGTCCTTCCTGGCTGAAGTAGAGATCATTTGCGTAGGTCTGGAGATCCACCTTGATCCCGACTTCAGCCAATTGCTGCTTGATTACTGCCTGAACATCCTGGCGGATCTCGCGGACGGTGGTGCCATATGTCAGTTCCAATTCAACACCATTCTTGTCGCGCACACCATCGCTGTTGCTGTCCACCCAGCCCGCTTGTTCGAGTAATTTTTTGGCGCCTTCCGGGTCGTAAGCATAATTCTGCAGGGGTGGATTGTTGTAAAATGGCAGAGAATCCCAGAAGCTGGCTGGAACCTTGGTCATGTCCAGCAGCAGATCTCGGTTGATGGCTTCGCGGTCGATCGCCATGGCAATCGCTTGACGTACAGCCACATCACGTAATCCAGGGCTGCCTTTCTGATTGGCAGTATCATCCAGCATGAACAAGCCTTCATTATAACCGGATGGCTGTGTGACAATGTTGATACCAGCTGCCTTCAACTTTGGGATATCACTGTAAGCAATGAAAGTGCCCAGGTCTCCGTCGCCAGCTGTCAGAGCTGCCACCTGTGAGGCATCATCTGGAACGAAGCGTATGAAAATCTCACCGATCTTCGGTTTCGTACCCCAGAAGTTATCATTGATTGTAAAACGTGCAAAGCTCCCAGATTCCCACTCGGCAAAATTGTAGGGACCGCAGCCGACCGTTGGTTTCATGTTCCATTCAGCATTGTCCAATGTCCCTTCTGCATCGTATACGGGCTGGAGAATGTGGGCCGGGACGAGACCTTTCCACATGGCGATCCAGGGCGCAAAGGGATCTGCGAAATGAATGACAACGGTACTGGCATCGGGCGTCTCGACACTGGTCATCTTGTCGTACGGATAGGCTGAGGCGACCGTGTTCTTAGGATCGATGTGCATGGCCCAGGTAAAGCGGAAGTCCTCGGAGGTTAACGCTACCTTGTCCGACCATTTCAGCCCCTTCTTCAGGTGCAGGGTGAAGGTCGTACCGTCAGCAGAGATGCCACCATTTTGGATGCTTGGCATCTCGGTGACAAGATAAGGGATGGGCTCGTTGTTTTCGTCAAACACCCAAGCCCAACAATTCCATAACTGCTGAGTGACAGCCGAGAACCACATGTTGCTGTACATGGGATTCAATGAGTCGAAATCCTGCGTCCAGATAAATGTCGCTACTTTGCTTGACGCGGAACCGCTGGTTGTCTTCCCCCCACAACCACTCAGAACCAGGCTGGCCACAACCAGGATGGCGAAAACAGTGTACAAAACAGGTTTTCTTGACATTCCTTCCTCCTTTGGTAGAAAATGGGCTATTAACATCTCTATCTTAGCAAGAATGCGCCATCAGAACAACTGCAATTCGTTCTGATGGCGCATGACGATTATTCCAATCGCGGGAGTGCATCCATGCCGGCTTTACGCGCCAGGTTTTCGACCATCATCCGTAGTTCTCGCTCTTGCTCAGGAGCATAATGCGGACATTCGTAAGCAGCGAGCAGTTCACAGGTTCGTATTTTGGCACGGGCAAAGGTATCGAGGCTGCCAGCCGCTTGCCAGCCGCGGATGGAATCCCGGTCAATCACTGCCGAAGGCAGGTTTTGTTCCTTGGAGAACAGTTCGCGCGTGACCTTCTGCTTGAGGAAATCGCCCTTGAAATTGATTCCTTCGAACAGGGCGGTCGCCAACGTCTCGGTTTGGACCTCGATCCCGGCCAATAGACGTTGGGCCATGGCAATTCCTTCGGCATCCACAACCAACTTCTCTGGGCTTTGACAGGCCAGGAAGTCGAGCATCCCCGCCCCTGAAATCATGTTGATTCCTGCCAGCGCACCGATCAGGGCTGAAACGCCACTTTCCAGCCCAGCCTGTGCATCCACGATTTTAGCGTCGGAAGCGCCAAGGTAGGCATGTGTTGGGATGTTGAGCGACTTGCCAACTTGCGCGTATGCTGCGTCAATCATGGCCGTCTCGATGGCACCCATTGGAGTGGTGCCGCGGCGCATATCAAAGATGGCTGGCGCTCCACCCCAGACAATGGGAGCGCTGGGGTTGGCAAGCTGGTGGATGGCGATTCCGCTTAAACTCTCGGCCGCGTGCTGGACAATCGAACCGAGCAACGTTACCGGTGCGGCGACTCCGGCCAACGGCATCGAGATAAGTTCCGCTGGGACACGCCTCCGGGCCAGTTCGATAAGGTTGCCCACGCCAAAGTCACTCCAGATGAGTGGTGGCGATGGACATACGTCGAAGACTGCCTGCGGCTTATCAGCCATTTTTTGGCGGTCACCAGAAAAAATCCCCAGCATATCAATCATTGTGCCCAGAGTCTGAAGAGAAAATGAACCGGTCACAATCGGCTTTTGCGAAAACAGCAGAACAATGTAAAGCCGGTACAGGTCGCCAATGGCTTTGGGAACTTCATTACAAACGATGGCCGTGGACTGGGCGGCGTACTGCGGGAGCATCTCGGCCACCTTGACTACGCGCACCAGGTCCGGCGCGTAGGAGGTTCTGTGTTCCAGCGTCTCCGGATCGAGGATGTGGACACCCGACGAACCGGGGTCATAGTGGACAGAGTTGCCGCCGTAATGTACTTTGGGGTTACCGCTCCGGTCGTATAAATAAAATTCTGCAGGAACGGTATCCAGTGACTTGCGGACGATTCTTTCCGGAATTTTGACCACATCCCCCTCAGCGGTCGCGCCGGCATTAATCAGCAGACCGCGCCCTTCAATGGATTGGACTTTTATTCCCGGCTTTTGCATCAACTGGAAAGCCTCATCCAGGATGCGCGCAATCAGGTCATAAGACAGGAGCTCGAGTTTTGGCTGCATCCCAGTCATTTCTTCTCCAGCGACGAAATGATCTTCGCCATTTCAGTACGTATTTTTCCGTCAAGCGGATCGGGCTGGTGAATCTCCAGTGTCTTACGCGCTTTTGCCAGTGCCCAGTCACGCGCGTCGTCTTTCTTTGTCTCCCATTCATTAAACGGACGCCTATCCATGAATTGAGGCAGGAAAAGTTCGCGCATGTGCTTGAGGGTGTGCTTCTGGGACAGGAAATTGCCGCCCGGTCCAACGGCCGCAATCGTATCGAGTGCCAGGGTCTCATCGTCCACAACAATACCTTGCATCGTCTTGCAGATGATGGAGAAGATCTCGCAATCCATCATCATCTCGGCATACGACCAGATGCGGCTCCCATGCAGAAAACCCACCCCTAACAACATATCCGACATGACGATGCTCGCCATGAACGTGGACAGGCTGTTCTCTATACCTGCTTGCCAGTTTGGCTCTTTCGCGCCGGTGGCGAACGAACCCATCGAGAGCGGGATATTGTAGAAATTGGAGAGCACATTTGTGGCTGCACCGTATAGGAAATCCTCCGGGCCTCCGCCGGTATAGGCGCCTGTCCGTAAATCGGAGGCGGTTTGGGCTGCAGCATAAAAAACCGGCGCTCCGGGATATGCCAGTTGGATAAGAGCCGTCCCAGCAATCACTTCAGCATTACCGACCGCCAGATTGCCTGCCAGCGTGGCTGGACCAGTGGTCAGGTTCGCCGCCATGGTCATGAACCCGGTCGGAAGACCGTACTCAGCTGCCACCAGCGCCGCCTCCAGGCTGCCGCCGTCGTGCCCGAGTGGAGGAGCGGAGCACTGCATTAGCGAAAGGACCGGGCGCTGGCGTAATTTGTCCTTTCCGCCGACTATCAGCGCCGCCATTTCAATCGCGGCGCGTGCTTCGCGTTCGTTATATATAGATTCAGTCTGAACGTGCTTGGTGGAGTTTTCCCAGATTGCCTTGATTTCATACAAGCCGCGTGTCTCTGGGGGCATATCCTGCGCCGAGACCGGCACCCAGTGAAAGGCCACTTCCTCAGTCGCGTCGGCAATGCAAGAAATATCCCGCACATCCTGCAAGCAGGAAGTCCGTCGCATACCGGTTTTAATATCAATTACTTCCACTCCACAACCGTCCGTTCCAACAAAGACGTGGTTGCCATCCAGCGGCAAATCTTGTTGCGAGTCGCGCGCCGCCAGGGGATAGACCGGTGGACAGGTCTTTAGGGCTTTCTCGATAATTTCCGCCTTGGCGCGGATAACCATTTTCTCGCCATCAACTTTAGCGCCATGTGCAGCCCAAATTTCCAGGGAACGTTTGGAGGGGAACCGAACACCAACATTTTCGATGATCCACAGTGTGGCATCATGGATTTTCTTAACCTCTTGCGGCGTCAATATTTCCAACCGCAGTTTTGGATTGGTGATGGATTTAATCGTTTTCGGCATGGCAGTCTCCGGGCAAGGTTATGCAGCGCCAACCAGTTGTTTGGCTAGACCAACCGCGCCGATGGCGTCTTCAGAGTAACCATCTGCTTCGATTTTCTGAACCCAGTCCCGGGTCACGGGCGCACCGCCTACCATCACTTTGACCTTCTTGCGCAAGCCCAACTTATCCAGTTCATCGATCACTTCCTTTTGCTTGACCATGGTGGTTGTCAACAAGGCACTCAAGCCAACGAGGTCGGCACCCACTTCCTGAACTTTGGCAATGATCTTGGCTGCTGGGACATCCACCCCCAGGTCATAGACCTGAAAGCCGGAGGCCGAGAGCATCGTCCCAACCAGTGATTTTCCAATCTCGTGAATATCACCTTCGACAGTTGCCAGAACGACCTTCCCGAGCATCGTTCGATGTACACCGCGCTTCTGCATTTCCGGCTCCAATGTGGAAACGGCGGCTTTCATGGCTTCACCGGCCATTACAAGCTCAGGCAGGAATGCCTGCCCACTGGCAAAACTCTCGCCCACCTGATTGACACCTATCACAAAGCCTTTGGTAATGGCCTCCAGCGGGTCAACGCCAGTTTCGATTGCCTGCTTCGCCAGAGCGATGGCTGCATCGGAATCTCCGTCAAGGACGCTCTGTGCCATTTTCTGGAATAATTCTTGGGTCATGAGATACTCCTCTTATAGTATAGAATTGGATATGTTAATTATAGGATAACAAGTGAAATTGACTGTCGTTCTGTTTATCAGAGTGGTAATTGAAAAAGAGACTATCCAAAGCAATGCTCAGATAGTCTCCAACCATGCTAACTTTTCTCAAATATCCACTGGTCGATTTCGCGTTTCCAGTCCACCAATTCACCGGGTTTAAACCACAGTGCAACTTCTTTTTCACTGTTCTCGATAGTATCCGAAGCATGGGTCAGGTTGCGGCCTATCTCCAGGGCAAAGTCGTGGCGGACTGAGCCGGGTGCAGCATCAGTCGGACGGGTTGCACCCATCGTCTGGCGGATGGCGGCAACAGCATTCGGCCCTTCCCAGACCATCGCCATGACTGGCGCAGAGGTAATATACTCGATCAAACCGTTATAAAAGGACTTTCCTTTGTGAATGGCATAATGGGTCTCGGCTAGTTCCCGGCTGACTTGTAAGAATTTCGCGGCCATCAGCTGCAACCCGCGTCGTTCAAGACGGTTGATAACTTCACCGATCAATCCGCGCTGGACTCCGTCGGGTTTGACAAGTACGAGTGTTCGTTCCATAATTTTTCTCCCTTTTAAAGATTACCTCGAGACAGGGGGTAATCTCGAGGACTGATTTTACCATGCCAGCTGGGTATCGCCCTTTGGGTCTTTGGAATATCCCATGCTAAAGGGAACATGTGGGGGGTATCGGGCGGGCGAAGCCTGCCCAATACCCCTTATTTACCCCATCACCGGTAATTTCCAGAGAATTAAATACAATCAGCTCTTACCGTAACAGCTCCTCGGCTTTGGTATAAGCGTCAAGGGCGTCTTGCAGGCGGTTTGCGCGCATGGAAGCGTCGCCCAGGGTCTGCCAGACGATGATATCCACTGGGAAACGGTAGATCGCTTCGCGCAAATCATGAATAACCTCATCCAACAAACGATTCTTTTTAATTAGTTTGGTATACGCCTGCATTGCTTCGTTTAACTGGTTGGCATCCAGTGCAGCCTGGGCCGCTGCGAGGAATTCAGCATCCTTATCCTGAGTGGGAACGTTCGCTAGCATTCCAGTTCCTCCGAGAACTCGACGCTGGAGTGGAGTTTCACCAGCAAATTTGGCCGGTACAGCAATCGTTTCAAGGTTTGGACCCGGGGTGGGTTTACCATCCATCTGAACCCATTCCCCTGGGGTTGTAGGTGCGGGCGGTCCTGACGCTGGAATTGTTTCATCTATCCAGGCAGACATATCCCGTTCCGATGCAAGTTCGGCTTCCGGTTTGGCAGTTGCTTCCAGGTCAGCAGGTTGCACAGGCTGACGTAACCAGTCCGGCAGATCTTCAGCTGGTTTTGGAGTTTCTTCTGGTACTATCGGTTTTTCCAGTTCCTTCAGCCAATCGGGCAGATCATTCACTGATGCAGTCGTTGGTTGTGTCATTTCTGGAGCGGGTTGGCCTTTGTCCAAGGCTTCTTCTACATCCAGCTTGCTTAGCCAGGTGGTGATAGAAATATCCTCTTGCGGGGTTTCTATGGCGAACGCCTCCTCCTGAACAATAGGTTCTTGGGTCGTTTTTTGAATCCACTCAGGGGGAGTCTCCGAGCGTTCATCGGGGTTGGTCAGTAATTCTTCCGACCCGATTTCTTGCTTGGCAGTTATACTATCTAACCAGGCGCTCGTGTCAACTTCAATCTTATCAGGCTGTTCTGTTCCTTCGGCAGGAGATGTTGGCAGCGGAGGTCCTTCGGAAAGTGCAGGTTCATGAGCTACCACCTCTCCGGCAGGCGGGGGTAGCGGTTCCAAAGGCAGGGTTTCTTTCCACTCAGGAGACGGTTCCGGTGTAAATGATGCGGAAGGCTTTTCGTCAGCTACACGCAACCATTCAGGCATTTCTTCTGATCGGTTCTCGGGTTTGGTAAGGAGTTCTTCTTCTTTTGCACCCTGTTTGGCCGCTAAACTCTCCAGCCAGGCCATGGCATCATCTTCAATTTTATCCGGCTGTGCGGTTCCTTCACCAGGAGATGATGGCGGTGGGAGTTCTTCGGAAAGTGCAGGTTCATGAGCCGCCACCTCTCCGGCAGGCGGGGAGAGCGGTTCCAAAGGCAGGGTTTCTTTCGGTTCAGGAGACGGTTCAGGTGTAACTGAAGTGGAAGGCTTTTCGCCAGCTGTACGCAACCAATCAGGCATTTCTACTAAGGGGGTCTCAGGTTTGGTCACGAGTTCTTCTTCTTTTGCACCCTGTTTGGCCGCCAAACTCTCCAGCCAGGCGCTCGTGTCATCTTCAATTTTATTCGGCTGTGCTGTTCCTTCGGCAAGAGTTGTTAGTGGCGGGAGTTCTTCGGAAAGTGCAGGTTCATGAGCCGCCACCTCTCCGGCAGGCGGGGAGAGCGGTTCCAAAGGCAGGGTTTCTTTCGGTTCAGGAGACGGTTCAGGTGTAACTGAAGTGGAAGACTTTTCGTCAGCTGCACGCAACCAATCAGGCATTTCTCCCGAGCGATTCTCGGGTTTGGTCAGGAGTTCTTCTTCTTTTGCACCCTGTTTGACCGCCAAACTCTCCAGCCAGGCCATGGTATCATCTTCAATTTTAAGCGGTTTGGATTCACCGGTTGGCTTGAGGGATGGTTCATCTGGGTGAGGCGCAGAGACCGCAGTCTCTCTGGGTGCTTGATCAAAGATTGGAGGTGAAACAGGTTGGGTTGAAATCTGTGGTTCTTTGGTTTGAGGCTGTTCCAACCCTTCGCCGGTAAGAGCCGCTGCGGTCCCGGCAGGAGCACTGTCACCCATATCTTTGAGCCAATCAGGGAAGGCACCAGTATCCTGAGGTGAGGCTGAAGGTTGCGATGGTTTGGGAATTCCATCCACTCCAGGAGTCCCTACTTCAGCAAGCCAGTCAGGAGTTTCTCCTTGGCTCGGAGATGAAAGATTGGTCGGAGCAGGCTCGGATTTGGCATACGCGGCATCGGTCACTTCCTTCGGCGCCATTAACTTGAGCCATTCTGGAATGTCGGCCTGAGCAAGTGGCTCTGCTTGATTCTCTGCCTCGAAGTCCACCGGCCCTTCCTGCCCTTTTCCGCTGGATTCTTTCCAACCACTGGTACGCATCCAATCCGGGATGGAGTTATCGCCAGCAGTTGGAGCTGCCGCGGTTCCGGAAGAATCTGGTGTAACAACTGGAATTTGTTCGACGGAATTACCGGTTGGCATCCAATCTGAAGCTTGTTCAACGTGTTTTTCGTCGGTCAACTTGATGCCTAATGAAGAAGCCCAGTTTGGCTGAGGCATGGCTCGGGCAGCACCTGCCGTATATTCCAAGCGTTCCAGATTGACAGCTGCATCGGCCACCTGATCAGTACTGAAGGTGGAACCGTTGACGAATGCGGAATAAGGATCAAGTATACTCAAGCGTTGGCGATAGACTTGGGTGTTTTCAGCACGCGTGGATCCCGGGAGCACGTCCACCAGGATACGCAAAGCGTCCATGCAATAAGTGTATTTCTTAAGCAAGGTGGCAGCCATTTCAGCAGCCTCAACTTTTTGCCCGGCATGGTAATAAGCACGCGCCAGCATAACCTGCAAGTCAGGTCGGTTGGTATCCACAGCCAGTACAGCACGGATCTCGGCGATGGCTTGATTGAAGAGTTCTCCTTGCGAATACATGTTGGCAAGTGCATCCCGGCTCAAGCGTATTTTGGGCGGTTCAATCCCGTCCCGCCGGCCGTACAGGCGGCGGAGTTCTCCCTGTATGGCTGGGTTTGAGGGTTGGTCTTCGAAGGCGCGCTCCATGTGCCAAATGGCATCATCCAATTTGCCTTCATCATCGCGGATAATACTCATCCCCACATGGGCAACAAAATCATCCGGTACTGCCATCAAAGCACGCTGGAAAATATCGGCTGCATCGGTATAGCGTCGGGCTTCTAGGTAGCTTTTCCCCAACAGTCTGTAAGTTTCGACGTGCATTGGAAAGGTTTTAAGAATGTGCTGGCAATGAGCGACGGCCTCTTCGAGTTGCCCATTCTCGATCATGCCTTCGATTTCACGATTGTATACACGTAGAGATACTTTAGCCATGGCATACTCCTGTCTCTATTATGCACTAAACCTAAGGATTAAGCAATTACATTTTAGTAATATCGGGCGACTTCATTCCCGGCTTAGGGACTAATAAAATAGAGGTAAGGCAGCAACCGGCGTATCGCTCCACCCAAACGCCGCCCGGAGACCTTCCTGGACTTCGATCTGCTTCGCTGCGTCGTTGGCATGGATGGTGAAAAGCGGCTCACCCTTCTCCACCTGATCTCCAACTTTTCGATGGATGATAAATCCGACTGCATGATCCACCGGGTCGCCCTTCCTGGCACGGCCCGCACCAAGTGCCACAGTAGCTTCTCCGATCATTCTTGCATTTACCTGGGAAAGGTTTCCATTCCGGTCAGCTTTCACCACTTCAACAAATTTTGCTCTTGGAAACTTCCCCGGGACATCCACAAAAGACACGTCTCCACCCTGGGCATGGACCAGGACGCGGAACTTCTCGAAAGCTGTGCCTGTGGCGATCGCTGTCTCCGCCATCCGGCGACCAGACTCCAGGTCTTGGGCGAGCTGTCCCAGTACCAGCATGTGCGCGCTGACTTGCAGGCAGTGTTCGCGAAAATCTGCCGGGCCGTGGGCGTGGAGCGTGTTGATTGCCTCGACCACTTCTAGTGAATTGCCCACCGCATCGCCAAGCGGCTGGTTCATATCTGATAAAAGAGCCACCACTTCACGTCCAGCCAGCCTGCCGATGTCCGTCATCAGGTTTGCCAATACGCGGGCTTCGTCGAGAGTCTCCATAAACGCTCCGAGGCCAACTTTAACATCCAGCACAATTGCCTGCGCACCGGATGCAATTTTCTTGCTCATGATTGATGAGGCGATCAGCGGGATGGATTGCACTGTGCCGGTCACGTCCCGTAAGGCGTATAGTTTTCCATCCGCGGGAGCTAGGTCAAGGCTCTGACCAGTTAGCACAATGCCAATGTCCCTTAATTGCTGTTTGAATTCATCCGTGGTGAGATTGACCCGGTAACCGGGAATGGACTCCATTTTGTCGAGTGTCCCCCCGCTGAAACCCAACCCGTGCCCTGACATCTTGCCACACGGTAACCCGCACGCCGCAACGACTGGCAGGACCACCAGACTCGTTTTATCCCCCACTCCCCCGGAAGAATGCTTGTCTACGGCAATATCTACTACGCCGGTAAGGTCAAGGATCTCACCTGAATGCGCCATCGCCAGGGTCAGATTGGTTGTTTCACTTGGGGTCATGCCATTAAGCAGGACCGCCATCGCCCAGGCTGAGACCTGATAATCAGGAATATCACCGCGCGTAAAGCCATCCACGAAGAATTCGATTTCCTCTCCGGTCAATTCCCCTTTATCACGCTTCTTGATAATAACATCGACCGCCCGCATTGGAAACTCCTTATCGACGACGCGTATTGTACCGTATTTCATGATTGTCTGATAATCTTTTGCCCTTCTGAAGTATCCTGGATTGTCCAACCCAATACTGAAATCTGCTGCCGGAGTACATCCGCGACCTCCCAGTCCCTACGCAAGCGCGCCTGCTGTCGCTCTTCTGCCAGGCGAAGGACTGCAACAGGTACTTCTTCCGGATCCTGAGTTTGTCCGGCAGTTTTGATCATTCCCCAGGTTGCAGCAGAAATCCCAGCTTCTAATGGATCGGGATAATGTACCTTCCCCAACTCCTCAATAGGGAACACACTGCCGGTCGGGAAAATCTTCGGGTTATACAAGCGCAATAAGGTTACAGAACTGACCCCGTTGACAGTGCACATCCCGGCTTCAAAATCAATGCTGAGGCCTGTGTGCTCGTCCAACCCGACTATAGTATGGTCGGGTGGGAGCATGGCACGCCATTGGTTAAAGCGCTCCAAGCCAACAAAACAGCGGCTGGTATCCACATCTGTCCCGCTGTCGGTATTGTTCCAGTGCGGGATGAACGAAAGTGACAGTCCAAAATCAGCGAACAACCCCAGGCCAGGGCCAACATGCACCTCTTCGCCCACTTTGTAGATTTCATAGACCGGCAGGGTATATTCGCCGACGGCTATCGTCGCTGCACTGGTAAAAGCCAGTGCCGTTCCCAGCCGATGGCGCGCCCTTACCAGGTTCCAGGCCAGGGAGCCAATTAACTGGCGTACAGCATAAGTTGGACTGCCGGGACCCATGAAGATAATATTAGCCCGCAAAAGTGGCTGTAAAATATCTGGCTTATCCGGACTGAAGGGTGTTTCTCGCTTGCGAGCTGGAACCACCTCCACGATTGGATTGAAATTCTGCAGGCGCGTCTTGAGAAACTCTCCCACCCGCCAGGCCACCTGTGGTGAGTTTAATTCAAAGCCCGCTGGAGTCTCTAGCAAAGCAATGTGGACGGGTCTTGGCAAATTCTGGCTAAGGGTTTCAAAGATGCGCCCGCCATCGAGGGAAGTCTCCCCAGACCCGAGTAGGGCAATCCGGCCAAAAGTATTGTTCACTCCAAATACCTTTCTCCAATGTACTTCGTAAATAATAGAACCCGAATTATCTCTATTACCTTACTTCTTGGTCGTCTCAGTTCAAAATTTTATGCATGACGCAGTAATAATCCTCTAACAGTTCTCCAAACCTGGTCGAACATTTCCACGGTCAGGCGGCCTGTCTGGGTGTTCTGGCGGCTGGGGTGGTAGGAACTAACCAACCAGGCACCAGAAAGGAGTTGATAAATGGCTTGATGAGTGAACAGCATGGAATGGTCTTTGTTTGAGAATACACGCAGGATACCATCAAAAGCAATTCGTCCCAGGGCGACGATGACTTTCGGCTGGATGAGTGCGAATTCACGCTCCAGAAATGGCTGGCAATTTGTCATTTCTTGAAGCGTTGGCTTATTGTCGGGTGGCGCGCAGCGGCAGACAGGAGCGGTGTAAAGGTTTGTGAGCATCAGCCCATCTTCGCGGGAGGTAGAATTGGGTTGGGATGCAAATCCGGCGCGATAAAGCGCAGAGTATAGGAAGTCACCAGAGGCATCGCCAGTGAACTGCCTGCCGGTCCGGTTGGATCCGTGTGCGCCTGGAGCCAGCCCTACCACAAAGACATTGGCCTGCGAATCACCAAAACCGGGTACGGGCTTACCCCAGTAATCCCAGTCCTGGTAGGCGCGCCGTTTCTCACGCGCCACATGCTCGCGCCACCTCACCAGGCGTGGACAGCGACGGCAGGACAGGAGTTCGCCATTGAGGTGCTGCAATGCCATGCCCAAATTCTACCTTAATACCAGCTTGATATTTACGGAAATAGCGATAAACTTGTTGTCATCCAAAGGAGGCGAATGTGAAACCATTCCGAAAAAACGTAGCCATTGCCATTGACGGCGGCGGTATCCGCGGCGTGATTGTTACGAAGGCGCTATCTCTGTTGGAAGAGCAACTTGGCAAACCAGTGCACACGATCTTCCGGCTGGCTGCTGGGACGTCAACTGGTTCGATTATCTCCGCCGGTATCGGCTCCGGTTTGACCGCCGCCCGATTGCATCAACTATACATAAGCCTTGGCGATACCATTTTTAAGAAATCCTGGCGGACCTTTTTCTGGCCCCTGACTCGCTTCCGCTTTCCTCATGAACCGCTGGCCAAGGCACTGCACGAGCACATCGGCGACAAGAAAATGGGCGACTTCTGGACAGCCAACCCGCCCACCGATGTCGTCATCACCACGTTCGACCTGCTCACCAACAAGACCTGCTTCATCAAACCCTGGAAGATTGAATATAAGGATTGGCCGGTCATCCGGGCTGTGCTTGCATCCTGTTCCATCCCAACCTATTTTCCGGTTGTTGAAGGCCGTTACGTGGATGGTGGTGTTGGCTCTTACGCAAATCCCTGCTATCTGGCGGCCTATGAAGCCCGGTTCTGTCTGAAATGGAATCCGAAGGAGACGACACTCATCAGTCTGGGAACCGGCCGCGACCCGCAAACGTTCAAGTCGGGCCAACCGGAGCGTTTCATGGCGTGGGAGTGGCTCACTCCCACTCTGGATGCATTCCTGGCCTCTGCTGATGACCAGCAAGTCCATTTGGTGGAAACCTTTTTCGGGGATTTGGATTTCCGCCGTTTTCAGGTGGACTTGAGCGAGCCGCTCCCGCTGGATGACCCACGTCAGATCCCAAAGCTGGTACAGTATGGCGAACAGATGGTTGAAAAGATCTTGACCGACCAGTATGATCACGCCATGGGTGTCGCGCCTGAATTGCCCAACTCGAAACGAGCTGTTCCAGTTTAGTAAATAAACATCGCATCCCCAAATGAATAAAAGCGATAGCCCTCGTGCTTTGCAGTTCTATAAGCATGGAGGATTTGTTCGCGTCCCGCAAAGGCGCTGACCAGCATGATGAGGGTGGACCTGGGCAGATGGAAATTCGTGATCATGGCATCTACAAGTTTAAATTGATAACCGGGCAGGATATATAAATTTGTCGGCCCGCTGTAGGACAAGATGCTGTTTTTCCCTGCTTTCGCTGCCGATTCCAGTGTTCTCACGGATGTCGTCCCTACCGCGATGATTCTCCCGCCAGAAAGGCGCGTCCGGGTGATGGCCTCCACGGTTGTAGGTGGGATTTCACACCATTCGGTGTGAATTTTATGCTTTTCAGGGTCATCTTCCGTTACCGGGGCAAATGTATCCAATCCTACATGCAGTGTGACTTCAGCAAAGTTGACACCCTCCGACTTGAGTTCATCGATCAACCGCGATGTGAAGTGCAAGCCGGCTGTCGGCGCCGCCGCGGAACCAGGGTCACGCGCATATACGGTCTGGTAGCGTTCCGGGTCTTTGAGCGGTTCGTGGATGTATGGCGGGAGTGGGACGTTGCCAGCTTTCGAAAAATATGGTTCTATGGGCTCTTTAAAACGGATCCGGCGGCGGGACCCTTCCAGTAGTTCGACAATTTCTGCAGATGGACCGTTCTCGACGGCAATCGTCTTGCCCGCTGATAAGCCCTTCCCGCCCACCAGGCATTCCCAGGTGAGTAAATCTTCCCGCCGGAGGAGCAGGGCTTCAACGCGGCCTCCGGTCGGTTTTCGGGCGTAGATCCGGGCTGGGATGACGCGCGTTCGGTTGACGACTAATAAGTCATCTGGGTGCAGGTACTCGCCGATGTCGCGAAAAATCCGGTGTTCCAGCGACCCCGCCGTGCGATTCATGATCAGCAGGCGCGATGAATCGCGCGGCTCCATGGGAGTCTGGGCGATGAATTCGGGAGGCAGGTCGTAATCGAAGTCAGATGTTTTCATTACCCACGTTGGCGTGCTGCTTCGTATAATAAGATGGACGCTGCACAGGCGATGTTTAGCGAACTTGCGTAACCGGTCATCGGGATGGTAACCATGGTGTCAGCCAGTGCCTGGTAGGCATCGCTCAAGCCATTGGTTTCGTTTCCAACCAGCAGTACGGTCGGCAAACTAAAATCGTGCTCATGGATTGGTTTTTTTGCCCTTGCGCTTGTTCCGACAACCTGGAGTCCGCTGAAATGCTGCGTCAATCCATCCAGCCAGGGGGTGAGTTCCTTGTGCGAAGGCACGCGTATCGCTGGGACACAGAAGAATGAGCCGGTGGTCGCCCGGATGGTCTCCGGGTCGTACAGGTCGGCGGAGTGCCCGCTGATGATCAACCCATCCGCGCCCAGGGCATCGCATGAGCGGATGATGGTGCCAAGGTTGCCGGGGCTGGACGGACGGTCCAGCACGACCACAAGCATGTTTTCGTGCACCGGGATGCGGGACAGATCATCGGCTGGAATCCTCACCAGTGCGATCAATTCCGAGGTCTCATCCTTGTCACTCAATCTCTCCATCAGGTGGAGCGGGAGCTCGAAATGCTTTTTCGCATGCGCTTTTTGGAGCATTCCTTCCGCCCAGTCTGACAGGCGTTTCTCTCTCGAAAATACCAGGGCGTAGATCTCCCACTCGTTGTCCACTGCCTGCGTGATGGCTCGCACGCCCTCCACGAAAAATTCGCCAGACCGTTTCCGTTTTTCCCGGTTGCGACGAAGTGTTTCGATGGTTTGAAAATCGGAGTTTTCAGTGAAGATTCTTATGCTTGTTTGCATAGGCCACTAAAGAGGCAGACGCAATCCACCCCTACAATAATCGCGGCTGCGTCTGCTCGTTATACTCCACCCCCAGGTGTTCATAAGCCGCCTTCGTCGCTACCCTTCCTTGTGGTGTGCGGTCGAGGAAACCCAGTTGCAGCAAATACGGCTCCACCACGTCCATGATAGTCTCCGGCTCCTCGCTGATGGCGGCCGCAATTGTATTCAGTCCCACCGGGCCGCCGTTGTATTTCTGGATGACGGTTTTTAGCACACGCCGGTCAAGGTCGTCCAGACCGAGCGGATCCACCTGCAGCAGGTCGAGGGCTTCCTTGGCCACTTCACGGGTCACTGTTCCGTTCGCGCGCACCTGGGCATAGTCACGGACGCGCCGCAGGAGGCGCAGTGCCACGCGCGGCGTCCCGCGCGCCCGCCGGGCGATCTCTTTCACACCATTCGCATCCGTTTCTACTTTCAACATTCCTGTTGCCCGCTTGACGATAGCCTGCATAGACCCTAGGTCATAATAGTCCAGGCGGTAGACCGCCCCGAAACGTGCCCTGAGCGGCGCGGTCATCAGCGCCAGGCGGGTAGTCGCACCGACCACGGTAAAGCGCGGCAGTTTCAGGCGGATGGAACGCGCCGAAGGTCCCTTACCAATGATGATGTCAAGGGCATAATCTTCCATCGCCGGGTATAAAATTTCTTCCACGGCCTTGCCAAGGCGGTGGACTTCATCAATGAACAGCACATCGCCAGCGCGCAAATTGGTCAGGATGGCAGCCAGATCCCCCGCCCGTTCAATGGCCGGGCCGGAAGTGATCTTGATATTGACTTTCATCTCATTTGCCACCACGTGCGCCAGGGTGGTTTTCCCCAGGCCCGGAGGCCCATAGAAAAGAACATGGTCGAGGGCTTCGCCTCGCTGGCGGGCAGCGGCGATCAGGATGGCCAGGTTTTCCTTCACCTGCTCCTGCCCAATCAGATCAGATAGCAACTGCGGCCGCAGCGTGTTATCCAGCCGGTCGTCGGGTTTTGTTACCGGGTCTAGAACCCGGCCTTGCCTCAAGCGGTCAGCCAGGTGGTTAATGGGGTCGGTCATGAGTAGATTATAACCAGAAAAAGGTGTTTCTTGTCGCTTGTGTGGAATGCGTTTTTCCAGTATCCTTGACCTATGGAACCACGCATCAGCATCATCACCCTTGGGGTCGCGGATCTTCAACGGTCCATCACTTTTTATCACCTCGGCCTTGACCTGCCAACCAATTACAAGGATGGTGATGGAATTGCATTTTTCCAGCTAAATGGCACGTGGCTGGCACTTTATCCATCCAACGCGCTGGCTGAAGATGCCTGCCTGCCACCGGAGCGGGCCCGCTTTGGAGGATTTACCCTGGCCCACAACGTTAATAGCAAGGAAAGAGTGAACAAAGTTATCGAGCAGGCATTAGCCTCCGGGGCTACGTTGCTCAAACCCGCTGCTGACACCTTCTGGGGTGGCTACTCTGGCTATTTCTCCGACCCGGATGGCCATCCCTGGGAGGTAGCCTGGAATCCTTTTTTTCCTTTGGAGTGAACCGTGATCAAATTCCTTGCTTTCCCGAAAGAGTTCGTCTGGGGTTGTGCTTCGTCTGCCTACCAGGTGGAAGGCGCTTGGAATGAGGATGGTAAAGGATCATCCATCTGGGATACCTTTGTGCACAAGCCCGGTCATGTCGTTAACGGCGAGACTGGCGACGTGGCTGTGGATCATTACCACCGCTATAAAGAAGACGTGGCCCTGATGAAAGAACTGGGCTTGGATGCTTACCGTTTCTCGATCGCCTGGTCCCGCATCCTGCCGGCCGGGACGGGAGCTATAAACCAGGCCGGTCTGGATTTCTACGACCGCCTGGTGGACGAATTGCTCAAGAATAAGATCGAGCCGTACGCCTGCCTGTTTCATTACGACCTGCCGCAGGCTTTGCAGGATAAGGGCGGCTGGCCGAACCGGGATACCGCTTATGCTTTCGCCGAATACGCCCGCGTGATTACTGAACGCCTGAGTGACCGTCTCAAAGTCTGGATGACGCATAACGAGCCCTGGGTGTCCGCCATGGCCGGGTACTTTGCCGGAGAACATGCCCCAGGTATTAAAGATGTTCCTGCAGCCATCAAAGCCTTGCACCACCTCCTCCTCTCGCATGGACTGGCCGCCGAAGCCATCCGTGCCTCCGCAAGACAGCCGGTCATGGTGGGCATCACGCTAAACTTAAGTCCTGTTTACCCGGCGTCGCAATCGAAGAAAGACCGCGACGCCGCCTCCCGGGTGGACACCATTCTCAACCGTACCACTCTTGATCCACTCCTGAAAGGCACCTCTCCATTTCAGGAATTTGCCATAGTCAAATTGCTCTCAAGGTCGCTGATCAAGCCTGGCGACTTGGAAAAGATCCGCACGCTGGACTTGCTGGGCGTGAACTATTATGCACGCACAGTTGTCAAACACGACCCAAAATTCCCGGTGGTTGCCGCCGCGCAAATCCATCCGGAAGGCAATGAGTACTCCGGTATGTGGGAAATCTATCCCGAAGGCATTTACGAATTGCTGACGCGCATCTGGAAAGAGTATTTTTTTCCTTTCCCCGCAGGAGAGGGAGCGCTAGTGAAAGTTCCCGAGATCATGGTTACCGAGAACGGCGTTCCGGTCCCTGACGGGTTGGATTTCGATGGTCGTGTGCGTGACGAGCGCCGGATCCGCTACCTGCGTAACCATATTGCCCAGGTTCATCGCGCCATGGACGAAGGTGTGCCGGTGAGAGGATATTTCCATTGGTCGTTGATGGACAATTTCGAATGGGCGCTGGGCTACAGTCAGCGTTTCGGGCTGGTTTATGTGGATTTCAGGACGCAGAAGCGCACCATCAAAGATAGCGGCCAATGGTTCACCAGGGTTATTCAAGAGAACGGTTTCGAGTATTAAGAAATGACCTCCCACTACCTTATCGGTGTGGCATTTGGGATTTTTGGTGGTATCCTGACCCAGGTTGGGCAGCTCCTCGAAAAACGGGCCGTCAACCAGGTTCGGGTGGACAGCCGGGAGAATGGATTCTTTCGGCGGCTGGTGAAGAGTCCGGTCTGGGTATCGGGAGTGATCTTTGGCTTGGGCGGTGGGACAGCCGCTTACATGCTCGCCCAAAGCATGATCGGTCCGGCGCTAACGCCTGGCCTGATGGCAAGCGGACTGGTTGTTTTGGCTGTCGGGTCCGTCCGGATGAATCATGAAACCTTGAACACCTCCGAAATGGTCGGCATCGGGTTGATGATCCTCGGTATCCTTTTCCTCGGTCTGAGCGGATTGGCGATTAATTCAGGGCAGGTCCGGACCACGTTGGTAAACCTGCACGCGTTGCAAAGGATTGCCGCATTCACTGCAAGTTTCTTCCTTTTCAGTTTGATCACCCGCAGCCTGGCGCCTAGAATCAACAATCGCAAAGGGATGTTGATCGCCCTGGCCAATGGTTTCCTCTCCTGTTTGTCCGACTTCTGGATCAATCCACTCCTGGCGCTGCTTGCCATCGTTCTCGGAGGGCGCAGCACAACCACCCAATTAATCATTTTTGCCATCGCAGCGCTAATCTTGACGATGTGCGGCACCGTCATCACCTGGCAAAACCAACTGGCCTTCAAATACGCCCAGGCCAGTAACGTGGTTCCTGTGGCACAGGTGCCGATCCAGATCGCGCCTATATTGGTTTACTTTTTTATCTTCGCCCTGACTCCGCCGAGCTCCATTTCCGTCTTCTACATCCTCGCTGGGACAATCCTGACCATCATTGCCGGGTTCCTGCTTGGAAGGAGAGAGGAGGTTTCCTTTGACTAGGAGGTCAAATATGCGTCGCGCACTGATGGTATTTCTCACCCTGCTCGTCCTGATCAGCTTTGCCGCGCCGGTCTCTGCCAGCAGTATTGTCCGTATCTTCTATGCCGGTCCGCAGGACAACAGCGTCTATACTGCGCTGACTCTTGCCCCACAGGGAACCTTCGTCTTTGTGAATGACCCGGTCCAGGCAGACGTTATCGTACTTAACGGCATCATCCCGGACCTTGCTGCTGTCATGGCTCAGATCCAGCGCGGTGCGGGGCTGGTATTGATCCTCGGTCCCGGTTTGTCTGCAGCAGGCGTGGAAACCATCAGTGGTGTCCCGGTCATGTTGACTGAGAAGACTGACGCTGTTAGTCTAACAGAAATAAAACTTGACGATCCACTCGTCAAGCAGATCATCTGGAACGGCGCGCCGCAAGTCCGGGAGCGCATGGAGGTGCTCACTCCGCTCTCCTCCGTTCAGCCATTGGTCACAGCCTACGAAAGCGGTGACTGGATTTTATGGGCCGGGAACCACCCAAATATCTATTTCTTCAATGCCTACCTGACGAATTTCACTGATCCGCAAACGCACAAAACAACCGCGTATAATCCCCAGATCCAGGAGTGGGCATATTTCAACTATTTGATCTACCATCTCGTCGAACGCGCCGCCGGGCAGACGCCGCTCTCATTTTCTAACTATCCCGGTTCGCCCGTCCCGCACGCCCCCGAGCGGAATATCCTTCTGGCTGTCATGGGATTGATGATTGTCACCACCTTCGGGGCGTTCTTTTTGGTGCGGCGCTACAGCCTGATGCACCCCGAAGAGTTGGATAAAATCGTTTCCGATCGTACCAGGTTTGAGGTCCGCGAGGCGAAGACGGAATGGGAAGAGGTCGGCTTTCACCGTCCGCTGGGTGGATTCCTGGTCGCCCTTAGTATCGGATTGGTCTTATTCATCCCGCTCATCATTTACCAGAACCTGATCCTGCCATCCTTCATTCTTCCATCAGCACAGGCACTGGGTATCTGGGGCCGCGTGACACAGTTCTTCAACCTGGCATGGACCTTCTTCGACATGGGGACAAGTATCGCCTTCATCAAATACCTGTCGGAACATCGTGTGCACGACCCGAAGAAGGGCATCCAGTACGGACAGGTTTTCGTCTGGTGGCAGGCACTTTCAGGAGCGATCCAGGTGGCGCTGGTGGTTGCGCTGGCCAGCACCCTTGCGCCGAATTCCGCTTATGCATTGTATGCCTGGAGTGTGATCATCCATTCGTTCATCCAGATCCCCGGCTTCTACCAGGTGATGCGCCATGCCCTGACCGGCTTCCAGCGCCTCGACTACAGCCGCCTGCTCGACATCGCGTTGAATGTAGCCTTGCCCATGCTTGTCCAGCCAATCTTCGTGACCATCATGTTCGCCTGGGGGCGCGCCCACCCTGTCTTCGGTGGGGCCATGGGTGGTCTGCTCGGAATGGGCATTGCGGCTTACGCTGCTGAATTGCTGACCTTCCTGATCGGCCTGTGGCTCTATCGCCGGGTTGGATACAACTCGCGCATCCTCTTCCTGGCTCATTTTGATTGGGATGTGGTCATTACCAGTTTCAAGTTTGGGGTCTTTGAGATGCTCGGCTCGGCAGCCTGGTCCTTAGGGCAGGCAATGGAAATTGCCATTACGCAAGCGCGCCTGATCAACTACGCCGAAATCTGGGGAAATTGGGGGATCGCCCAGAATTTCATTTTTGCTTTCAATGTCACCCAGACTCTCAATGACGGGGTCATGCCGGCTATTTCGGAGGCTGTTTCGAATGGGAAACGCATTTTAAGCCAGTATTACAGCGTGATGGCCTATAAGTACAACGGCCTGACCAGTGCATTCATCGGTGCCGTCCTCCTGGCAGTTGCCCCATATTTCATTCTCGGCTCATTGGGATCGGAGTTCTCACGCGCCGCTGTCTATGTCATCCCGTTGACCATCTGGGGCGCAGTTCAGTTCCCTTCCTGGGTAGGCGATAATGTGCAACTGGGTGCGAATAAGCCCTGGCTCAAGTCCATCCTGGTGTTCTCGGAACAGATGATCCGCGTGACCCTGGCCTGGATTCTGCTGGCGCGCTTCCAGGTCACGGGGTTGATCATCGCTTACTTTGTAGGGCTGTTCTCCAAAGGTATTACTGCATATATCATCAACCATAAAGTATGCTTCCCCCAGCGGTTCTATGTCTGGCAGTCACTGGTCGCACCGCTGCTGGCTGCCACGGTGCATTATGGAATCCTGCGAGGCATCAATAGTTTCATATGGAAAGGTGAGCAGATCACCAGTGTGTTGATCTTCTTAATTGGCATCCTGCCTAGTTTTCCCCTTTATATGTTCCTGTACGGACTGTTCGGTGGCTGGGACAAGGATACCCTCGCCGAACTCAAAGAGGCTGTCGCCTTGACCGGCAGCGTCCGCTGGCTGACGCGTTGGGGCATCTACGAACCGACCGCCTTGGGTGCACGCATCAGTCCGCTTAATAACCGCTTCCCCATTACCAACCGTCTCGAGGCAATGAAAGAAGCCAGGGCACTGACGGAAGAGAAAGTAAAACTTTAACCAAATGGCAGCTACCATCACCTTGAAAAATGGCCGCACCTTGGCTTATGCTGAATATGGTGACCCGCGCGGCAGGCCCGTTTTCTTCTTCCATGGCACACCCGGCTCACGCTTCTTCCGCCCGCCGGACGAGACTACAAAGAAGATGGGAGTCCGGCTTGTCACCGCTGACCGTCCAGGATACGGGCTTTCAGATTTCCAGCCCGGTCGCCGCATCCTGGATTGGCCTGCTGATATCGTTCAACTGGCGGACACGCTTGGGATTGAGAAATTTTCTGTGGCTGGTCATTCCGGCGGCGGACCTTTCACCTTGGCTTGTGCGGTTGCGCTCCCGGATCGGGTGATTTCCGCGGCGTCACTGTCAGGCGCGGGACCGGTGGATGCCCCCGACATCACGCACGGCATGTCCGCTACGAACAAGTTCGGAATAACGGTGGGACGTTTTGTCCCCTGGACGCTCTGGCAGACACTCATCTGGGCGTTTTACCATCGCCGGGCGAATAACCCCGCCGCGGAGATTGACCGTGGCACAGGCCATCGCCCATTGGCAGATGAGGAACAGATCCAAAAGGACGAGGTCAGGGAGGTATGTATAGAGTCCGAGGTTGAGGCGTTCCGCCCCGGCCTGCGCGGCCTTGCTTGGGAAGCCTGTCTACTCACCCGCCCCTGGGGCTTCCGGTTGGAAGATATCTGCCTCCCCGTCTATCTGTGGCATGGAACCGCTGATGACCAGGCGACAATTCCCATGGCCCGTTATGTGGCTGGTCAAATCCCAGGCTGCAAAATCACTGTTTGTGAGAACGAAGCACACCTGCTTTTATTTCCTCACTGGGAAGAAATCTTGGCACAACTCATCTCGGAGTGACTATGCGCAATATATATGTTATTTCTCACACCCATTGGGATCGCGAGTGGTATCTGCCCTTCCAGTTGTTCCGGCTGAAACTCGTCCATCTGGTGGACGGGGTGCTCGACATCCTTGAGAAAGATCGGGAGTTCAAATATTACATGCTCGATGGTCAGACTATCGTGCTGGATGATTATCTGCACATGCGCCCGGAGAAAAAAACCATTCTCCGCGAATATATTAGCAAAGGACGGATTATCATTGGCCCCTGGCACATCCTGCCGGACATGTTCCTGGTAGGCGCCGAAGCGCATATCCGCAACCTGCTTCAAGGAGACCGCACGGCCCGGGAATTTGGTCCCAAGATGATGATTGGCTACATGCCCGACTCGTTCGGTCACATCGGGCAGATCCCACAGATCCTGCGCGGGTTTGGGATTGAGGTTGCCTCCCTTTGGCGTGGCGTGCATGACGGGCCTGCCGAATTCTGGTGGCAGGCTCCTGATGGTTCGCGGGTATTGATGGCTTACTTGCGAGACGGATATGGGAATGGAGCCGACCTGCCCGCTGACACCCTCGAACGTTTCGCCAGCATGATTTCCGAAAAAGCCGATGCACTTGCGGCAGTCTCCGCCACATCAGACTTGCTTATCATGTACGGTACCGATCACATGGAACCGCCGCTTAAAACATCCGAAGCTATCGCTTATGCCGATGAGATGCTTCGGAACACCCACGTGGTTCATTCGACTCTACGGCAGTATGTGGCGGCAATACAGGCCTCGATCAATAAGCAAAAATTGGAACTTCCGACAATTGTCGGTGAGTTGCGTGGCTGCAAACGTATGCACCTCCTGCCAGGCGTGCTCTCCACCCGGATGTGGATCAAACAGCGTAACCATACCTGTGAAACCCTGCTTACCCGCTGGGCCGAACCTTTCGCTGCCTGGCAGGAAGGTTTTTCCGATCCGCAATCTGCGATCCTCGATCGAAAATCCAGGATCCTGCGCCAGACCTGGCGCCTGCTAATGGAAAACCATCCGCACGATTCCATTTGCGGTTGTTCCATTGACCAGGTTCACAATGAGATGAAAGTCCGCTTCGACCAGGTTGAACAGATTGGCGAAGAACTGACGCGGCAATCACTCGAAGGACTCGCGGCATCCGTGAATACCTACGAACGTCAATCGGCAATCGCAAATCCAGGATCGGCCATCGTCGTTTTCAACCCCACTTCCACATCCCGCACCGACACCGTCACCGCTGCCATCGAGCTCCCCCCCGATGTCACCGAATTCGACCTTGTGGATGAGAATGGCACCTCCCTGCCCTATCAGGAGCGTGGACTGGGAAACCACGAAATCGTTAATATGACACTCGACGCCCGGGGGTTGCGGTCCGCCTTCGGGAATATCAGCGACGGCCGAGCGCCTGGGATAATCATCCGGGATATCAAAGTCAGCCGACTTGGTAAAGTTGTGTTCATTGAAGCCATCATGGCGGAAGGCGGCGAACCCAATCTCACCGTTTGGAATACCAAGCGCAAGGAAATTGAAGGGTATTTCGCCGACCCATCCATCACCACTTATCATGTGTGCGCCCGTTCCACTTCCGTCACACAGATTATCGTTTCCGTTCCGGATGTTCCCGGTCTTGGATATCGTACACTTTGGCTATGCGCTATTCCCGCGGGAGAAAATGCACCCATCCGGCTCAGTCCGTTGGTCAAATTGCTTCTGCCGCTGGCCCGTTTGCCATTCGTCCAGAAATTGGTTACTCACAAGCGCTACACCAGGCCGCCTTATAGAATTGTGAATGACTCTCTTTCTGTGGAAGCACTCAAAGATGGGACGCTCACCATCCTGGAAAAGCAGACTGGCATCACCTATCGTGGGATGAACCGATTCTTGGATGGTGGTGACTGCGGTGACGAATACAACTACGCCCCACCCGTCGCTAATCGGGTGACTTCCGCGCGTTTAAAGCGCGTTAGTAAAACCCGCGGCCCGGTTCAGCAAACCCTCGAACTCGAGTTGGAACTTACCACTCCCCTAACCCTCTCCCAGGACCGGAAATCGCGCTCGAAAGTGCAGGTCACAGTTCCCATCACAACCACCATCACCTTGACGAGCGGCGTCCCGCGTGTGGACATCCACACCGCAGTGGACAACCGCGCTCGCGACCACCGCCTGCGAGCCCACTTCCCGACACCGTTTGCCTCTGGGAGAAGCGCTCACGATGGGCATTTTGAAGTTGTCGAGCGCAAAGTCGGAATTCCAGCCTTCGATGATACCTGGGTCGAACAGCCCAGGCCCGAGGTCCCCCAGCGGGCGTTTACCAGCGTTACCGATGGCAAATCCGGGTTGACGGTCGCCAACCGCGGCCTGCCTGAAGTGGAAGTCCTCAAGAATTCGGCAGGCAACGCCGAGATTGCTATTACATTACTGCGCTGTGTCGGCTGGCTGTCACGCGACGATATCTCTACCCGCCACGGACATGCCGGTCCGTTCCTGGAAACCCCTGGAGCCCAGATGCCCGGTCCGTGGACATTCGACTATTCCATCATTCCGCACGCTGGAAATTGGGAGAAGTCCATCGCTCATGCGTATGCATTCGAGGCCCCCATGCGCCTTGTCTGCACCGGTATGCACAATGGAACCCTGCCTGCTTCTGGTTCGTTCATAAAGGTCGAGCCAGCGGCATTTGTCGTCAGCGCTGTCAAACCAAGCGAGGACGGAGGCGGCTGGCTGGTGCGTGGTTACAACATCACCGGCGAGGCGATCCATGTGACTTTCAAGCCATTGAAGCCGTTCAAGAGGGTGGAACAAGTAAATTTGGCGGAGGAAAAACAGACCGCCCTGAAACCCGACAAAGATGGCTGCGTGAACCTCCCGGCACGCGGCCATGAGATCATCAGCGTTCTGTTCCGGAATTAAAGAAATCAGGGCAACCCAACGGGGTCGCCCTGATGATTATCTAAGCCAGGTCCTTACAGGGAATTCATGAACCGGATGGATGCAATCATCGCAACGGAAGATAGTAACATCCAAGTTGCCAGGACTGCTTACGAATAAACTTCAAGCGAGATGCCCGGTACAAAGAAAAGGCCAACTGCCGCCAGAGCCAACCCCAGACCATCTACTAGTAGCCATTTTCCGCTATATGCATTTACCGGGTACCAGATGTCGGGATTTTCCATCGTTTTCTTCACCCTGAAACCGTACAATCCATTGGGAGGGATTCTCCCCATGATCATCGGCACGGAAAGTACAACCAGCAGCGCACCGCTGATAACGAATAAGTACAACAGGATTATCATTCATTCCTCCATTGGAAAAATTATAGCACTCGAAAGCGTTTATCTTGCTATAATAGGCGTATGGCTGATTTCTCCCTTTCCCAAGAGCACCAGATGGTGCAAAAAATGGTGCGCGAGTTTGCACAAAAAGAGGTCGCACCTGTAATCAAGGAATGCGACCGGCAGCAGCAAATGGCGGAGTTCGTTCTGCCGCGCATGGGCGAGTTGGGTATTTTGGGTATCTGTCTGCCGGTGAAATATGGTGGCCAGGGCATGGATTACATCGCTCTTGGGCTGGCGTGTGAGGAATTGGAAGTAGTCGACACTTCTCTGCGAGTGGTAATGTCGGTGCATGTCGGGTTGAACAGCATGGCACTATTCCAGTGGGCCACCGAGGAGCAAAAGCACCGTTTTCTGACACCGCAGGCGCAGGGTAAGAAGATCGCCTGCTTCGGCCTGACCGAGCCTGGGGCTGGTTCTGATGTGTCAGCGATTATTAGTACTGCGCGGCTCGACGGCAGCGAGTACGTCTTGAATGGCGAGAAGATGTGGATTTCATTGGCTACAAAAGCCCATCATTGCCTGTGGGTGGGGCGCACGAATCGGGCAGATGACCCCCACGAAAATCTCTCAGCCTTTTTAGTGGAACTCAACTACCCGGGCGTCACAACCGGCGATATCCACGGGAAATTGGGGGTTCGCGCTGGTTCCACAGGCTGGATCGCCTTTCAGGATGTGCGTGTTCCGGTCGCCAATCGCATCGGTGAGGATGGCGAGGGTTTCAAGATCGCCATGAGCTGCCTGGATAACGGGCGTTACACGGTTGCCTCCGGAGCTACCGGCTTGATCCGTGCCAGTTTGGAAGCGAGTATCCGTTACGCCAAAGAACGCCGCGCCTTTGGTCGTGAGATCGCCCGGATGCAGCTCGTTCAGCAGAAGATCGCTAAGATGGTGCAATCCTACGAAATGGCGCGCTTGTTGTACTTGCGGGCGGGCTGGATGAAGAATCAGGGTCTGCGAAATACGCGTGAGACTTCGCTGGCTAAGTGGTTCGCCACCGACGCCTCGTTTGAAGCAGCTAATGAAGCCGTGCAGATTCACGGGGCATACGGCTATAGCGACGAGTACGATGTCGAGCGCTACTTGCGAAACTCTAAGGGGGCGGTGATCTACGAAGGCACGAGTGAGATCCACCAGCTTATGCAGGCCGGCTATGCCTTGGGCTACCGCGCCGATGCGCCGCTGCGCTGTGAACTACCGGCTTATGATCCAACTTTCTGGTCGGTGTAGAAACCCCTTGGCAAAGTCAGGCCGCGCTGCCTGATGATTCACAATTTAAGGTACTGTTAATAACTCCCCAATTCGCCGGCGGAACACCTCTATTTCGAACGGTTTCGACCAGATATCGTTCGCACCAGCTTCCAGCGCCTGCGCTCGTTCTGTCTCGCTGTTCATAGCAGTCAGCATCACGATCGGGATTTTCGTGCTGAAAGGCGGTTGCCGCATCTTCCGGCACAACTCGTACCCGTCCATTTCCGGCATCATCACGTCCAGAAGGGCCAGGTCGGGCATTTTTTGCGCAGCCAATTGGATTGCTTCTATCCCATTTTGAGCTGTCGTTACCTGATAGCCTTCCAGTTCCAGTATTTTTGATAGCAGGAACAAATTCATATCATTATCGTCAACAACCAGGATGTTATATGGCATGATTATTACGACCTTTGCCTGTAGAATACCCGATTAACTGCTGAATCGTCAAGCCACAAAATGGGAGGTCAGCTATAATGAGAGAAACTGGAGGAGCCATGCCCAACGTCTTTGCTTCCCAACACCCGCTCGTCGCCCATAAACTGTCCCGTCTGCGTGACAAGACCACCGATCCTAAGAAGTTTCGCGAACTTGTCCGCGAGATTGCCGCTTTGCTGGCCTACGAAGCTACCACTGATCTGGTCACTGTTCCCCGACCATTAGAGACTCCGCTCATTTCGATGATTGGCGCAGAACTTAAAGAGAAAATCGGTCTCGTCCCTATCCTGCGGGCTGGGTTGGGTATGGTGGAGGGCATCTGGGGATTAATGCCCACCGCTGAAGTCTGGCATATCGGCCTGTACCGCGACGAGCAGACACTCAAGCCGGTGCAATATTACAACAAGCTACCGATCGAGCCGACCGTATCCGTCTGTCTGATTCTGGACCCGATGCTGGCTACCGGCGGTTCAGCGGTTGCTACAGCCGATATCGTAAAGCGCTGGGGCGTAAGGAAGATCAAATTCGTCGGCATCATCGGCGCGCCGGAAGGAATTGCCGCCATGCAGAAAGCTCATCCGGATGTACCAATTTACCTGGCCGCCATTGACGATCATCTGAACGAACGCGGTTATATCGTCCCGGGATTGGGCGACGCTGGCGACCGTCAGTTCGGAACGGGTTGAATGATTTGCCGATTTTCACTCTCAGCCTACATCCAACCCGGACAACCTTGTCAGGATCTGGTGCAATAACAAAAACGGCAATATCAATATAAGATGCAGCACCCCGCTTAGCCCGAAGATCATCGCCAGTGCTCGTAGGAACTGGTTGAACGGCGGCGCCAGGTTTGCCAGCATCCAGGTTCCCGCCCCGGCCAGGATCGCGGTCGCTATCAGTCCCACAACCAGGAATCCCAAAGGTAGCCAGGCATGCCGGTCGGATTGCGAGGGCAACATTGTACTGCTGATGGTAAAGGTCAGGTAGAACCATAGCCAGAAATCAGCGTACTTTGGCACAGACTCCAGAATTGCCCAGAACGCCCCCCGATTGGAGCTGCGTATCAGATCCCAAATGGGTAATAAGTGCATTTGATATATGGCCGCATACGCCACAAACAGGCTGCCCATCACCAATGGGGCCGCTCCGATCAGCGCATCTCGAACAAAGCCGCCAGAAGCGGTCTCGACATAACCCAGACGCAGTTTGCCATCCGGCTGTGGTTGAGGAATGAGAGAGAAATTCCCCGTCTGCACGCCGAGAATTTTTGCGGTCAGAAAATGGCTGAGTTCATGCAGCAATACGCCAGGAAAGAAGATCAGGGCAAAGATCACTTGCGTCACACCAGGGTTGCGGGTCAGGATGAGGATGAACGCTTGGATTTCGCGGTGCAGCAGGCGCTGGAGAAGAACGAACACCGCCAGCGCGACCAAAAGCCAGAGCAGACCATCGAATGCCATGACGTAACTCAATTGATCAATCCTGATTCAACATAAATGACGCGAAGGGAAATTTCATTCGCGTCATATTTGTGTTCTTGATCTTCGCGTTAGGCTCTTTCTGCCGCTGCCCGTACAATGGCGACGAACTCGTCCACTTTCAGACTCGCCCCCCCAACCAGCGCCCCGTCGATCTCGGGCTGACCGAAAAACTCGACCGCGTTAGCTGCCGTCACAGAGCCACCGTAGAGCGCCCGGATGGACTGAGCAGCCGTTTCACCATACAATTCAGCCAGCGGTTTACGGATGAAATCGCGGATGACCGCATTTGCATTTTCACCGGTCGAGGCGCGCCCGGTTCCAATGGCCCAGACCGGTTCGTAAGCCACGACGATGTGTGTCGCAAATTCATGATCGAGACCTTTGAGTCCCGCCCGAATCTGTCGGGAAACCACTTCTGCCGTCCTTCCGGATTCGTATTCGGCCAGGGTCTCGCCGACGCAGACGATCGGGGTCAGGTTCGAGATCCGCGCCGCTGCGGTTTTTTTGTTCACCGTCTCGTCGGTTTCACCAAAATACATCCGGCGTTCGGAGTGACCAATGATGACGTACATGCAAAACTCAGCCACCATTCCCGCTGCAACTTCGCCGGTGAACGCGCCTTTGGCTTCCCAGTGCATGTCCTGCGCCCCCAAGCCGATATCCGTACCCTGCAGGAGCGCCGCAACCGGGAAGAGTGACATGAAGGGCGGACAGAGTACCTTTTCCACACCTTTGACATCCCGTAGAGCCGGGCTCATCTCGGCGACGAGTGCACGGGCTTCCGCGATGGTTTTATTCATCTTCCAGTTTCCAGCTACAAATGGTTTCCGCATGATGGGTTTGTCCCTTCTCTATTCGCTGCTTCGGTGAGCAACGCGATATACCTTGAATACCTTTGCCATACCGGCCTATTAGAATAGTATGATTATGCGAAGCGTCTCTATTTTATTCCGGCATTAGAATACACAACCGCGCTTCCTCGAACATCCCCGGTTGGCTATTAAACGCAGGACGGGCAATTAAACTGTCCGTCCTGCGTTTTCTTCAATGGGATTACTAATCCAGCAGGGCTGCTACGCCAGGCAGTTCCTTGCCTTCCAGGAACTCCAGCGAAGCACCGCCTCCGGTCGAAACGAACGTCATCTTGTTGGCAACGCCCGCCTTCTTGACCGCGCTGGCGCTGTCACCGCCGCCGATGACGGTGGTCGCGCCGGATTCGGCCAGCAGTCTTGCCAGGGAAAAGGTCCCTTCGGCGAATTTTGGCATCTCGAACACGCCCACCGGGCCATTCCAGACGATCAGTTTAGCGCCTTTGAGGGTTTCTTTGTAAAGCTCCAAGGTCTTGGGACCAACGTCCATCATGCGCCAACCGGCCGGGATTTTGTCTACATCTACAATCTTGTTGTTGGCTTCAGCCTCGAATTTATCAGCAATCACCGCATCCACAGGCAGGATGATCCGGTTGCCAGATTTCGCCAGGATGGCTTTCGCTGTGTCAATCGAACCGGCTTCCACCAGACTGTCTCGCATGTTCAGGCCTATGGCGGTCAGGAAGGTATTCGCCATGCCGCCGCCGATGATGAGTTTGTCACATTTGGTAAGCAAGTTCTCCACCACCAGGATTTTGTCGCTGATCTTGGCGCCGCCTAAAATGGCAATATATGGATGTTCGGGGTTGGTAGTCGCGCGGCCAAGGTATTCGAGTTCCTTCTCCATCAGGAAGCCAGAAACAGCCGGAAGGAAGTGCGCCACGCCTTCGGTTGAGGAGTGAGCACGGTGAGCCGAACCGAACGCGTCGTTTACGAAAACTTCGCCGAGCGCGGCCATCTTCCTGGCCAGTTCCGGGTCATTCTTCTCTTCTTCAGGATGGAAGCGGGTGTTCTCCAGCATGATGACTCCGCCCGGTTTAAGGGCTTTAGCCATCTTCTCCACTTCCGGACCAACGCAATCCGGCGCCATCTGAACCGGGATGCCCAGATAACCAGCGAGGACGTTTGCCGCTGCCTTCAAGCTGAACTCGGGGTCGAATCCCCCCTTTGGGCGTCCTAAATGGCTCATTAGCACCAGGGATGCACCCTGGTCAAGAACAAACTTAATCGTAGGAAGAGAGGCTTTGATGCGTTTATCGTCGGTGACTTTGCCGCCTTCCATCGGGACATTGAAGTCCACACGCATCAGAACGCGCTTGCCTTTAAGGTCGATATCTCTTACGGTTTTCTTATTCATGAAGGGATCTCCTAGCCAGATAGATTATAGTCACATGGTCTTTCAACGATCAAACAATTCGTCAATTAGACTATGAGACCTTCAGGCTATCTGTCTATCTAAAGGCTTTTTGCCATCAGCGCAGCCAGGTCTGCCGTGCGGACAGAGTAACCCCATTCGTTATCGTACCAGGCAACGACCTTGACGAAATTGTTTTCGGCTTTCCCGAGAACGCTGGTGAACGGCAGGTCAATGGAAGCGCTGTGCGGATCGCCCTTGTAGTCAATGCTCACCAGTGGTTCGTCGATTGCTTGAAGGATGCCTTTATTGCGCGGAAATTTGGCGGCTTCACGGAAGGCTTGGCGCAGTTCGTCGGTCGTGGTGGCCTTCTCAAGTTCGGCGGTGAAATCCACTACAGAGACAGTGCTGGTCGGGACGCGCAAGGCATACCCGTCAAACTTGCCCTTCAAGTCGGGGATGACCAGGGAAATGGCTTTGGCAGCGCCGGTGGTTGTCGGGATGATGTTCATCGCCGCCGCACGCGCCCGGCGCAGGTCCGAGTGTGGCATATCCAAGATCTTTTGATCGTTGGTGTAAGAATGGATGGTGGTCATGAAAGCGCGCTTGATAATATATTTATCATGCACCACTTTCGCGGCCGGGGCAAGGCAGTTTGTGGTGCAGGAGGCATTCGAGACCACGTGGTGCGTCTTCGGGTCGTATTTGTCGTCGTTCACACCCATGACGATGGTGATATCTTCGCCCTCAGCAGGTGCGGAAATGATGACTTTCTTGGCACCGCCCGCGGTGATGTGATTGACTGCACCCTTGACGGTCTTACCCTTCTTGTTGACACCGTCTTCCTTGATGGTAAAGAGACCTGTGGACTCGATGACGATCTCCACGCCCAGGTCTTTCCATGGGATTGCGGATGGATCGGTCTCTTTGAAAGCGGTAACCTTCTTGCCATCAATAAGAAGATGGTCCTCGGCAAATTCAACTGTGCCGTCATAACGACCATAGTTCGAATCGTACTTGAGCAGGTGTGCCATGGTTTTCATGTCGCCAATATCATTAAAAGCGACTACTTCCAATGTTTCGGGATAATAATCCCTAATGGCCTTCAGGACCTGGCGTCCGATCCGGCCAAAACCGTTGATACCTACCTTGACAGTCATAGCAAATCTCCTTAAAAAATGATTGTGATTTCAACGCTATTGCGTTGTTTGTTCCTTCACGATCGGCCCGGTGCGCTCGTTATAAAGATCCATCAGCACCTGGGCCAGTTTTACCGCGTCGTGATTTCCCGGTTGCAGGCGGTCAGCAAGGTCAGAAAGATACAAACGGGAATCGCGTTCAAGCGCCTCATCCACCCTCACCCACTGCTTGCCATTTTCCAATATTTTATCATACCATGAATTACACACGATAACATCGACAAGTTCAGAACCGGCCAATTCCTCCAGAGTTCGGATATGATCCCCGGAAGAATACAAGTCTGTCTCACCTAGTTGTGTAGCGATGTTCGCTATAAAGATTTTTAACGCCCGGCTAGACCGGATCGCCTCGAGCAGGTCGCCGACCATGAAGTTGGGTAGGATGCTGGTATACAGACTGCCCGGTCCGATGACGATCATATCCGCCGCCAGGACAGCCTGGATGACAGGCGGGAACGCCGAGGGATTATCCGGTTCGAGCCAGACCCGGTTCACCCTTCCTGCCGCCCGGGGGATCTGGCTCTCGCCCTCCACCCGAACCTCGGTCTGGGCATTCGGTAATTGGACATCAGCCACCAACCGGACGTTGTGCAGCGTGGCTGGGAGCACTCGCCCATGGACCGAAAGGGCGCGCCCCGATTCGGCGATCGCCTCCTCGAAACTGCCGGTTATATCGGAGAGGGCGTAAATGAACAGGTTGCCAAACGAATGACCTCCCAGGCCGGTATCTTCTCCAAACCGGTATTGGAATAGCTGCGTCAATAAAGCCTCATCATCTGAGAGTGCCGCCAGGCAGTTGCGAATATCGCCTGGCGGGAGGATTCCCAGGCTGCGCCGCAATTCACCGGAAGAACCACCGTCATCTGCCACCGATACGACCGCCGTCAGGTTATTGGTATGCCCCTTCAGTCCGCGTAGGACGGTGGCGATTCCGTGCCCACCGCCGATGGCAACGATCCGTGGTCCGCGCTCGCGTCGGCGGTAATCAGTCACCTGGTCCACCAGTCGCTGGCCTGGCCGCAGGAACGGCACAAGCAAGGAACGGTTAAGTCTCCAAATACCCAGGCCGATCAAACCAAACCCGATCCCGGCAAAAATGAGAATGCGCCAGGGACGGGTTAGGAATCGTAATGATAAAAACGAAATGATTGGCAGCCACCAGGTATTTGGGGCCGTGCGATACACATCCAGCAGGAAAAGTGCCAGGCCGGTTCCAATAAGGGTGATTCCAGCCAGAATGACTAGGAACCAGCGCTTTACTCCGATTCCTGGTACAAACCAGCGAAAGAATCGGGAAAAAAAACGCCAGATGGAACGATACCAGGGCTCACGCCGTTTAAACATCCCAAAGATGATAGCAGTCTTTAAGGGAATAGTCAACTAGAGGCAATCCTCGTGTCCTATTCTCCAAGGTAAAGAAAAGCATCGAAAAAAGTGTGTGCGGCGCAAAGAGCCGCACACGCTTTTTTCGCACAATTCTTCCCTATCTGAGACTTGGTCGAGGCGGTGTCAAACCGCCATCGACCTCATCGGCTGTTTCGGCACCGATAGGCGCCGAAGCTCCATTTCGTCGCAGGGTTGGGAATGGGGTTGAAAATTACCCATAATTATTCAAAACTCGTACCTTTAGCCACACCCCATAGTTATATCCCGCTGTCAGCATGTTATAATTTCAAACATGAGCGTCATTATTGCAATAGACATAGGCGGTACCCAGTTGCGGGTAGCAGTTTATCCTCGCACTGGAACAACGCCCATCACCATCCAGCGTACCGCCACGCGTGGCTTGGAAGATGGAGTTATCGAGCGCTTGACCTCACTGATTGACGCTGCCTGGCCAAAGGAGCCGGTCGCCGCAATCTCTGTCGCCGCTCCCGGTCCGGTCAATCCGTACACTGGGGTGATTATCTCCACTCCTAATATTCCTGCCTGGACACACTATCCGCTGGCCGAATTACTCTCCAAACAATATGAAGTTCCAGCTTTTCTTGGGAATGATGCCAACCTGGCCACTCTCGGTGAATGGAAATTCGGAGCCGGACAGGGCCACCGCGATGTGCTGTATCTCACCATCAGCACCGGGATTGGAGGAGGTGTCATCAGCGGGGATATGCTCATTGAAGGTAGTCGTGGCATGGCTACAGAACTCGGGCATGTCACTGTCCTCCCCGGCGGACCGGTCTGTTCCTGCGGCGTACCTGGTCATCTGGAAGCCGTCGCCTCTGGACCAGCGATTGCAAGATACGTCAGAGAGCAGGTGGCTACTGGCCGGTCATCCATTCTCCGGCCTGGAATGGAACTCAGCGCCCGTGATGTGGCCGAAGCCGCCAATCAGGGTGACGAACTGGCAAAAGAAGCATTTGTCCGCGCCGGTGGCTTTATCGGTCAGGCAGTGGCGGAATTCTTGCATATCTTCAATCCATCCATCGTCATCTTCGGTGGTGGTGTATCTCTGAGTGGCAGGTTGATTCTTGATCCAATCGAAGAATCAATGAAACGTAACATTATGGACCGATCTTATCTGGAAGGGTTGCAGATTGCAACCGCCCTATTGGGGGATGATGCCGGTTTGCTCGGCGCGCTTGCTCAGGCACACATTCGGCTTTCCAAAGCTGGATAATTCATGCAAGGAGAAGTTTATGGAAACTTATAAATTACCAGGCCCAAAGGCCAGGGCGCTGATCAAGCGCGATTCAGCTGTCATTTCGCCATCTTATCCGCGTGGAGTCCCGTTTGTTATGGATCATGGCAAGGGTACTGAAGTCTGGGACGTGGACGGCAACCGTTTCTTGGATTTTGCAGCCGGGATTGCCGTCGTATCCACCGGCCATAGCCATCCCAAAGTGGTCAAGGCCATTCAGGATCAGGCTGAAAAATTCATCCATATATCCTCGGATTTTTATCACGAAAAATGGATTGCCTTGGGGGAAAAGCTTGACGAAATTGCTCCTTTTGGAGAGGAGGCTCAATCATTCATGACCAACTCCGGCACCGAAGCTGTCGAGACAGCCATTAAATTGGCCCGTTACCACAGCGGTCGGACGAATTTCGTCGGCTTTACTGGCGCCTTCCATGGGCGCACCATGGGCGCAGTGACCTTCACTGCCAGTAAGACCACCTACCACAGAGGTTTTTATCCACTGATGAATGGCGTTGTTCATGCTCCCTTCCCGAATCCCTACCGCCCCATCCTCGAACGGCGCTCTGGTGAGGATTACGGTGAAACGGTCGTCCGTTACATCGAGGATGAGATCTTCGGTCATATCGTCCCGCCGGATGAAGTAGCCGGCATCCTGGTTGAAACCATCCAGGGCGAAGGTGGTTACATCGTCCCGCCGCCCGGTTTCTTCCCCGCCCTGCGCGAACTGTGCGACAAACACAATATCTTGCTCATCGCCGATGAGGTCCAATCTGGGATGGGCCGCACCGGTAAATGGTGGGCCATCGAACACTTTGATGTGGAACCGGATATCATCACCGCCGCCAAGGGCATTGCTTCCGGCATGCCGCTCGGCGCCTGCATCGCCCGTGATTCCGTGATGGATTGGCCCCGTGGTTCCCATGGCAACACCTTCGGTGGCAACCCAATTTCCTGCGCCGCAGCCCTGGCAACCATTGACCTGATTGAGAACGAATACCTGGAAAATGCTGCCACTGTTGGCCAGTACACGCACGATGCCTTGGAAGAGATCATGGCGCGTCACCCATCCATCGGCGATGTGCGCGGTATCGGCTTGATGATCGGCGTTGAATTCATTAAGGACCGCAAGAGCAAGCTCCCGGCCGAGGAACTCTGCGGCAAGGTCGTGGAACTGGCTTTCGAGCGCGGCCTGATCCTGCTCAGTTGCGGCAAGAGCGTTATCCGCTTTGCCCCGCCGTTGAGCATTTCCAAACCTGAGGTCGACGAAGGCCTGGCGATCTTTGAAGAGGCATTAAGGCTGGCTGAAAAGGAAGTTAAGTAGGCAGAATTATGGATAAGACTTATATTCGCGATTTCAGTCGCTTCTTTCATGGGAGAGGTTCAGCTGAAGTTGTAACCACGATGCTTTTCGAATTTAATTTTTCCTAACCACAGCAGACAGTGTAGGATGCAAAGAACTACTCATAAACTCACCCCGTGTCAACACGGGGTGAGTTCATTAATTAAAAACATAATCAAGCCAAATGATTTATCATCTATAATGATGAAAAAAATCCCCCTATACTATTGCTCATTCTTCCTAACCTAGACGGTCGGGCAAAGCAAGAAAATGAATCGGGCGAAGAGGGAATTTTGCATAACCTGCCTGGTCGATCTTTTCCAAATTTTCTACCCAGAGATCTACAAAACGCTCCAGATCAATAATTCGAATGATTGGCTCCTTTTTTTCCAGGACAAATTCTTGCGATCCATTGATTACTCCACCAAAGGAAAAATAAATCCCGACATCATTGGGCCTGAGGTCTTTGGAGAATAATTCCACATCCTCTAAGGTCGCTACATTAGAGCATTTTGCAATATGAACAACCATTCGAGGGGGTTTTATTCCCAACGGGTCTTGCGAACAGATCATGTCGATGAGGCTGTCATCTTCTTTATAAGGGACTGTCCAAGTGATGTGGCACCCCAAGGCTTTTAGCAATGAAGAAACAATAATTCGTATGTCCTTGATATCAAGGACTTCGAAATATTGTTTGATTTGAGCCCAGGAGAATTCTGCTGCGTTGTTGAATGGATCTGAGTCAAATTGGGCTAGCCGGTTGTTTTCCTGTGTTTTCCACTCTTGGAATACTTGGATGGACATCTCAAAAAATTCCTTTGAGTTATTGATGCGGTGGCAGGCTTTTCGACCCGCATTTGTTATGAACCAGCGTCCATTCTTTGTTTTTTCCAGCCAACCGGCTTTAACCAAAGGGATGGTCCCAATGCGAATGATTACTTCATATCGGGGAATATAAGGTGCAAAGGGGTAACATTCTGTTTCGTATTCAGTAAAGAAGATTGCATCTTTTAAATACTTGACAATCTCCGATACATAAAGTCCTTGGGGTTCGAACCAGAGCAATTCAAATACTGTCTTAAGAATCTGGTTGATTCTCTGATCCGAAAATTCTGGCGAGATATCAGTCATTGAATTATACACAGCCGCGGATTGAATCTGTTTGCCTGATTCTATTTTACCTGATTCATAGATTTGCAGGGGTGTAATTCGTCTCCGGAATATGGTAAATTCGCTCATCCGGATAATATAGTTCACGGTTTACTCGTATGAAATCCCCAATTTCAAGTCTAGGAATGGGTCGTCTCCCGCTTTCCAAAAGAAATCCTGGTGCCCAATAGTCTGTGATCAATCCATCTCTGCTCAACCTTACAAAATTATTTAGGATCATCTTCGAACTCTCCCTGCGGATTGTCCGTATATGATTGGAAGGGGCGATCGAAGAGGGTAATCGTACGATCCATTGCAGGTAGCGTTTGTCGATCATCAGGTTTTCCAAACGCCATCCGTAAGCGAGAAAAATGTTTGGGATTTCCTCGTTTAGAAATTTTGCCAGGTCACTCGCGATCAAACAGGATTTGAGACGTGGGATAAGAAGGCATGCGTAATTTAAGTATGATAAACCTTGGGCGGGTTGGAGGCAAGATTCTCGTACATGTTCTTCTTCAAGTTCCTCATTTGAACTCGTTTTTGCCGGTCTGTAATATTGGTTTACAGGATTGGTAGAACCTATTATATTGTCTACTTCAGGTTCTGTTTCCTGGATCATCTTCGACTTATTAGTGGCAGCAGGCATAGTGTCATGATCTGGAACAGTAAATGACCACACATCCTCCATCTCACCTCTATTCATCTCGGGTGAGGGTTCAGAATCCAGTTCTGAATCAAGGTCATGATTGCCATCCGGGAAGCCTGAATTTGATTCTTCCTCCTCTGGTTCATCTCTCTCTTCTATTGTTCTTTCGACCCCGTTTCTTCTAAATTTCTTTGCGGGCCTTGGTTGTTTTTTGATCTGCTTTTGTGTGGTGATTTCATTTTCGAGGTCTTTTGTAACTGATTGATTAATCTCTTCCTCTTTCGTGATGAATGCTCTTTCAGGAAGTGTGAGCGATCCCTCTGTAGAAAGTCGTGGATTTAGGATCATGGCTGTTAAATATCTGGTTTGGCTGCGCAAGATTTTATACGGTGTTTCTACGTTGTAGAGAATTGCGAGGATGATCCCAATTGTAAGGATCGTTCCATGTAGAAGATAAGTATTCGAGGTCAGGTGGATTTGCTTTAATACTTCCCCCTTTTCAGATCCGTCGAAGTATTTGTGAATGATCCACGAGCAATCACTTATGTCATTTTCTGAAATCTTCTCTGTTTGAGCGAGAATACCCTCTTTGGAGAAAATGAACGCGTCCACCACATCCAATTTGGCGACGGTGCTCAATAAGATTTTCCTTAATTCATTTTTATCTATTGCCAAGGCTGGCATTACCCCTTCAGCCGTATTATGAAATACTCCATCAATGACTTGGGTTTGCTGGAAATTGTCGGGGTTTTTGAATAATTCCAATAAATCACTTTCAATAAAAGGTTTCCTTAATAATTTCCAGGGGCGAAGATCCTCCGCTTCCTGAGGAAGATCCTTTTTTGAAATAAGGATGATTTCCGCACTTGGAAATTTATCTTTAATGATAAAAACACTCTCCTTCACCTTTCCGAAGCCAAGGTCCATGTCCAACAACGCAAAATGAAGGGAGTGATTGTCGTAGATGAAATCAGCTAATGTCTTTACTGTGGCGAAGGAATTTACTGTACAGGATTCGTTTCTGATGATGGATTGACTGACGAGTTCGCCAAAATCTGCAAAGGGGGTAATGATTACTACTGTTTTCTGTACCATGATTCAAATCCTCCTTATCGGGACAACAAATTTAACCTGTGACTGAATTGCAATCTGTTTTACTGTAATCATGTTGTTTTCAAATAGTAAATCTTCAGCGTAATTTCGAATCTTGGCTTATGTAGGATTATTCATGGTCATCGAAAATCATCTTGGTATTTTGTAACTTCCTTCCTTGACGAAAGATTAATGCGATCACATAATATTCTTCGTTTTGGTGCCAGTTCTCTAAATTTCCTAATTCATGGACTTACGTAGTACTACTTAGTTTATTCGTCCTGATGTATTAGAAATTATACTATATTATTCTGTTTTTTTCAATACCCAAATCCATAAATCGTAGACAAATACAGTTATTTACTATATTGAATTACGTAGAATATGATGTAAAATAAGCGTAATATTACGTAATACTTATATTATGAATTCTGTTTTTTCCTTCTCATTTTGATGTGGGCCGCCCTTAATACTGGTAAAATGATTATCTAACCATCATCTTGCATTCGTAGTACGTGATTGTATTGTGACGGGAAGGAGTATAACCAATTACCACGATCAAGCTGCTTGTCGCTGATGATCACATCCTGAGGCGACAAGGACTCATTTGTTTGCTTCGAAGCAAGCCCGAATTCGAGGTAATTGGGGAATTCTCTCAAGGCTATGAATTATTGGAGCTTCCTGGCTCTCTCTCACCCGATGTCGTTATTACCGACCTCAACCTCCCCACCATAAATAATATCGATCCAATTAATCTCATTCATCAATGGA
>CAIQQN010000305.1 GCA_903873975.1 uncultured Anaerolineales bacterium
ACAAGCCTGCTTACATCGCATATGATCTCCCAGTCCGGCCTGGCCAGCCCCGGGGAGGCAACTGCCTTCTTCGAGATTTGCACCCTTCTTTCCGTGTTGGTGTATGTACCTTCCTTTTCGGCAAATGACGCGGCGGGGAGCACTACATCGGCCTTCGCTGCCGTTTCGGAGAGAAAGATGTCCTGCACAACAAGAAATTCGAGACTGGAGAGGGCGTGCTCGACGTCCGACGTGTCAGGGTCGCTCATCATGGGATTTTCACCCATGATGTAGAGGGATTTTATTTCTCCCTTCCGGGCAGCCACCATCATGTCCGTAATGGTCAGGCCTACCTTATCATCCAGCCCTTGAACGCCCCATGCATCCTCAAACTTCTTCCTAATGGCAGGATCAGCGACCGGCTGATAGCCGCTGTATACGTTGGGCAGCGCCCCCATGTCGCACGCGCCCTGGACATTGTTCTGCCCTCTTAAGGGGTTGACACCCGTGGACGGCCTTCCGATATGGCCTGTAAGCATGGCAAGGTTCGCACAGGTTTTCACATTATCAGTGCCTGTCGTATGCTGGGTTATGCCCATGGCGTACACGATCATGGCCTTGTCCGCTATTGCATACATCCTCGCCGCCTTCTCCAGGTCATGGGCGGGGATACCGGATATCTTCTCCACCACCCGCGGAGTATACTTACTGGCGACAGATTTCAATTGCTCAAACCCCTCGGTTCTTTCCTCGACAAACTTCTTATCGTAAAGGTCTTCTTCGATGATGATGTTCATCATGCCGTTCAACACGGCAACATCCGTACCGATATTTTGCCTCAGGTGGAGATCGGCGAAACCGGCAAGCGGTATCTCCCTCGGATCGATGAGAAGGAGTTTTGCTCCCCTTTCTTTCGCATTGATGATACGCGACCCTATGAGCGGGTGCTGTGCCGTTGTGTTCGAGCCTGTAACGAGAAAAAGATCGGCATCTTCAAATTCATTGATAGAGTTTGTCATTGCACCTGATCCAAATGCAGCGGCCAGACCGACCACCGTTGCACTGTGTCAGAGCCGGGCGCAGTGGTCAACATTGTTGGTTCCGAATGCCGCCCGTGCCATCTTCATAAAAAGGTAGTTCTCTTCGTTGGTCACCTTGGCTGAACTGAGAAATGCCATGGAGCGGGGGCCATACCGTGATTTTATATCTGTCAATCTCTCCGAGACGGTCTTCAACGCTTCGTCCCATGTGCTCTCGACGAGGGCGCCATGCTTCCTTATCAGCGGCGCGGTAAGCCTGTCCGGCGAGTGGATGAACTCATAGGCATTCCATCCCTTCACGCAGAGCATCCCCTTATTTACGGGGTTGGCAATGCTTGGTTCTATGCCCACCACCCTTTCATTTTGAGATACCAGATAGAAGCTGCATCCGCACCCGCAGAAAGGACATACTGTCGGTGTTCTGACCATTAGATTGCCTCCTCAATACTCTCGATTTCGGTATAGGGAAAAACGGGACCGTCCATGCAGCAGTACTTGTCACCGATGGCGCAGTGACCGCATTTCCCGACGCCGCACTTCATCATTCTCTCCAATGACATATATATATGATCTTTCGAAAATCCCAGCTTCAGCAGTTTCTGCAAAACGAAGCGGTACATGATCGGGGGTCCGCACAGGACTGCATAGGTGTCTTCCGGAGACAGT
>CAIQQN010000306.1 GCA_903873975.1 uncultured Anaerolineales bacterium
CTTCATCGTAAACCAGGAACGGTATAACTCGGAATTCTTCCGGGACAGGGATTTTTTCTTCCGGGTATTGAACAGTGAAAATGCCACGCGCGTCCTTGCTGCTGCGGTGGGCAATGCCTTTGTCTGTGTGGTAACGCTTGCCTAGCCAGCTCAGATCATCGAGGTAGGTTTCAACAAAACGCCTGAGACTGACGCTGAGACCTTTTAAAATACCTTTACCATACATATCGCTCATGAGGTTTCTCCTACCTGTCCACTTCACCAAGAACGATGTCAATGGAACCGAGTACGGCTACCACATCGGCCACTTTCTGTCCGACACACATCGGACCGAAGGCGGTCAGGTTGATGAACGATGGAGCGCGGACGTGGTAGCGCCAGGGGGTGGGCTTTCCGTTCGAGATAACATAGAAACCAAGTTCACCCTTGGGCCCCTCAACCCTTCCATAAGCTTCGCCGGGTGGTACGCGTACCTGGTACATCGGCTTAAGGGCCATCACCGGCCCCTCCGGAAGCTGCTTTACCGCCTGCTGGATAATTCGAATGCTCTGGCGGATCTCGTCAAAGCGTACCATCAACCTGTCGTAGATGTCGCCATTCTTACGCACAACCACGTCAAATTCGAAGCGATCATAGATGGAGTAGGGTTCAGCGCGGCGCACATCGTAAGGGATGCCGGAAGCACGCAGCAACGGGCCGGCGGCAGAATACTTGATCGCATCTTCGGCGGTCAGCACGCCCTGTCCGATCCCGCGCGAACGGATAATTTCATTTTCGCTCAAGAAGCGGTCAATTTCTTCAATTTTGCGCGGCAGTCGTTCAAAAAACAAGTCCTTGATTTTTTGCAGCGTACCTTCCGGGAGGTCCCGTGCGACGCCACCAAAGCGGAAGTAGTTGCACATCATACGGGAACCAGTGACGGCTTCGAAGATATCCAGAATCAGCTCGCGCTCTTCCAGGGCATAAAGCATGGGCGTGAAATAAGCACCTAGGTCATTGAGCAACGTACCGATTAGAAAAAGGTGGTTGGAAATGCGAGTCATTTCGGCCATGATCACGCGGATGTACTCTGCACGTTCCGTCGGTTTGACATTCATTAATTTTTCAACCGCCAGCGCGTAGCCAAAGTTATTGCTCATGGGGGCGAGATAATCCAGGCGGTCGGTGTACGGCATATTCATAATATAGGTATTGCGTTCACCAATCTTCTCATGGTTGCGGTGCAGGTAACCCATCACCGGTTTCAGGTTGATGATCTTCTCCCCATCCAGTACTACGGCGACGCGGAAGACTCCATGCGTCGAAGGATGTTGCGGCCCCATGTTAACGATGATGTGGTCTGTATCCAGCCCGATTTCATCTTTCTGATAAGCGCGCAGGGCTTCGTAAAGGGCTTTCTCCGGGTCAAAGATCTGACTTTCCGGGTTGAAGCCAGCGGGGTAGGCTATATTGTCTCCGTAGAGATTTTTGCTCTCAGCCATGATCATCTTGCCGTCTGGCCAGCGCGATTTCAAAGGTTTGGCTTCCTCTTCGAAATAAGGCTCGTGCCAGTCCTTGCGCATGGGATGACCGGCGAAGCCTTCCCACATCAGGATGCGGCGCAGATCGGGATGGTCGGTGAATTTTATCCCGAACAGATCCCAGGCTTCACGTTCC
>CAIQQN010000307.1 GCA_903873975.1 uncultured Anaerolineales bacterium
CAACTTTCTCGCGTCGTCCGCCGCCCTGGGCGAACCAGCGCCCGACGATTTGCTCAGTAATGCCCTCGCCAGTCTTCCAGCCGTAGACGTTGGCGGTGTCGAAGAAGTTGAAGCCCAGTTCGAGGGCCTTGTCCATGATGGAGAACGAATCCTGCTCGCTCGTCTGTGGGCCGAAGTTCATTGTGCCAAGGCACAGCCGGGAGACTCTCAGTCCGGTGCGGCCAAGTTGTGTGTATTCCATGCTTACCTCCTGAAAATGGTTAACATAAAGGGCACGAAGGACTCAACGTTTTACAGGGTACTGCGTAATTTGCTAATCCTAAATCTTAATTTTTACCCGTGTTTTCGCAACTGAAAGTTTAGATATTTATGCAACAAGCAGTAAGACAGCACAAAGAATCCTTCGTGTTTAAAAATCAATGCCCGCAGTTCGAGCAATCCCGCCCGCCGCACGAATCGCACGACGGTTCGGACATGCCAGCCACCGATTTACCGCCGCTCTCTGCAAAGAAGACCGAGAGTTTGCGCCGGGTGTGCTTCCCGCCGCAAAGGGCGCACGGGATGGGCTCATCGGACTGGCTCATCGGGCGAATTGTTTCGAACACTTTTTCGCATTCCTGACAGACATATTCGTATATTGGCATTGTCTCCTCGCTGAACAATAATTATTAAAGTCGTTACTACATTTTAACCCATTTACTTCCGGTTAAAATCGGCGGGAATTTCGCCCCAGGCTTTTGTGTCCCATTTCAGGACCGGATTGACCGTTTTAAGTTCAGCCAGCCAGTCTTCAGCGCGGTTGATCAGTTCAAACAACGAGGCGTTCGTTCCGTCGGTTGCAAGTTTAGTATTGCAGCGCTTCGCTTTTACCCAAGCAATGGCGGTGTCCGAATCCGAGTAGATCGGCAACGTGCTTCCCTGTCCTGCGAGCATGGCCAGCGCGTGGACGATTGCCAGAAATTCGCCGACGTTGTTGGTGCCGTTTTCGTATGGCCCCTGGCGGAAGACTTCTTCCCCGGAACGAAGGTCAACGCCGCGGTATTCCAACCGTCCCGGACTGCCGGAGCAGGCGGCGTCCACCGCAATACTCTCGGCGACCGGCGGGTTGGGGGCGAACAACCATTCCCCGCTGGAAACGGGCTTGCCAACATGGGCGGCATACTTTCCGCGCAAGGCCTGCTCGGCGAGGCGGCGGCTGGTAAAGGACTTGTACTGCGCGCCGGTAAACCCCTGTACCTGCGCGGCACATGCTTCCCAACTGGAAAAAATCCCGGTTTTGCGCCCCTTCCAGACCACGTAGAATTTTGGTTTTTGAGCCATTCGGTTACCATCGTCTTTTTTTATGTCGTTGCGAGGAGGGCGTTTTTTGCCCGACGAAGCAATGACACTTACATTACTTGCCTACCAATTCTTTTGCTGTGGTATCCATCTCTGTCAATATGGACGGAATTTGGTCAACCGGGATGTCCGTTTGAAAAATAACTTTGGTGCCATCCTCCAGCACATAGCGGACCTTGCGCCAGGAGGCCAGCTGCGGCACCCCTTGAGCCAGGGACAGATCCCCGACCGCCGCCTCCCATTGCGGGGAGGCGCTATTATCTATTACTGAATGGAACAGCGGGAAGAGCCCGGTCGATTCCACCCACTCGCCCTGGTTCTCCGGCGAGAGCAGCCAGCGGGTAAACAGCCAGGCCGCCAGTTGTTTCTCCGGCGTGGACCTCAGCAGGCTGTATGACGGGCCATAGGTTACCAGCACACTCCCGGCAGGGCCGGGGAAGGGCACCAGTGTCCACTCGTCGTTGTTCTTCAGGCGGGACATGGCTTCCTCCGCCACCGGCGCCTGGGCCAGGTCGCCGCTGACGAAGAGCGCTGAACGCGCCGCGAACGGATCGAAAGGCGTCGGTTCGGTCGAGAGCCAGGCGCAATGATCATCGTACAGACCTTTCAGGAATTGCAGGGCGGCCAGGTTGGGGTCCGTGCGGAAGCCATAGGCATTCCCGTCCACCACGCCGCCGCCGAAGGCCAGCAGCCAGGAGTAGGTCGTTTGCCAATCCGTATCCACGATCCAGCCGCCGTAACCGTCGTCCAGCGGGCTGAGGTTGGTGCGGAAGGAAGCGTTGGCCGCGCAGGCCTGCTGGCGGAATTCATCGGCCGTGGCAGGCGGGCTGTCGAAGCCCAGTTCGTGCGCCCAAGTCTTGTTATAGAAAAGGAAGCGGGCCGAACGCTGGGCCGGGACTCCCAACTGCTTCCCGTCCAGGTTATCCTGCGCCCAGAAGACCGGCGGGAAAGCGGCGGGCATATCGCTCCCCAAACCCCAGGCCGGGTCGCCCAGATAGGGGGTCAGGTCCGCAACCGAAGCTGAGGCGTTCCATGACAGGGTCTGCTCCGGCAGGGCGGCCACCAGGTCAGGGGTCCCGCCGGATTCGAGGGCGGTGTTGACCGCCTCGAACAGGGTTGTGTAGTCGCCGTAACCGGCCTGGGTGACGACGATGCCCCACTCATTGAAGGCATTGAAGCGGGCAACCTGGGTGACAAAGACGTCAGAGGCTGCCCCGGAGAAGGCCTGCCAGACCTGGAGACTGACCCCGCGTAAAGCCGCCGGATCAACACCGATGGGTGGTGTCTGCGTGGGGGTGTTGGCGGGGGTGGGGACGGTTGTCCCGGTGACAGCTGGCAGGTCCGGGGTCGAGGTGGGTGTCGGGGAGCCCGGGCTGCAAGCAGAGAGCAACATCACCGCGAGCAGGACATGCAGCAGAGAGCGAAGTGAGGAGATCGTCATCTAGAAGGTTACATAGGGAATGGGGGTCAGGACGAGCAGGAAAACCACCAGCATCAGCACCGCCAGAAGCTTGCGGCGGTTATCGAGCGGGGTGATCTGGTCGAGCGGTTCGGCATGGGTACGGCCCAGAAAGAAAATGATGAATGCCCAGAACCACCATCCGCTCCAGAAAAAGCCGAGCAGGAGGGTGGTGACCAGGATGACCGGGAAGACTTTCCCGACACGCTTGCCGAAGAGGGCATAGAGCACGTGGCCGCCGTCCAACTGGCCGGCCGGGATGAGGTTAAGGAAGGTGACGAGCAGCCCCGCCCACCCGGCCCATGCGACCGGGCCCAGCATCACATCCTGCCCGCCGACCGGGATGGGATGGCCGGTAAAAAGGTAACGGATCCAATAGAGCAAGGGTGACACATCGTACCTGAGCGGAGAGGGCAGGAGTTGGCCTTTGACGATGTATTTCAATCCCAGGTAAAGCAGGGAATTACCTTCCAGCAGGTCGTCATTCGGGCAGGAGTAGGGTTCGCCGATATTGGCGCTGTTCGGACAGACATCGGCTGTATTGGCGATCTTGGTATAGTAAGTGTCCCGGGTGGTCTCGACGGGGGAAAGCGCCAGTCCCAGGATCAGCACAGGCACAGCCACAACCAAGCCGGCCAGCGGACCGGCGATGGCAAGGTCGAACAAGGCGCGTTTGTTTTTAGGGAGCTGCTTCAACTGGATGAAAGCGCCCATCGTTCCCAGGATGCTGATTGGCAGAGGAATAAAGTATGGCAGCGAGACCGCCGCGCCGCGCCTCCGCCCCACGAAGTAATGTCCAAACTCGTGCGCCAGCAGGATGGACAGCAGGCTGACAGCGAACGGCCAGCCGACCCACAGGTGCGTAACCAGGGTCCAGATCTGACCGAGGGTGTCGTCCGGCATTGGGCCGTGATAACTGTACATTGTCCCGGCAAACAGGACGCTCAAAAGGGTCAGAACAAACAGGAGAATGTTGATCCAAACGCGGCCCGGCCCGGGGTGGATGGTACCGCGGATTAAAAAGATGGTCTGGCGGCCATCCTCGATACGAAAGAGGGGGGTGATATCGTAGGGGAGCAAGGCCGCGGCCAACTGTTCATAAGCCTCGATCGAGCCGCAGGTCAGTTCACCCCGGTAGCGCAGAAAATAGCCCTGCGGGGCAGACCCGATTCCGGTCCGGGGCGAGGCAGTGCCGGTCCCGGCCCGGGGTGAGGTAGTCGTAGTTACGGCACGCGGCTGAAGGTCACCGAGGGTGACCTCTTCAACGCGGAAAACCCGCGCGATGATGGACGTGATGATGTCAGTTTCGGGAAGAGTCATTGTTCACCTGTAAGTGGAATATATACCAAGCGGGAATGGATGGGGGTCGAACCCACCGCGGCCCGCAACGCGGCCCGCCACCGGTGTTGAAGACCGGGAAGCCCTCCGGGACCTAACCACTCCCGGGGACAAGGATAATCGAAGGAGGCGGGATTGGCAAGGAAGAGAACAGAGAGTAGAGAACAGAGAGTAGAGAGCCACCTTGACCAAGCCTCGGTATTCGTTTGTTTTCGGGAAAAAAGAGGAACAAACGAATACCCCCCAGTTCCAGGATTCTCTTCGAGAGCTTCTTCATTGTTAATTCCATTTGTAGGCCTGAGATTCTGACCACAATTAATATTAAACAAAACAAACGAATACCCTCTCTCTCTCCCGGAAGAGCGCCGGGACGATGTCATCTACTGGGAAGTTGTGCTTCACGATAATAACTTTATCGACGGCTCGTGTCGTCGATATGGCGCTCTCCCGGCAGAGCACCGGGACGGTGTACGACTTGATGCCGCAGAGCGCGCACGCCTCGGCTAGTCGTTTGTTTTCGAGAAAAAAGAGGAACAAACGAATACCCCCAGTTCCCGGGTTCTCTTCGGGGGCTTCTTCATTATCAATTCCATTCGTGGGTATGAGATTCTGCCTAAAATCGATTTTAAGCAAAACAAACGAATACCCTCAGAAAGCCATCGGGACGATGTCCCGGAAGAGCACCAGGAGAATGCCAGGGTCTTCGGTTCTGTCGACGACTCATGTCGTCGCTCTGGCGCTCTCCCGGCAGAGCACCGGGACGGTGTGCGACTTGATGCCGCAGAGCGCGCACACTACGCTCAGACCGTTGCAATCGATCCAAGCCCTGAAAATTTTTGTGTTTTTTTTACTAATTTTCGAGGAACGAATAGCCCAGGGGGACGATGGAACCTCTGAGGACGATGCGGCAAGGCGGACTCCGTCCCCACAGGGGATGATGTCCGCCCCTACCACGGCTACGAAAAATTCAATTTTTAAGGTGCGGAAGAAAACGCGGCAAGGAAGACGCTGAGAACGCTGCCAGCGCGCACCCTTGCCGTTGGTGATATTATTTTAGAACACTTGTTCAGTTAAGTCAAGGGGGGAAAAGCGGGAATAGGGAGCAGGTAACCGGGGATGAGGGAATGGGTGATGGGGTGGAAAAAGATAAACCACAACGCTGGGTACGGTCATGGCACAGGGAGGATGGAGACCTTCGGTCAAAGCATGGGCGGGGTCGTGAGACCCTCGCCCATCAGCAAATCGCGACAATGGGGATGGTCACGGTTCAGAAAGGGGTTGCTTCTATCGTTATTGCATGAGGCATTCAAAGAGAACAGGGCGACCCGTTGGGTCGCCCCTACAGCAGCCTGGCAGTATTCTTATGCAATCACCGCCCCTTCCATTTTCAGCAGCCAGGCCTTGGTCTTCAATCCCTCCTGTCCGGCCCACGTTGTGTCAGGCAGGCGCTTCACAGATTCACGTTGTCGGACGACGACTGCGAATGAACATGGCAACCGAGCCGACTGCGCCAACGATGAAGGCCGCAGGACAGATCATGGCGATGATTAAATTCAAGGCATCGATGGCAGGGCTTTGTATCAGATCCCGGAGCGCACCCGAGGTTGCCGGATCCTGGATGACAGAATCAAAAATGATGTTCAGGATGGCGAAGAGAACAAAACCGAGCACAGACGCCAGGAGGAGGAACATGAACTTCTTTGTGGTTCGCCAGGGAAGGGCGAATGCAAGGATAAAAGCAGTCGCCGCAAGGAATGCCAGCAGTATGCCGGGCGGATTATCGTTGATGCCTACAACGGCAGCAGCAATCGCCAACAAGCCACAGATCACCAGGAGGATAATCGCCTGGATTCTGTTGCGCGGTGTCGAAAAGGCGTCCATCATAATAGCCTCCTTTCCTGGCATTGCCGCCTCGCTATTCTTACGCGATCATCGCCCCTTCCATTTTCAGCAGCCAGGCCTTGGTCTTCAATCCCTCCGCCAGGCCGTAGCCATGCAACTTGCCGTCCCTGCCGATGACGCGGTGACAGGGGAGCACCAGCGGCATGGGGTTGGTGGCTTCGGCGCGGCCGACGGCGCGGGCGGCACGCGGCCGGCCGATATGCTCGGCAATTTCTTTATAGGTGCGCGTCTCGCCATAAGGGATCGCGTAGGTGGCGTGCAGCACCGACTGCTGGAACGGCCGCAGCACCGTCCAGTCAATGGCCAGGGTGAAAGCCCGCCGCAGGCCGGATAGATATTCCTGGACCTGTTTAGCGGGCTGGCGGAGGCGGCGTGGGGCGTACTCGACCGGCCGCTTGAAGCGGCTGGAGAGATAGGCTTCGAATTCGGCCTGGGTCAGGCCGCATTCCACCGCCACCAGCCCGAGGTCCGAGACGGCCAGCCACAGGTCGCCGATGGGCGTCCCATTGAGTTCGCCGATGTAGAGAGAGACCTTCTGTTTCATCGCGTCCTCCTTGCCTCACTCTTCGGCCTCACCCCCGGCCCCTCTCCATTTCAGAAACGGAAATGGAGAGGGGTGAAATGGAGAGGCGCAGGGGAGGTTAATAATTCGTCGTCCAGTCGATCAGGCCGCGCTCGCGCGCCTGCCGGTCGCAGGCCTGGAAGACAAAAAATGGCAAAGGGTGGCATGCAATCCTCCGAAAACGAAGAAAAAGATTACAAAATTGTAAAATTGGCATAGGGGAAGCGTAGGGAAAGCGTAGGGGAAGCGTCAAGTACATTTTAGACCAAGATGGTAAGATATTGTCGTAAGGCGATTTCTCTTCTCCTCCTTTCAAGAGGGCCGGGGTCGGCGTCCCCGGCTCTCACGATTCTATCACAATGTTATAATCCCTTTGATCGGCATACCCAGGGCTCTCACAAAGTCCACTGCTAATTACGCAGTACCCTGTGAAAACCTCTTATCCTCACCTCCTGACCCCCGCCCCAAGGCGGGAGAATAGAGAATGTTGGGGTGCAGGCGGGCGGCTTTACCGCCCGCCTGCACCCCAAGCCCCAAGTTTGTGAAAACCGTGCCGGCAGACCACCGCCGGGGATTTCCCTTGATTCTCTCCCGCCTCGCTTACCGCACCCGCCAATTCTGGAATGCCCTGCTCAGCCCCCGCAAGCGGGTCGAGACCGAAGTGCTTCTTCCCCATTTCTCCCCTTCCCAGATTGTCCTCTTTCGCCAGATGCAGCCCTCGGAGCAGATCCATGCCTATCAGGTGCTCGAACGGCTGAAGGCTGCCGGTCAGACCGACCCAGACCTGCTGGCCGCGGCCCTCCTGCACGATGTTGGCAAAGTCCTGGTTCCGCTTTCCCTGCCCGACCGGGTGGTCATCGTACTGGGCAAACGTTTTTTCCGGCGAAGAGCCAGGCGTTGGAGCGAGGAAACGCTGAGCCGACTCCGCCGCCCATTCGTTGTGGCCGCACATCACCCCGGCTGGGGTGCAGACCTGGCAGAGCAGGCGGGCGCTTCTTCCAGGACCGTGGATCTGATCCGCCGCCACCAGGATATTTCCTCTGCTGATAACCCCTTGCTGGCCGCGTTACAATCTGCGGATGATGAAAATTAGAATAAGATACCATTCAAAAAATTGCTCTCGCCGCCGTCCCTCGCGGAGCATGCCCGAAGGGTACGGCGGCGGGGACGCCGCCTAGAGCATAATTTTTTAGGAGGAAACCATGACTGTAAAAATCACCATCATCGGACTTGGCCAGATTGGCGCTTCGATAGGACTGGCACTGGCAAACCACAAAGACAAGGTCACCACGCTCGGCCACGATAAAAGCCCGGTGACCGCACGCAAAGCCCAGAAGCAGGGAGCGGTTGAGAGCATTTCCTACAACCTGCCCGCCTCCGTCGAAAAGGCGGAGGTTGTCGTGCTGGCAATCCCCTTCGATGAGATTTATGAAACGTTGAAAATTATTGCCCAGGATATACGCGAGGATGCTATCATAATGGATACCGCGCCGGTCAAATCGGTGGTGGCAAAATGGGCGAAAGAACTCCTGCCACCCAAACGCCATTACGTCGGCCTGACCCCGGCGCTCAACCCGGCCTGCCTGGAGGATGCCGCGCTGGGGTTGAACGCCGCCCGCGCCGATCTGTTCCAGAAAGGGGTGATTGCTGTCACCGCTCCGCAAGGGACGGTTGAAGGGGCGCTCAAACTGGCGGCTGATCTTGTCGTGCTGCTTGGCGCGCAGCCCTTTTTTGCGGACCTGGCCGAAGTGGACGGGGTGATGGCCCTGGCCCACCTCCTGCCGGGATTGTCTGCGGCTGCACTGGCCGAGACTATCACTGGTCAGCCGGGCTGGTCCGACATCCGCAGAATGGCCGGGAAGCCTTATTCAGCCGCCACGCAGCCGCTCGACGGGGAAGAGTCCGCCGCCCTGGCCGAGGCTATAATGCAGAACCGCCTCAATACGATGCGGGTGCTGGACGAATATATCGCCACGCTGGCATCCCTGCGCAAGGATATTGCCGATGAAAACAAAAAGGAACTGCAAGCCCGTCTCGAGCGTGCGCGCCGGGGGCGCGCCCAGTGGCAATTGGATCGCGCCAAAGGCGACTGGCTGGCGGTTGAATTCGGCGGGCAGGAAATGCCAAAAGCCAGCGATATATTGAAACAGCAGGTCGGCGGCCTGGGTAAGATCTTTGGTCGGCGCGACAAGAAACCGGATGAAGAATAATGGAACGATGAAATCAACTTCCAAAGCCTTTTTCTGTTACATCCTGGAATGCACCGACGGAACCTATTACACCGGCTGGACAACCGACCCGCAGCGACGCCTCCGCCAGCACAACCACGGGAGCGGCGCCCGGTACACACGCTACCGGCGCCCGGTCCGCTTGGTGTATGTGGAAGAGCAGCCGGATCGGGGCAGCGCGATGCGGCGCGAGGTCCAGATCAAGCGGATGAGGCGGGAAAAGAAAGAAAGGTTGATTAAACCAAAATAGAGGCAGCCGCCTCTATTTTGGTTTAATGCTCTTATTGTTTTCCTATTATTTGCTGCTCTTTAGAAAAGTTCTCGTTTCTTCAATCCTTCTTTTTTCCACCTTGCCCGTTTTCTCCCAGTAATCCAATAACTCGGTGATGGTCAGCACCGCGTGCAGGCGGAAGCCCGCCGCCTCCAGCACCTCTTTCGCCCCGGACTGACGGTCGATCAGCACGACGACATCTTTTACAACCAAGCCCGCGCCGGTCAGTTTTTCGATGGCTTCGAACTTGCTCCCGCCGGTGGTGGCGAGATCATCGATCACCACGACCGTCTCCCCGGCATGGTATTCGCCTTCGATCTCAGCTTTCATGCCATAGGTCTTGACTTCCTTGCGCGGGTAAAGCAGCGGGTAATTGCCCTGCAGGCTGATGACTGTCGCAATCGGGATGGCCGCGTAGGGCAGGCCGGCAATGCGCTGGAATTCCAGTCCCCTCAAAATCGGCAGATAGGCCGCACCGACCTGCTCCAGCAGTTTGGGATAGGAGATGATCTGGCGCAGGTCAATGTAGATGGGGGATTTCAGCCCGGATTTCAAGGTGAACTCGCCAAACTTGATGCAACCGGCCTCGAGCAATCCATCCGCAAGCAGGATTAAGGGTTTATTCATTTGCATCTCCTATCCCGAACAAGCTAAAAAAGGACCAACCACAGATCCCGTCACCTGCGTCCAAGGTAGGTGAACCACGAAGGACCGTGACAAGGCTCACCCCAAATGATGTAAATGATGATGCCGTCTTTCATTGCCGAAGTCTGGAGACTTCGGACTCCGATATACCGATAGATTACTAATGCAGGGATCAATATCCTTTTTCAAAATCGACCGCATGGAGCGGAGCTCGTCCGTCCGCATATTGGCGGTAGTTTTCGATGAACAAACAAGCAAGGTCGCCGGGGAAGCTCGGGGCGGAGGTATGGAACGTCATCAGCAGGTTGGGCGCCTTCCAGAAAGCGTGCCCGGGCGGAAGTGGTTCCTGTTCATAGACGTCCAGCACTGCCGCTGCCAGTTTCCCGGTCCGCAACGCGGTGACCAGGGCGGATTCGTCCACTGCCGAGCTGCGCCCGACGTTGACGAAGACAGCATGGGCGGGCAGCCGCCCGAGCAGGGAAGCATCCACGATGTAGCGCGTCTCCTTCGTGTCCGGTAGGACGCTGACAAGGTAATCCAGCCCGTCAGCAAAATCCAGCAGGCTGGATCCGTGGTAGTAGGAATCCACATCCGGGCAGGATTCGCTCGCGCGGGTATAGCCGCGCACACTCATCCCGAAATGCCTGGCGGTGCCTGCCAGGTTTGACCCGATCGAGCCGACACCTAAAAGGCCAAAGGTCTTGCCGCGCAGAGTGCCAGTGACGCTGGCGTCCCAGCGCTGCTCCTGCTGAGCCCGGTAACGTTCGATCATGCGGCGCTCGTGCTGCAGCAGGTACCCGAAAACGAATTCAGACATCAATCCACCGAAGACGCCGCGGGCATTGGTCAGGAGGTAGTCCCGGCGCAGGGACGGGTCAAGCAGCGGCTCGACTCCGGCCCAGGTGGCCTGCACCCAGCGCAAGTCCCGCAAGCGGGGGAGCACCTCCCGGATAAGCGACGGTTCTCCGAAAACAATATCGAAATCGTCCCCTAGCGCCAGCGCCTCGGCAGGACTGGCCGCGGCGGCCAGTTCCTCCAGCCCGGGCAGGCCAGCAGCCTCGACCAGGCGACGGTACTCGTCCGCGTGTTTGGAAAGGATCAGGACTCGGGACATTAGTGTTGCAGGGTTCAGTGTTTCAGCGTGTACTGGATATTGATGATCGCATCGCGCATTTCAGCGGCAGCCCTGGCCGGATTTTCCGCCCGCGAAATGCCGCGCGAAACATTTATAAGCAGGCCTTTCCCGTCCCCCCGCAGACCAGAGAGGAGTGCGGTCTCGAGGTCACCACCCTGGGCGCCCACGCCCGGGACAAGGAACCACAGGTCGGGCGCGGCAGCCCGGACGCGGGCCAGCGCTTCGGGTTGGGTCGCGCCGACAACGAGACCGATGTTGTCCCCGCTATTCCAGGTCTGTGCGAGCTGGGCGATATGGACGTGCAGGGGCACAACATTTTTCGACCCTATGGTAACAGGCAAATCCTGCAAATCCGCCGCGCCGGGATTGGACGTCTTGCACAGCAGGAATACGCCCTTCTCTTTACAGGCCAGGAACGGGTCGATCGAATCCTTGCCGAGATACGGGGAGAGCGTGATGGCATGGGCGCCGAGGTGCTCAAAGGCTGACTGGGCATAAGCCTCGGCAGTCGAGGCGATGTCGCCGCGCTTGGCATCCAGGATGACCGGGATCATCGAACCGAGCCGGTCGGACTCCGCCTGCACGGCGGCAATAATGTCCTTCAGCGCGACCCAGCCCTCCGGCCCGTAGAGCTCAAAAAAGGCGGCGTTGGGCTTGAACGCGGCAGCGAAGGAGGCGGTCGCTTTGACAAGACGCAGGCAGAAGTCCCGTGCTGCATCGGCAGTGGGAGCGGGCAGGTCAGACGGGTGCGGGTCGAGTCCCACGCACAGCAGGGACGAGCAATCGTCGACGCGTTTGGCGAGAAAAGAGAAAAAGGTTTCCATCGTGGATTAATCACCTATCATATTTTTAGATGAACCGAGCTGATCATGCAGTTCGGCAAGAGCCTGGCTGATTTGTTTGCGGGAAGTGCCAGCCACAACGAGGCTCTGGTCATCCTTTTCGAGCAAGCGCTGGTAATAATCGGAAAGAGCCAGCTGCGTCTCGGCCGGGAGGGTGGATCCTTTCAATTGTTGAATCAACACTTCGATCTTGCCAATAGTTCCGGTGAACAGATTGTCAGCCTCAGATAGAGCCACTTCCAGAACAAATCGCAATGCGCGGGCGTAAGCAATGGAACCTTGAACCGATTGATCCAACTTGAAAAGGATTTCGCCTTGTTCCTGATAGAGATCCGCTAGGATCGCCAACCGACCGACATCCAATTGCCCTTGAGTCGATAAGAGGCTCAGGAGGCTGCCATCCTCCATCTGGTCGACGATATTTTCGGGGAGAGTGGTTAACTGCTCAATTGCCTGCTGGATGGCCTGCCGGGCTTCCATCAACTTACCAGCCTTCTTTAAACCAATCGCAACCATCAAGGCAGCGAGGGCCTGGTTAATGATGCGCATCAGATAATCTTCAGTAAACATTGGCAAGGCTCCCGTACTAAAACGCCAAGGGTATTTGCTTACGCTTTTCCTAAAACCATCGCAAGTAACGCCATTCTAACGTATAAACCGTACTCCATTTGGCGGAAATAGGCGGCGCGCGGGTCATCGTCGAAATCGGGGCTGATCTCGCCGACGCGCGGCAGCGGGTGCATCACGATCATGTGCTCCCTAGCAACTTTCATCACTTTTGAGTCGATGACGTAGGCACCCTTGACGGACTCGTAAACAGCCTCGTCAGTGAAACGCTCTTTCTGGACGCGCGTGACGTACAGCACGTCGGTCCCGGGCAGCGCCTGGTCGAGATTGGTGTACTCGACCTGCTCGACACCTTTGGCCTTCAGTTCTTCGATCAGTTCGGCGGGCATGCGCAGGATGTCGGGCGCGATATAGTTCAGCTTGACCTTGTAGAGCGAGAGCAGGCGCGCCAGCGAGTGGACGGTGCGCCCGTGCTTCAGGTCACCGAGCAGGGTGACGGTCAGCCCGTCGAGATGGCCGAGTTCCTCACGGATGGTGAACGCATCCAGCAGGGCCTGGGTGGGATGTTCGCCGATGCCATCGCCGGCGTTGATGACCGGTTTACGGGCTGCCTTGGCCGCCTGCGCCGCCGAGCCAACTTCCGGGTGGCGGATGACGATCACGTCCGCGTAGCATTCCAGGGTGCGGACGGTATCGGGCAGGCTCTCCCCCTTCGAGACCGACGAGTATTTCACCTCGTTGATCGGGATGACCGAGCCGCCCAGGCGTTCCATAGCAGCGGTGAATGACGACGAGGTGCGGGTGGATGGTTCATAGAACAGGTTGGCCAGGATCTTGCCTTTGAGCAGGTCAAAGGTGCCAACATGGTCAACCATGGCGTGCATTTCGTGCGCCACGGCGAAGATATACTCCAGGTCTTCGCGGCTGAACTGCTTGACCGAGATGATGTCCTTGCCGTACCAGGGCGCAGTGCGCTGGTCACCGAAGGGCAGGTGGGAATTATTGGGTTGGGTGGGCATATTTAGTCTCCTAGTTTGGTGGTTGATTAGTTTTATAGTTGTGAGTCTGAAAGTCCAATAGTCTGATAGTGAATCAGGTTGCCGGTTCAGGTTGAGGGCGGATCCCGTTTATCACATTTTTTTGGCTTCAAGTTTTCTCCAGGTGGACGCTCGCGACCCGGGGGTTGTTATCTATTATTTGCCATACAATGATATAAGCCATGCAATTTCCAGTTGATTGAATTCAAAACCATACACACCTTTGTAATCTGGAGGATAGATAACATATTGTGCCCCGGTTAATTCCGGCTCTTGAACCTTGAAAAGTTCGTCCAATTTTTCGATCCCAAATATTCGAATAAGATAGTCCATGAACGATGCCAATTCTGTAAGCAGGGTGTCACGTTGTGTGAGACAACCCGGTGTATCCTCATATGCCTGGCTCAAATCATAATTCTGGAATAAGGGTAGGTAAGTTCCGTTGTTTATATAAAGGCGTACGCTGTCATCAAATGACATGCCTTTCCAGGCCAGCCAATAATTGCCGGCAGCCCAAGTTGCCAATCCTTCATTCAAGGCTACATCGCCTGAACCCTCGAATTTTTGATGCAGAAAGGCATGGCCGAGTTCGTGGGCGAACGCTGCAAGGACCTGTTCCCTGTTGGTGTCCTGGTCGGCAAAGATCAGGATCATTGGTTCTTGTTCATGGTAAGTAATCCCACGCGGGGCACAGTTCCCAGTCAGTGGTTGTAAAAAGGCTACAATGATTTTTGTGCTGAGAGAAGTATCGATACGCTCGCTGACATCTCCATAAATTTGCTCCGCCTGTTGCTGCCACCATATAATGTCAAGAGGGGCGTAGTTCTTCTCCATGTAAAATTCCAAATGGGCACTCTCGGCTACCTTTTGCCCATCCGCCAGGATCTGGTCAGGGGTTGGCAGACTATTTTTATTACTGAAAACCTGATCGATGATTTTGGCTAGAAAAGATGGTTGTTTATAAACAGTTGTCGGCAAAGGGTCGGGTGCAGGTGTAACTTGAGGAATGGGCACACTGGTCGGCGTGGCAGTCCTGGTCGGTGAACAAGCACTCAACAACAAAACGCCAAGTATGATCAGCTTGTTCGCGGATCTATGCATGCTGCTCCCGGCTATTCCCGCACATTTTTCCCATATCCCACCTCAACGAGAATTTTTCCATCCCGATAGGCTTTTTGTCCGCGCAATACGACATTGCGCACGCGACCTTTCACCTGCCAGCCCTCGAACGGCGTCCAGCCGCAGCGGGAATGCATGTCTGCAGCGCGGATTTCATAAGCAGCATCCTCGTCCACTTCGACCCAGGTCTCGGGCTGTTCGGGCAGGTTGAAGATGCGGCGAGGGTTGGTGACCATGCGGGAGAGAACATCGTTAATGGTTAATCGACCTTCACTGACGGCGGTCAACAGCAGCGGCAAGGCAGTCTCCAGGCCGGGGAATCCGGGCGGCGGGTTGTCGCCGTCCTTCTCGGCCAGGGTGTGCGGGGCGTGGTCGGTGGCGAAGCAGTCAATGACGTCCAGGTTGGCCCACAGAGCGTCCACATCTTCTTTTGTGGCTAATCTCGGCCGTACCTCACCGCGGCCCGGGTGACCCTGGCTGATGGCAGGAATATCATCTTTGGATAGGAACAAATGATGAGGACATACTTCGCACGTCACTTTGATCCCGCGTTCCTTGGCCGCCTTGATAACCAAGACTTCCTCTTTCAACGAGATATGTGCAATATGGACCGGCCGGTCATAGATGGCCGCCATCAAAATAACCGCCGCCATACTGCGACTCTCAGAGTGGGTCACGATGGGCAGGTGCTTTGGCCAGGTTTTGAAGTGTTTCTGCCAAATGGTCATCGAATCAAGGCGGAGTTCGCCGAAGGTCTGGTCGAGGTACATTTTCAGGCCGGCGGCGCGGGCGGGGATTTCCGGATGGGCATTCCAAGCAGTGTTATCCGCGCCCGCGCCGAGGAATTGAGCATAGTCACAGCAGGCTTTTTGTTTGGCCACCGCCAGTGCCAAGTCCAGAGTGGTGGGGTCGAAGATGGGCGGCCTGGTGTTGGGCATCGCCAGCACGAGAGTCACACCGCCGGCCAGTGCAGCGGACGTGCCGGTGTTCCAGTCTTCCTTGTGGGCAGCGCCGGGTTCGCGCATATGGACGTGAGGGTCAATCAACCCAGGGAGTTTGAGCATCCATGCTCCAGGCGGCGTCCCCGCCGCCGCGGACGGCGGCGAGAGCAAGGCATACAGGCAAAAAAAAGAGAGCCGATAGCGGCTCTCTAAAGGACAAAAGAAACGGTCAATCCGGCAGGTTCGAACAGGGAATCTCGGAATGGAAAGAATGGAACCATATCGGGCGGAATTATAGGCAAGGCAGGAGTTTTGTCAAGGGTATTAGGCGACCAATTCGGATGATTTTAATACAATCTCCAGCGCGATTTGATATAATCGCGTTATAACCATAAGGAGAAGAAACTATGGCATACACGCAGTTCAAAATCCCCGCGGGCGGGGCAAAGATCACGATCAAGGATGGCAAGCTGCAGGTCCCGGATAACCCGATCATCCCGTTCGTCGAAGGCGATGGGACCGGGCGGGACATCTGGCGCGCCTCCGTGCGCGTCTTCGATGCGGCAGTCCAGAAGGCTTACGGCGGCAAGCGCAAAGTCCACTGGATGGAAATCTTTGCAGGCGAGAAGGCCTTCAGACAATTCAAGACCTGGCTGCCTGATGAGACCGTGGAGGCTTTCAAGGAATTCATGGTGGGGATCAAAGGCCCGCTGACCACGCCTATCGGCGGCGGTATCCGTTCGCTGAATGTGGCGCTGCGCAAAGCGTTGGATTTGTACGTCTGCCAGCGACCGGTGCGTTACTACAAAGGCTTGCCCTCACCGGTGAAGCACCCCGAATACGTGGACATGGTCATCTTCCGTGAGAACACCGAGGATATTTACACCGGCATCGAGTTCCAGTACGGGACGGACGATAACGCGAAGTTTAAGAAATTATTCAAAGAAGCCTTCCCGAAGGAATATGCCAAGATGCGCTTCCCCGATACGGCAGGGATTGGAATCAAGCCGGTATCGGTGGAAGGCACCGAGCGGTTGGTGCGCGCGGCTATCCGCTGGGCGCTGACCAACAAACGCAAAATCATGAGCCTGGTGCACAAGGGCAACATCATGAAGTTCACCGAAGGCGCTTTCAAGGACTGGGGCTACGGAGTTGCCAAGCGCGAGTTCCGTAACGACATCGTGACCGAGCGCGAGACCTGGATCTTGGGCAACAAGGAAAAGAATCCGGAGTTGAGCGTGGAAGAAAATGCAAAGGAGATTGATCCCGGCTATGAGATGATGGCTCCCGATAAGCAGGCCGAAATCCGTGCCGAGGTGGAGGCCGCGCTGGCGCTTTGGCCTACTCACGGTGACGGCAAGTGGAAGTCGAAATTGCTGATCAAGGATACGATTGCCGATATTGTCTTCCAGCAGACCATCACGCGTGCGCGCGAATTTGACGTGCTGGCGACTCCCAACCTGAACGGCGATTATCTCTCCGATGCGCTGGCAGCGCAAGTGGGCGGGATGGGTATTGCGCCCGGTGCCAACATCAACTACGTGACGGGTCACGCCATCTTCGAGGCGACCCACGGCACCGCGCCCAAGTACGCCAACCTGGACAAGGTCAACCCCGGCTCGGTCATTCTCTCAGGTGAGATGATGTTCCGCTACCTGGGCTGGACGGAAGTGGCCGACCTGATCGTCAAGGGCATGGAAGGCGCGGTGGCAGCCAGGACCGTCACCTACGACTTCGCCCGCCTGATGGACGGCGCGACGGAGATCAAGTGCTCGGAGTTCGGCGAGGCGATCATCAAGCATATGGGCTAATTCCAAATTGTCCGGATTTGAATCCAAATACTAAAATAGAAAAAGAAGGCTGCACAAGCGACCTTCTTTTTCTTGTTTCACAATCTTTCTGGCTTATTTATTCAGGCTTATCAGGTAGGCGATCACATCTGCGATCTGCTGCTGCGTCAGGATGCCTTGCGTGCCGAAGGAAGGCATGGTGAGTTTGGGACTTGTGCCCGCGGGTGAGGAACCATCCTGGATATACAAGTCCAGGTTGGTGGTAAAGGTCTTCAGGTCCGTACCCTTGATTTCCAGATCGATTGGATTCAGGGATGGAACCGTACCATCATCAGAACCGGGGTTCTCAATTCCCTGCACGCCGGCATCACCATGGCATTTGGCACATTGGTCAATGAAGACCTGTGCGCCGGCAACCGGATCACCGGTGAGAGTGATCGCCAACCCCGGTAGTGGAATCACCGTCGCCTTGGAAGCATCATCTGCCGTCTGCGGCATACCAGCCATCACCCAGCGGGTGAGCATATCCACATACTGCGGGTCGAGCAGTTTCGTGGGAGGCATCTGGCGGATGACTGTACCCGTAAGCGGGTCGGTGCCCGGCTGCCCGTTGATCAGTTTCAACAACAGGCTTTCGGGGTCGCCGGCAGTGATCAGCGGAGCATTGTCGCCGGTGTTTAGCATTTCGTCGTAGGAGGTCATCAGGTAGTTATCGTTCTGCTTCCCGGCCTGGTGACACGAAACACAGTAACGCTTGACCAACGGCTGGATGTGGACATCCCAGGAGGGCACTTCGCCTGGATTCAGCGCCGGAATGGAACTGATCGCTCCGGCAGGCAACTCAGCGCGGTCATCCCAGGTATAGCGCATGAAAGCCACAAGAGAATCGATCTCGGAGGGTGAAAGCGCACCACCATAAGCTTTGCCAAAAGGTTGCATGCCCAGATTCGGCTGGCCGTAGGCAATAATCTCGGCGAGCGTCTCGTCGCTGCGGGTGTACATTTCATCCTGGCTGTGGATGGCTTTCATATTGAAACCTTCCAGCCCGGCCACACCCTGGATAATGCCGCCTTCACCGTCTGCAGCGTGGCATTCGGCACAGTTGATCGAATACAGATCCTGGCCTTGGGCAATTTTCTCAGGTAACGTGCTTGCCACCGCAGCCTCGGTGCTGGCCGTGGCTGGCGGAGCCAGGACGACCACCGCAACAGCCACAATAACCATCAACATCGACGCAATGGCAGCCGTCCATATTTGCAGGAGGCTGGCAAACGGCCTGGATTTTTTTGCCAGGAATGATGATCCAACGATAATGATGTAGGCCAGGAACGGGATGACCAGGCCGGTCAGGAACTGAAGAAGTGTCATTGTGGACATGCCGGTGTCGCCAGAGACGGCGGGAATGTTGGAGATGATCGTTAAGACAATCATGCTTACAACGAATACGCCCATGATGCTCAACGCCATGGTGCGCCGGGAATAGTGACGGTAAGGATTTTTGTCTATCAGTGGCAGGGCCAACAAGAACAGGATGACAAGGCCGGGGATGACTGTCGTGGCAATCCACTCAATTTTTCCCAGCAGGGGGATTTGTCCATAAACGGCAAGGAATTTGAACAGGAACAGGAAATACCACTCCGGTCTTGGGACGTAGGCCGAATCGCTGGGGTCTGCTTTCGGTTCGCCCGGCACGCCGATGAAGGTTGCCAGCATGATCAGGACTATAAAGATCGCCAGTGAAACCAGCAAATCTTTATAAATGCTGTCCGGCCAGAAGCGCTCGCCTTTTTGCAGGGCGATCTTGTATTTTTCGTGGAGGTTCTTCTTTTGATCTTCTTTCATACCCGCGCTCCTTTAGTCGTCCTTGCCCGGAAATTCTGATTCGCCGTGCTTGATGATGAGGAACAGGTGGGCGCCAATCAACCCGGTCAGTGCGGCGGGGAGCATCCAGATGTGGGCCGCGAAGAACCGGCTCAAGGTCAGAGCACTCAGATCTGTACCGCCGCGTAAGGCTCTCATGATGAAGGGGCCAATCAAGGGTACGCTTCCGGCAATGGACGTAGCGACGGTTGTGGCCCAGTAGGCTTTCTGATTCCAGGGCAGCAGGTAGCCGGTAAAGCCCATCCCCAGCGTGCACAACAACAGGCCCACGCCGATCAGCCAGGTCAACTCGCGCGGGTACTTATATGAAGCGGTTACGAAGACCCGGAGTAGGTGGATGAAGACAACCAGCACCATCAGCGAGGCGCCCCAGTGGTGGATGCCTCGAATCAACCAGCCAAAGGCGACGTTATTCATAATATACTGGATGCTGTCGTAGGCGTGGTCAGGGGAGGGGGTGTAATACACGCTCAAGAAAATGCCGGTGGCACCCTGGAGCAGGAACAGGAAAAGGCTGGCCGAGCCAAGCGTGTTCCACCAGTTGCCTTTCGGTTCGGGGCGATCGAGGGTGGCTTTGTACAGGTCGTTCAGACCGAGACGTTCATCCAGCCAGGCGAAAAGCTTTTTCCACATAATCATCACCCTTCCAGGAAATGAATGAACAGCGTGCCGTCTTCGACCTTGAGCTGGTCACCGCTATAGCGATCCAGTGGACGGGGCGGCGGACCGCCAAGCACCTTGCCGTCAACATCGAACTGGGCATCGTGGCAGGGACAGATGTATTCCTGCTTGTCCGCTTTCCAGTTGACGTGGCAACCCAGGTGCGTGCATTTATTGGAGAGTACCAGCGTATCCGTCTCCGACGTGCGCACCACAAACACGCCGTAAGTGTTGACGGTTTTCTCCCAGCCATTTACTTTGCTGCGTGTGAAGGTTGCCAGGGTTGGTTTTCCGACCTCGAAAGCCACGAGTTTCCCCAGCGGGATCCAGGCATCGGTCTTGCCCGCCTTGAGCGCCGGATCAATCAGGAAGTCGATGGCCGGCAAGCCAATTGTCGCACCGATAAACGTGCCCACGGCTGCTGTAGTGATTTTGATGAAATCACGGCGGCTGATGTGATGAGAACCTGCCATGCGAACCTCCTGATATGGGATGAATTGTTTAAAAAGAAAGCTATAAATCCGCGTAATATGATTATAAGGACGATTCATCCATCCCCAAGAGGATGTCTGGAACGAATAATCCATGAGTATTGTCACTTTTAATTAAGGAAACGAGAATGGGATAATAGATTATGTTAAAATTCTTGTGCCGCCGCGAGCAGCCGCGTAGCGGCGATGATGACGTACCCGCAGGGCAAGCAATTCCATAGCTTTCGGGGGGCATCCCTGTGATCGTGGCTCGTAATGACATATAGTATAGTATAGAATGAAGGAGGCGTGGATGGGTATCAAAAGGAATGTTGGCCTCATGGAAGGCCTGCGATATCAAGGGAAAGGCCCGATGTTGACTTATATCCTGCACAGGATTGGCGGCCTAAGCATCGTCATCTTCGTTGCACTGCACATCCTGGCGTCCTTCCTCTCCAACCAGGCCTGGGGAACAAATGCCGGGATCTTCATCAACACCATCTATGAGTACTGGCTTTTCCAGATATTCATCTTCTTCTGCGCACTGTTCCACGTCATCAATGGCCTGCGCATTGTCATCCTTGATCTCTGGCCGAAGTTGATCGAATACCAGCGTGAAGCCATCTGGATTGAATGGTTCGTTTTCCTGCCCATTTATGCCATCGCCCTTTTCGTTATTATTCGCGGCGGGTTGGGAGGCTGACATGATGAAAACGAAACCGAGAACTGCTCCCCAACGCGGCTTCCATTTTGACTACCTTATGTGGCTCTATACCCGCCTGACTGCCCTGGCAATGTACCTGCTTGCCATCGTGGGTATCACTGCCGCCCTGCTGATGAGCGCCCGCCAGAACATGACGGTGGCCGACCTGATGCGCTGGGCGTTCATCCCAAACCCCAACCACGTTGCCAATACAAATATCCCGGAAATTGACGCCTGGAAAGGCCTCTTCTGGCAAGTGCTGGGTATCCTGATGCTCCTTTTTGCCGGGTCACATGGATTGCACGGCCTGCTCAATGTACTGGAAGATTACATCTCCCGCACCTGGGTACGCAATATCCTGCGCGGCCTGGTTCTCCTGGTATGGGTGCTCATGAGCGCCGTCGGCATCTACGTCATCTTGACATCATAGGAGCATCAGCATGAAAACCCATCAATTTGAAGTGATTGTCGTTGGAGCAGGCGGGGCAGGTTTGATGGCTGGTCTGTATGCTTCCAGGACAGCCAAGACAGCCATCATCACCAAACTTTACCCCACCCGTTCGCACACCGGGACCGCACAGGGCGGTATCGGCGCGTCGCTCGGCAGCGAAGAAGAAGACCATGCCGAATGGCACACCTACGATACAGTTAAAGGCTCCGATTACCTCGGAGACCAGGATGCCATTGAATTCATGTGCGAGGAAGCCGTCCAGGCAGTTTACGAGCTGGAACACATGGGCCTGCCATTCGACCGCACACCGGAAGGCAAAATCTCCCAGCGTCCATTTGGTGGGCACACCAATAACGTAACCGGTAAACCGGTCCGGCGCGCCTGCCATGCCGCCGATCGCACCGGTCACATGATTTTGCAGACCTTGTACCAGCAATGCATGAAGAACAAGGTCAACTTCTTCGACGAATTCCAGGTGGTGGACCTGCTGATGGTCAATGGCGCTGCAGCAGGTGTGGTCGCCATCGAACTTGCCACCGGCGAACTGCACGTTTTCCACGCCAAGGCAGTCATCTTTGCCACCGGCGGACACGGGCGCATCTGGGAGATTACATCCAACGCTTACGCCTTCACGGGCGACGGTCCCGCCGTCATCATGCGGCGCGGCCTGCCACTCGAAGACATGGAATTCTTCCAGTTCC
>CAIQQN010000308.1 GCA_903873975.1 uncultured Anaerolineales bacterium
ACTCAAAGAACTCATTGAAGTCAAATAAGTTAGGGCGGGGAAACCCGCCTTTCTTCTATATAACATAAAATATGCTACATAACTACTCCAAGAATAATTTCGGCGTAATCTATCAGTTAGCCCCGCACGATGGACACCAGCGACCTGCCCGGCCTGCTGATGGGGCACCTTGAGGCGGACCGTTGGACCGAGGTGGGAAAGCGCTGTCTTTCGTGCGCCAATTGCACCCTGGTCTGCCCAACCTGCTTCTGTTGGGATGCCACTGACCACGTGGACATCCTCGGCAAGTCCACCCGCCGCGAGAGAGTCTGGGACTCATGTTTCAATCCGAACTTCTCTTACGTTGTTGGCGGGAATACCCGCCCCAATATCCGCTCACGTTATCGCCAATGGTTGACTCACAAATTGGCGACCTGGAAGGACCAGTTCGCTGTGCTGGGTTGCGTGGGCTGCGGTCGCTGTATCACCTGGTGCCCGGCAGGGATCGACCTGACCGAAGAAGTGGCCGCCATCCGCGCGGAGATGAAGGCATGACCACCACACGGATCAACACTTCTGCGCACAGCGCCGGGTACACCAACAAGCTGCTGCTGCCCCATTGGACTGAGATAGTTAAAATCATCCCGGAAGCCGAGGGGGTCACCACTTTCCAGCTAAAATTCATCGACCCCGAGGTCCAGAACCGCTATTGCTTTGAGCCGGGACAGTTCAATATGCTGTATGTACCCGGTTACGGTGAAGCCGCCTTCTCGATGAGTTCCGATCTCGAAACTGCAAACGGCCTGCTCGTCCACACCCTCCGGCATGTCGGTAACGTGTCTAGGGCCGCCGGCCGTCTCAAAGTTGGCGATGTGGTCGGCATCCGCGGCCCCTTTGGTACCTCCTGGCCGTTGGAAGCCATTGAAGGGATGGATGTGGTTATCGCCTGCGGCGGTATTGGCCTGCCCCCTCTGCGAGGCGCCATTTATAGAATCATCCGCAACCGCGCGAAGTACGGAAAAGTCACCCTGCTTTATGGGGCGCGCACGCCCAAAGACCTGATATACCCAGCCGAATACGAGATATGGCAAAAAGCCGACATTGCTATGGAAGTGACGGTGGACCGCGGCGATGAGGACTGGAAAGGCCGCGTGGGTGTTGTTCCGATGTGGTTCTATCACTTCCGGGTCGATCCGCACAGGACCGCCGTCCTGACCTGCGGCCCGGAGATCATGATGCGTTTTGTCATCTACGAAGCCCTTGCCCGCCGCGTTCCTCCAGAGCAGATCTACATATCACTTGAACGCAATATGAAATGCGGGCAAGGTGCTTGCGGCCACTGCCAGCAAGGTCCCTATTTTATCTGCAAAGACGGCCCGATCTTCCCCTTCAGTGCCCTGGAAAATATCTTCAACGTGGAGGAGTATTAATGATTCCCGCTCCGAAAACCAACAAGCCTAAAGTGTCCGTTTACAAATTCTCCTCCTGCGACGGATGCCAGTTATCCATCCTGAACCTGGAAGACGAACTGCTCGACCTGGCCTCTGCCGTGGATATCGCTTACTTCCTCGAAGCCACCCGGGCTGTGAAACCAGGTCCGTACGATGTGGGCATTGTCGAAGGCTCTGTCAGCACCCCGCACGAAGTCGAGCGGATTAAAGAAGTGCGCTCTGAATGCAAATTCCTGATCTCCCTCGGCACCTGCGCCACCGCCGGCGGGATCCAAGCCCTACGTAACTTCTCCAAGCCAGGCGAATACGCCCGGACTGTGTACGCCCACCCGGAATTCTTGCACTATCTCGATACATCCACCCCCGTCTCCGCCCATGTCCCGGTGGATTTGGAAATCTGGGGCTGCCCGGTGAATAAAGGCACGGTTGTCGAAGTACTCGCCGCCTTGCTCCAGAACCGCAGGCCTAATTTCCCGCCCAGCCCGGTCTGTCTGGAATGTAAGCGGCGCAGCATTATCTGCGTGGCAGTCGCACAGGGAATCCCCTGCCTGGGGCCGGTTGTGCATGGTGGATGCGGCGCTCTTTGCCCGGCTAACGGACGCGGCTGTTACGGCTGCTTCGGTCCCTCCAGTACTGGTAACTTCAGCGCGCTGATCGCCAGCATGATGCCGCACGACCGTTACCCTAATGAGACGGCAAACCTGCTGCGCAGTATCAGTTGTGCGTCCCCGGCATTTCGTACTGCGGCCGATACTGCCCTGAAGGCCGCCGCAGTCAAGGAGACCAAATGAACACGATTGAAGTTCCCACCTTGGCGCGCGTGGAAGGCGAAGGCGGCTTGTACATCGGTTTGAAGGACGGGCAGGTCGTCGAGATCCGGCTTGACATCTACGAGCCGCCTCGCTTTTTCGAGGGATTCCTCGTTGGGCGTTATTTGCAGGAAGTGCCCGACATCACCGCCCGCATCTGCGGAATCTGCCCGGTGGCCTACCAGATGAGTTCCGTCACCGCCCTGGAAAGGGCTCTGGATGTGGAAGTCAGCCCACAGGTCTATGCCCTGCGGCGTTTGATGTACTGTGGTGAATACATCGAGAGCCACTCCCTGCACATCTACCTGCTGCAGGCTCCTGATTTACTCGGCCAGCCATCTGCCCTCGACCTGGCCGCCATTGCACCCGAGGTGGTCAAGAATGCCCTGCGGATGAAGAAGATCGGTAACGAGCTGCTAAAGACCATCGGCGGGCGGAGCGTGCACCCGGTTAACGCCTGCGTTGGCGGTTTCTATCGCTGGCCTGATGTGGCTCCCCTCAAAGCCCTGCTCCCCGACCTGGAATGGGGACTGGAAGCCGCCAAAGAGACCGTCCGCTGGTCGTTGAATCTGCCCTACCCGGAGTTGGAGATCGATTACGAATTTGTCGCCATCCACCACCCGGAAGAATACGGCCTCATGCACGGCGATGCATGGTCGTCGAAAGGCAATACGACCTCCGCCGCGGACTATGAAATGCGCTATTTCGAGGAACACGTCCAGCGTTCGAATGCCCTGCACGGTCATACTGCTCAAGGCGGAACATACCTGGTCGGCCCGCTGGCGCGCCTGAACCTGAACCATGCCCAGTTGCTCCCGGCGGCGCAGATGGCGTTGAAAGATTCTAAGCTCAATCTACCGCTTAAAAACCCTTACAAGAGCCTGATCGCCCGCGCCATCGAAGTGGTGCATTTCTATGCAGAAGCCATCCAGTTGATCGAAACCTACCAGCCGGATGGTCCGGCGCACGCCAGCCTGGAACTTAAGGCAGGGGAAGGCTGCGGCATGAGCGAAGCCCCGCGTGGACTGCTCTACCACCGCTATAAGATTGACGAGAACGGGCTGGTAACATTTGCGAAGATAATTCCGCCTACTGCCCAGAACCTGCCTCGCATTGAGGCCGACTTGTTCGCCTTGGCGCCGCAGATCGTGGAAATGCCGCAGGAGCAGGCAACCCTGACCGCCGAGCACCTGGTCCGTTCGTACGACCCGTGCATATCTTGCGCCACCCACTTCCTGAAGTTGAAGGTGGAAGAAATCAAGTAAGCTGATAACCCTGCGCAGGCCTGTCCTGAGGGCGTAACCCGAAGGATCAGAACCTTTGCAGGGTTATGGTTATCAATGGATCACGAAATTGTAGTAACGACTTTATCATCTCCGAAGGGGATAGTCGATCGACTAAAAAGCTACGATTGCTGCCATTACACAATTTTTTCTTGAAGTACTGATATGGTAAAAGCGTTAACTTCAGGAGCACGGTTTTC
>CAIQQN010000309.1 GCA_903873975.1 uncultured Anaerolineales bacterium
ATGGTGCGCGTATGGTCGTCAATTTCACGCTGGTAGGTATAAGCCGCATCGGCGATTTCCATTTGGAAGAAACCTTTGGCAATTGCGGGCAGCACGCCGCCCAAATCCTCGATGCGCCGGAAATAATCACGCGCCTGGAGCTCGAGACGGTTGGTGAGCGCCTCGACAAAATACGAGCCGCCGAGCGGGTCAATTGTGTTCGCCACACCGGATTCGGCTGCGATGATCTGCTGAGTGCGCAAGGCAATCGTCACGGCTTTCTCTGAAGGGAGGGCGAGCGCCTCATCCATCGAATTCGTATGCAGGGATTGTGTGCCGCCGAGGACGGCAGCCAGCGCCTGGATGGCCACGCGCACGGTGTTGTTCTCAGGCTGCTGGGCAGTGAGGGTCATCCCGGCGGTCTGGGTGTGGAAGCGCATCAACCAGGAGCGCGGGTCCTTTGCCTTGAATGTCTCGCGCATCTCCCTGGCCCAGATGCGGCGGGCGGCGCGGTACTTGGCAATCTCTTCAAAAAAGTCGTTGTGGGCGTTAAAGAAAAAGGAGAGGCGCGGCGCAAACTCATCCACGTCCATCCGGCGGGCAATGCCCCAGCGCACGTACTCCAGGCCATCGGCAAGGGTGAAAGCCAACTCCTGGGCGGCCGTGCTGCCCGCCTCGCGGATGTGGTAGCCGGAGATGGAGATCGTGTTCCACTGCGGGACTTTCCGGGAACCGTATTCCATCGTATCCACCACCAGCCGCATGGAAGGCTCCGGCGGGAAAATATATTCCTTCTGGGCGGTGTATTCCTTGAGAATGTCATTCTGAAGCGTGCCGCGCAATCGGCCGGGGGATACTCCCTGCTGTTCGCCCACGGCAATGTACATGGCCCACAGGATGGCGGCAGGCGAGTTAATGGTCATTGAGGTGGAGACATCCCCAAGCGGGATGTCGGCCAGCAGGATTTCCATGTCCCTGAGCGAGCTGACAGCCACACCACATTTACCGAACTCGCCGACAGCCTCCGGGGCGTCGGTGTCGTAGCCCATCAGGGTGGGGAGGTCAAAAGCGATCGAGAGTCCGCCACCGCCCTGCTCGAGCAGGTACTTGAAACGCGCATTGGACTCTTCTGCAGAGCCGAAACCGGCGAACTGGCGCATGGTCCACAAGCGGCCGCGCTGACCGGTGGCGTGGATGGCACGTGTATACGGGTATTCACCAGGCAGACCGAGTTCGTCAAGATAGTCAAAATCTGGCAGATCGAGCGGGGTGTAGAGACGATTCACTTCGTCGGAGGAGGCGGTGATGAATTTTTCCTGCCGTTCGGGAGCGCGCTTAAGGGTATCTGCCAGGGTGGATCTTTCCCATTGAGACAGCGCCTCATCGAGGTTCACCTTGCGTTTCTGATCAGACATTCATTTCTCCATTATGAGAATTTAGCGCGGGCCGATGGCCAGGTCCTTCCGGGCGTCAACGGCACCAAAGGTTTTATGCTCGTCCTCGGACTGCACTTTGGAAACAGCAAAATCCGGGTCGTGTACGTAGAAGATCCAGGCATTTTCTTCAGCCAGGGAAGTCAGGAGAGCATTCTTCTCATCAATGAGTAACTCGGGGAAGCGATCATAACCCATGCTAATGGGCAGATGGACCCAGAATCTACCAGGGATGAGGTCAGATGCGTAGACCAGGCGATCCCGGTCGTAACGAAGGTCGGCGCACAAAAGGCCCGGGGTATGGCCATCGCTGTGAAAAAAATGTATTTCAAGTTCGTCAAAGTTAAAAACATCATCCTTCTTGAGCAATACGAGGCGCTGACTCTGCTCCAGCTGCAGGTGGAGGCGCGGAATGAAGGAAGCCCGGTCGCGCGAGTGGGGATGGGTGGCGCGTTCCCATGCCTCTTCACCTACATAATACTTAGCGTTGGGGAAGAGCAGTTCCGGTTCCCTGCCTGCCTGCCAGGCGCTAAGCAGCCCACCAGCGTGGTCAAAGTGGAGATGCGAGATGAAGATGCGGGTGACATCCGCCGGGTAAATCCCTTTCTGAGCCAATGACTTTAAGAGCATATGATCAGGTTCATTCACACCATACCGGTCACGATACCTAGGTTCCATGTACGCCCCGATGCCGGTCTCAAAAAGGATGGTCTCTTTTTGGGTGATGACCAATAACGCCCGCGTGGCCAGGTTGATGCGGTTCTGTTCATCGGCCGGCATCCAGTGTTCCCAGACTGCCTTGGCTGCGTTCCCAAACATGGCACCGCCGTCCAGCTTGTAAGCATTACTAGGCACGCTGTAAAGCTGTATCGTCACTGTGAGATCCTTTCAACAATAATTTCCGTCAGGTCGCGGACCTGGAGTTTCCCTTCGCTGCCGCCAGTCTTGATACCGTCCTCGAACATGGTGAGGCAGAAGGGGCAGTTGGAGACCAGGAGCGGGGCGCCGGTGGCCTGGGCCATCTTCACCCGCTCCACATTGATGCGCCGCCCCAACTTTTCCTCGGCCAGAACCCGGCCGCCACCACCGCCGCAGCAAAAACCATTGAGTCCTCTTTTATCCATTTCCTTAATACTCCCGCCAGCCGCAGCCAGGACACTGCGCGGTTCCTGAATGATCCCCTGATATCTCCCGATATAGCAGGAGTCGTGATAGGTGCAGTCGAACGATTGGGGTTTAAGATGAAGAGCGCCCTGGCTGATGAGCCGGTCGAGGAATGTTGAATAGTGTTCGACTTGCACATCCAATCCCATTTCCCGGTAATCCCGCCCCAGGGTGTTGAAGCAATGCGGGCAGGTGGTAACGATGTGGCTTACACCGTAGGCTTTGATCTTCTTGATGTTCTCAGCTGCCAGGGTCTGGTAAAGATATTCGTTGCCCAGCTTGCGCTCAGGTTCGCCGCAGCATTTTTCCTCTTTGCCAAGGATGCCAACTTTTATCCCGGCGGAATTGCAGATCTTGATAAAGTTCCGGGCCACATCCTGGTTTCGCTTGTCAAAGGAGGCGTAGCAACCTGCAAAGTAGAGGATATCCACCTTGCCGCCATCGGCCATCCGCTGTACATCCAGATCATTGGCCCAGTCGCCCCGGCTGGCAAAAGCCAGACCGAAGGGATTGCCATTGACCTCGGTGTTGTTGACAGCCGACATTACTTCTCCACCCGGGAACTCCCCCTGCATCAGGACCAGGTATCGTCTCATTTCCAATATCTTGTTGACCTGCTCGATATCGGCCGGGCAGATCTCCTGGCAGGCATAGCAGGTGGTACAGGCCCAAAGGGCATCCTTTGTTATGGTGTCGATCAGGTTGGCTTGGGGGTTTTTGAAGGCAACTTCCCCGATCTGCTGCACCACTTTCATCGGCGAGAGGGGTTTGTCGGTGTTCCAAGCCGGGCAGCGATCCTGGCAGCGTTTACAACTGGTGCAGGCATCCGCGTCGTAGATATCCTTCCAGGTCAGATCCGGGAGCGTTGAAACGCCGAAATGATCGGCATCCGCGGCCTCCAGGTTAATTGTCTCGAGGCTGCCTTTCTCGCGCAAGTCTGCAAAAAGGTAGTTGATGGGGGTTGTCAAGAGATGGCGAAGCTTGGTGAATGGGATGGCTACTATGAGGCTCATCGCCAGGAAGAAATGGGTCCACCATAATATTTTATGCAGCTCCCGCAAGGTGCTTTCACTCAAACCAGATAGAAGGCGGGCTACCAGCAGGCCAACGGGGGAATAGAGGGCCAGGGTTGGATTGTTTTCTAGTTCGGTGACAGCCATGCGTGCACCTTCGATCAAAAAAGCAGTCAGCAGGATGGCAATCAGAAGACCAGCGATGAGGTAATCGTCCCTGGTGGTGACAAGTCCCTTGGGTTTGTAAAAATACCGGCGCACGATAAAGCCGCAAAGCATGATGATGACCACCGCACCGGCAAGGTCGAGGATCAGGGAAAAAGCCAGGTAAAAGGAACCTTTTAGAAAGTCGAGGTTAAACAGCGGCTTGGTGAAATCAACCTGGATCAAGACGAGCACGGTTCCGGTAAAAAGCAGGAGTATTCCCCAAAACATGAGAGCGTGAGCAATCCCCGGCAGCTTGACAAGCATCACCCTGAGCTGACCCAGCCCCCTTTTCACAGCCCGCAGGATGCGCGTGAAAAGATGATCCAGACGCTGCAGAGGTTTCCCCTGCCGGTAGACCCGGATCCTCCTGATAAAGCCATAGATAACAATTGCCACGGTGAGGGCGGCGAACATGTACATGGGCAGTACCACGCCATGTCCAACATTCCAGTAGATCTCTCTAGTGAAGTTCATAGTTTATCTCTACTCCATATGGTTTATTTCGATGCTTGATTCTTTCTGGAAAGCCGGCTTTCTGTCGAGAGGCAGGATCATCACGATAACAGCGCCCTTGAAATGATCAGGCGCTGGACTTCACTCGTCCCTTCGTAGATCTCGGTGATTTTGGCATCGCGATACATGCGTTCCACCTCATATTCGGTGACGTAGCCGTAACCGCCGTGAATCTGGATGGCTTCTTTCGTGACATATGTGGCGGTTTCCGAGGCATGCAGTTTGCACATGGCCGAGTCTGCGGCGTAAGGTTTCTTGTTCTCCTTGAGCCAGGCAGACCGGTATACAATCAGTTTGCTGGTCTCGATGCGAGTATACATATCCGCCAACTTGAACTGGATGGCCTGCAACTCGCTGATGGGGTGACCGAACTGTTTCCGCTCCTTGGAATAGGCCAGCGCCCGCTCGAAAGCCCCTTCTGCTATTCCCAGCGCCTGAGCCGCAATACCAATGCGGCCTCCGTTCAGGGTCTCCATGGCGATCTTGAACCCCTGCCCTTCACTACCCAGCAGGTTTTCTGCGGGCACCCGCAGATTGTTGAAGGCGAAGGCGGTCGTGTAACTTCCCCGGATTCCCAGTTTATTTTCATTTCTTAAAAGCTCCACGCCTTCTGATCCCAAGTCAACAATGAAGGCAGAGATCCCTTTGTGCTTCAGATTCCTGTCCATGGATGCAAAGAGTATCCCGGTGCCGCGATAGCCACCGTTGGTGACGAATATCTTGTTGCCATTAACAACAAAATAATCGCCATCTTTCTGGTAAGTGGAGGCCATTCCCGCCACATCGCTGCCTGCTTCCGGTTCAGTGAGCAGGCAGGCCCCGATTTTTTGACCGGTAACCAGGGGGGGGAGATACTTTTTCTTCTGCTCCTCTGTGCCAAACTGATAAATGGGGTCACATACCAGGGAGGTATGGGCTGAGATCAGGACGCCGCTCGAAGCGCAGGCCTTGGACACTTCCTCCACCACGATGGCATAAGAAAGGATGTCCAGCCCTGCACCGCCGTACACCTCGGGTAGGTAACTGCCCAGCAGGCCCAGCGCACTCATTTTCTGGACTAATTCATCCGGAATCTTGTGATTTTCATCGATCTGTATGGCAATCGGCTTGATTTCCTTTTCCACGAAATCACGCACACTGCCCTGCAATACCTTGTGATCCGAGCTCAATTCAAAATCCATGGAGATCCTCCTTGTACTGCTGCTTGTATAAATCCATGATCTTTCCGGCATCGAATTGCCCGAAAAATAACGAGATCCTTGTTCAGATATTTGCGTTGTACCCTGTGGTTTTCGATGATGTCTTCATTCCATACGGCATGTTTTGAGGTTTTCGAGCCGGGTTACCTGCCTTTGAACTCCGCTTTCCGCTTTGCAATGAACGCCTGCATGCCTTCTTTCTGGTCTTCCGTGGCGAACAGCGTGGCAAACAGGGAACTCTCGTAGCGGAGGCCATCCTCTTTGGTCATATTCAGGCCATGGACAATGGCATCCTTGGCGGTTGCCACTGCAATCATCCCGTTGCGCGCAATCAACCGGGCAATCTCCATCACTTTTACCGGTAGTTCCTCCGCTGGAAAGACCTCGTTGACAATCCCCCATTCCCTAGCCTGCTGTGCAGACAGGGTTTTGCCGCTGAAAATCATTTCCCTGGCCTTATTGGGACCGATCAGTCGCGCCAGGTTCTGGGTGCCTCCAAAACCGGGCATCACCCCCAGGGTCACCTCCGGCAAGCCAAGTTTGGCTTTATCGGAGGCGTAGATAAAGTCACAGGCCAGGGCCAGTTCCAGCCCACCGCCCAGGGCATAGCCATTGACGGCGGCAATGACCGGTTTGTGCATTTTTTCGATATACTCGATCATCTGCTGGCCTTTGCGAGCAAAAGCCCGCGCTGCCTGGGGAGCCATGTCTGCCATTTCCTTAATATCCCCCCCGGCTACAAAGGCTTTTTCACCAACCCCAGTGATCACAACCACCTTCACCGTCGTGTCTTGCTCCAGATTGTGCAGGGCATATTCCAGCGACTCGACCACTTCAGAGTTCAGGACGTTCAGGCTGTCGGGGCGGTTGACCTTCAACCAGCCGATACTGTCGGTTACTTCGATCAGAACATAGTTATTTTCCACAATTGGCTCCTCCCGAAACCTCGAATTGACTGGTGAAGGGTATTAAAAATCTAACGCCAGGGTTTTATGCTTCTCAGCCTGTTTTCTCTAGAGTTAATATGTATAGAATCCGTGACCAGACTTCTTCCCAAGATAACCAGCGTTCACCATTTTGACCAACAATGGGCAGGGCCGGAACTTGGGATCCTTAAAGCCCTCGTAGAGGACGGTGATGATCGCCAGCACAGTATCGAGGCCGATCAAGTCCGCCAGCGCCAGCGGCCCCATTGGGTGGTTGGTACCAAGTTTCATGCCCTTATCAATATCTTCGGCTGTGGCGATTCCTTCATAGAGGGCAAAAATGGCCTCGTTGATCATGGGCATCAGAATCCGGTTGACGATAAAGCCCGGATAATCCTGTGAAACTGCCATCGCCTTGCCCAGTTTCTCCACCAGGCTGGCGATCGTCTGGAAGGTTTCATCGCTTGTCGCCAGTCCCCTGATCACCTCCACCAACTGCATGACCGGCACCGGGTTCATGAAATGCATGCCAATCACCTTGTCAGGCCGTTTGGTGACAGCGGCAATTCTGGTAATCGAAATGGATGAGGTATTCGAGGCCAGGATGGCATCCTTGTTCACGGTTTCGTCGAGTTGATGGAACAGATCAAGTTTCAACGCCTCGTTCTCATTCGCCGCCTCGACCACCAGGCCGCAGTCAGCAAATCCACTTAAATCCTTGACCACCGTGATCCGCCCCAGGATGGCCGGAACGCTATCGGCAGGGATAATTCCTTTTTCGGCCTGCCGTCCCAGATTCTTCTCGATCGTCTTTAATGCCTTTTCAATCTGGGCAGGAAAAACATCGTACAGCCGGACCTGGTATTCGTGCTGTGCAAAAACGTGGGCAATCCCATTCCCCATCTGCCCGGCGCCCAAAACACCGACAATTTTGACCATGCCTTCCTCCTATTTTGTTAAAACGGAAATTCAAACAAAATGTGGATTTCAACCTGCTGAAATCCACATTTTGCATTGGAATGAGCTACACCCTTTCAAAGATGGCCGCCACTGCCTCGCCGCCGCCGATGCAAAGGGCGACCAGCCCATAACAGACCTGCCGCTTATTTAACTCCCTGACCAGCGTTGCCACCAGCCGGCCGCCGCTGGCGCCGATGGGGTGGCCAAGGGCCACTGCGCCACCGTTGACATTCACCCGCGCCAGGTCAAGCCCCAATTGTTTTATGGCGATCATCGCCACGACGGCAAACGCCTCGTTAATCTCAAACAGGTCAATATCAGAAATCATCATGCCTGCCTTGCTGCAGACTGACTCGATCGCCCCCACAGGCGCATCTGGAAACAGGTCCGGTGACAGGCTCCAGGTTGAGGATGCAACCAGCCGGGCGCGCGGTTTCAGACTGTACTTCTTAAGCGCCGCCTCTCCCGCCAGCAGGGTCAACGCCGCACCATCATTGATGGTCGAAGCGTTACCCGCCGTGACAGTCCCTTCCTTGGTGAACGCCGGGCGGAGTTGCTTCAGTTTTTCAAAATCAACCTTGAATGGTTCTTCATCATCCGCGATCACTTCCTCGCCCTTTTTGCTTTTCTTGACCACCGGGACAATCTCGTCCTTGAAAATCCCCTCCTTGACCGCCTTCTGCGCCAACTGATAGGAACGGATGGCATACTCATCCTGCGCCTGGCGGCTGAAGCCGTAACGCTCCGCGGCCGCATCCGCAATCTCGCCCATGTGCCTGCCGGTGTACGGATCCTGCAAGCCATCGTAGACCATCAGGTCGAGAAGTTCGCCGTGCCCCATGCGATAGCCATAGCGCGCTTTTTTCAGGATGAAGGGGGCCAATGACATGTTCTCCATCCCACCGGCGATCACCACCTCGGCGTCGTCCAGGGCGATGGACCCGGCTCCCAGCATGATCGCCTTCAGGCCGCTGCCGCAGACCTTGTTGATGGTCATGGCATGGACACTGTCCGGAAAGCCGGCATAGCGCATGGCCTGCCGCGCCGGGGCCTGGCCGACCCCGCCGGTCAGAACCTGCCCGACAATCACCTCGTCGATCGCCTCCGGCTCAAGGTCTGCCCGTTCCGAAAGTGCTTTCATCACCGTTCCCCCTAGGTGCGGAGCATCTACATCCGATAATGCGCCTCCGAAAGAACCAAACGGAGTCCTTAATGATTCTACAACATAGATATCTTTCATTTTTTCACCTCCGGCTTATAATTCTGGCTGACAGCAAGTTCAGGATTGGGACAATTAGGAACGGGCGGCAGCAGTGGAGATTGAAGCGGCAGGTTCAGTATAAGATAAACATTTATGCAGATTCATCCATTCACTATTATACAACTCTGGGGCAGTCATATACAACACTCTGCCGGGGCTTTTCCATAGTTAGCCCTGAAGTTCAGACATTAGTTCGGACACTTGCTCACTCTAAATAAAATCATGATTTCTGAATTCTCAAACCCGACTCAATGTGTTTATTATAGTCTTGGGTGTAATAGATTCGTTTTTTGGTTGTATATTATTATAGAAATAAATTCACTTGGGAGTCCTTTTTGAAATCCAAACTCAAATTGACATTAGCCCATCCTAACCAGCTTGAACAAGCTTTCGAGCGCTATTATCCTGCTGTTTTTCGATACTTCCGCTACCGGGGAGCTGACACTGATACCGCAGATGACCTTGCATCCTCTGTGTTTGAACGAGCACTTGCGAACCTCCAGACATACGATTCGAATAAAAGCCAGATCCAGACTTGGTTGTTTTCCATCGCTCGTAATCTCGCCAGCAACCATTGGAAGGCAGAAATACTCCACCCTACCACTTCACTGGATGATCTTGAGTCGCTTGCCCAGGATGACCCTCCCCCGGAAGAGAACCTCATTCTTGGTCAAGACAAGCAAGATATTTTGCAGGCACTTCAAACCCTTGATAAACTTTCCATTGAAATCATCGCATTGAAGTTTGGGGGCCGCTTGACCAATTATCAAATATCTGAAATAACTCACTTACAAAGTAATTACGTCGGTGTAATTCTCTACCGCTCGCTCTTGAAACTTCGCACTATCCTGGCAACTCGCCAGTTGGAGATCGATCATGAACGATAATAAAATCATCGACCAGTTCAGCCGACGTCTCGATCAACTCCTTGGTCTTGGATCCAAGCGAAAGATGTCATCGGGCTCAGTCTTACCTACCGACGAACCCACCGTCCAAATTGCCAGTAAGTTAATAGAAATGGATCTGGAGGCGGAACTTCAACCACCAGAGGATTTGCGCCGGAGATGGATGGAAGCAACTCGGCAAATTAATCGGAATCCGATTACTCAAATTAAACAAATATTTTCTCGTTCATCAGTAATTTTCACTTTCCGCAATCTGGCTTTTGTGCTCGCTTTGCTTGTGATAATCGTGGCATGCGTACGTGCATTCATTATGCCAAGATGGGAGAAAATAGATAATTATTGGGTATACGTTATCCGGCAACATTTGTTAACTATTTCCCCTATTGCAGTTACTCCGGGAGGTCAAGAATTTCCATTATATACTCTTTCCGATGTCAAGAATGCATTGGGCAATGGGGCAAAAATTCCTTCCTGGCTGCCGGATGGATATAAATTTGATTCAGTCCCCGGGGTTGATGGTATCTCTAAAATTGCAGCGATCTGGTGGGTGGGACCTCAAGAATCCAGATATCCACCCTTCTCTGAACATGGGGGAATAATGTTGTATATTCAATCACTTTTGAGGCTGGACTCTAGCCTTAGAAACATAATCGGAACAGGTTGGATCGGAGAAGTCGCCCCTGGCAGTTTCAAGGAAATTTGGGTGAATGGATTGCCGGGACTGTTGGTGCAGGGAGATTGGGAAGATCCCCCTACAAATTTTTGGGTACAAGCTGAAAAGACACAAGTCTCCATTGAGCTTGAGTGGGATAAAGACAAAGCTATTCAATTGTATTGGACGGATGGCGAATGGTTTTATCACCTGATCGCTCCTTCTGAGGTTTCTTCTCAGGATTTGGTTCGCATGGCTGAATCAGCACACTAATATCATTACTTTTTGTATTTATAAGGAGGCTTCTATTGGGAACAAAAGAAATCCTGGTACAAACGAAAAATTTGTCCAAAATGTATAGCGACGGGGCAGGTGTTCAAGCCCTGGATAATGTGACCATGCACGTTTTTCAAGGGGAATTCCTTGTGATCAGGGGGCCTTCTGGATCAGGAAAGTCCACCTTGCTCAACCTCATCGGCACACTTGATCGTCCTACGAGTGGGCAGGTCATTCTGGATAAGGTGGATATATCCACGTTGAAAGGAAACGCATTAGCAGATTTTCGCCGAGAGAAAATTGGATTTATTTTCCAATTGTTTCATCTGGTACCGACATTGACCGTATTGGAAAATGTGATCCTGCCCCTACTCCCATTTCGACGTAAACTACCATTTAGATTGACCGACCGTGCGAAGGAATTGCTTGAAAATGTAGGACTGGAAAATAGGATTAACCACTTGCCGGGACAACTTTCAGGCGGGGAACAGCAGCGGACAGCAATAGTAAGGGCACTTATTAATCATCCCTGCTTGATTCTTGCAGACGAGCCAACCGGGAATCTGGATTCTTCATCTGGGCAAGAAGTATTGGGATTATTAAGAGATTTAAACCAGCAGCAGGGAATCACCTTTATCCTTGCCACGCATGACCCGGTGATTGCAGATCAGGCAGATCGAGCTGTGTTAATTAGGGACGGGCGATTGGTTAATTGTGAAGGAAAATGAGATCATGAGTATCAAGACATCAGCCCGAAAATACAGTTCTCATTTCATCGCCTTATTCATTGGACTAGCAATTACATCCTTCTTTGCTATTGCAGGGATATCTGCTTCGCAATCTACATTGATAGCGGCCAACCAAAACCTGAGGCAATTCTGGCGTACAACCTATGACATATTAGTGCGCCCAACAAATTCGCGAACCTCTGTAGAAAATAAATATGGGTTGGTAGAGGCGGACTATTTATCAGGCATCAATGGAGGGATATCCTTTCAACAATTTGAACAAATCGAATCGATTCCTGGGGTGGATGTCGCAGCTCCTATTGCCACAGTTGGCTACTTTACCTGGCTAGGTGATACAAAACCAATTGGACAAATAACAGAACCGGGAGCTTATGTTCTCGAAGAAAAGTATCAATTTGGGGATCCAGGTACTCCTGATCGTACACAAGTCAGTTATTATTTAATTTCACCCGGCGAGCCAATGAATGGAAATCAGGATTCCAACGGTGTCACCTTACACGTAAATCCACCCCCAGATACAATGAGTTCAAATAAATACCAAACGGGTATTTTGGTAGCTGGCATAGAACCGTCCCAAGAAGCAAAACTAATCGGTATAGACAAAGCAGTAATAAATGGCGAATATCTGAAAGATAATGAGCCACTCTCACCAGTCCCATATTTGAATGTTCATTCGTTCTGTGAGGTTGATCCCTGTCCAGAAGTAGAAATCAATTTGCCAATGTTGGTAAACGACACTCCTTATATCGAGATGACAGTTCAAGCCACTCTGAAACGGTTGTCTCTTCCTTTGGGTGTCAATACTTATAGTGAGTTAATGACTCACGGTGGTATTGGATTCTTAGCTTCGCTTCCAAGTGCGACAGTTGATACACAAACGACTGATAGTGCCTGGTCTTATCAGAACCTCCTCAAGAATATTAAACGACCAAAGGTTTTTGCTGGATCAGCTTTATGGGGCCTGCCAGCGGCCCTAAATTACCAAGAGATCGTTAATCCATTTAATTCTGGGCGATTGGCTTTGGAAATTGTCATGCCGGAAGTTCACTATGACACGAGTTGTCCGACTTGTTCTGTAAAATTGTATCGCCTATTGGTTATAGGGAATTCCATCAATGCGATGACAGATTCATTGAGATTGAACGCTGGCTACCGGAACGACTATATTGGGACATTTGATATCACACGACTGCCCAAACCGATGGATGTAAATCGTGTGCCGCTGGAAACTTACTATCCACCAGTGGTCCAATTAGTGTATAACGAACAAGGCAACCCGGTTGACCCACCCAAGGAACTGCTTCCAACGAATAACCCGGCAGGTTACATCCAATCTCCACCACTGATCCTGACCACGTTAGAGGCAGCACGAGCCTTGCGCGGAGACGACTCCATCAGCGCAATTCGAGTGAGGGTAGCTGGGATAGATGAACTCACACCCTCGAACCAGCGTAAGATCGAAGCTGTAGCCAGCGAGATTGTCCGCCGCACTAATCTTGATGTCGATATCATGGTTGGCTCCTCTCCCACAAAGGTGCTGGTGCATGCGCCCGGAGTTGGATATGTAGAGGAGCAATGGATTCAAAAGAATGTCACAGTGGCATATCAGAAGAAAGTGCAAGCCGGACACTGGCTCCTGTTGGGGGCATTGTTAGTAATTGGCAGCTTTTATACCCTGGATACAGCCTGGGCAGGCATGGAAGCAAAACGATGGATGATAGCACTACAAAAAGCGTTGGGTTGGCGATCGACAATCATCTTCCGTCAAATGATGGGCGAAACACTCTTAGCAGCAGTTTTGGCTTCGATATTGGGTGGGCTGGGGGCGCTGGGAGCAGCTCATGTCTTCGGGTGGCAGGTTCCTTCCCTGCAATTGTTAGCGGCCATGCTGGTAGGAATAGTGCTGCTGGCCCTAATTGGTGGGTTATATCCGGCATGGGCCGCGGCACTCGTGCCGCCGATTGTGGGGTTGCAGCAGGGAAACATAAGGCAACACTTGAACGGTGGAGCAAAGGTGATCGGTGGGGTTTGGGCATACGCGTGGGAAGGGCTCCTGCGAAGGTTTGCTCGGACATTACTGAACGTATTTAACGCGGCACTTTCGGCAGGCCTTCTAACATTATTTTTCGGAGTATTGCTGGAACAGCAAGGCGCATTTAGCGGAACACTTTTAGGAGAGTTTATATTGGTGGAGGTGAAACCATTTCAACTTGCCATAGCTGGAGTCGGCCTCCTGCTATCTGGGTTATCGGTGACAAACAATCTAATAGCAAGCGTAAGATCAAGACGCCGTGAAATCGGAGTACTGAAGGCGCTTGGTTGGAGAAATAGCGTCGTTATCCAACTCCCCCTAACAGAGGGAATTGTGATTGGCTTGATGGGAGGTTTGGCGGGAACTTTTATCGGGCTATGTGTGTATATAATTCTTTATCGTGTTTTATCACTTGGGCTGCTATGGGTTGGGCTGGCAGGAGTAGGACTGCCCTTTCTGGTCGGAAGCCTGGCAGGGTTGTATCCAGCCTGGTTAGCGGCACGAGTTCTTCCTGCGGAAGCTGTCAGGTATGAGTAAATCTGTTCCTTAAACAGAACATATGTTCTGCTTTGAATATGACAAAAACAGGGAGCCTGTAAAGCTCCCTGTTTACCGGTGTCCGTCAACATTTTACGGCATGGAACGCAAGCGCCGTGATGCGCTGGTGACCTGGCGCTTGGCGACAAGGGTGACCTTGTTGTTTTGGCTGGGAGTGTAGACGTGGATCGCCTCCCAGCCTTCCATACCCCATTCGTTCAATGTGGCTTCGATATATTCGTCTTTTGTCCCGAAAGCGTTGCCGATGGTCAGGACACGATATTCCCATTGTACGGTCTGTTCAGCCATTTCAATCTCCAGTTCTATAACGTTTGAATGCTTGAACGTTTCACGTGAAACTATGGATTACACTTCCTGGCGGCGGAAGACAAGGAAGGCAACGATCAAAGCCGCGGCTATGATCCCCAGGCTGATCCCAAAGGCGAGCCAGGCGGTTTCAGTTCCGCCCAGCGCCAGGGATGCCCCCCAACTGAACAGACGGCCGGGGAAATAATCACCAACACGCGGCAGGGAACCGATGCCCGCTATGACGATCATAGCGGCGAATGCCAATCCCGCTGCAGCGCCCTGGGTGCGGACGAGCGTACTGCACAGCAGCGTCACGGAAATGTAAACGAGGAAGACCACCAGGATCAATCCGTTCAGCGCCAGGTAAGGTCCCCAAGGCAACGCGGCGAACAACAAGGTTGTGTAGTACCAGCAGCCGACAGCGGCTACAGCCAGGCTGACAGCAAACATGATCCCCAGCGCCATGAACTTGGCAAGCAGGAAATTCAGACGCGAGACCGGATGGGTCAGCATCATGGCTGCCGTGCCGCGCTCTTTTTCCTGCGCAACCACACCCATGGTCATCAGCAGCGCCAGCAAAACCCCGAACTGGCCCATATTCTTAACGTACTGCCCGACCGCGTCCGCCACCGAAGGCGTGGGGATCAAAGCGGCCACAGCGGCAGGTACATTGGGGATGGTCTTGAGCAGTTCGGGTGTGAACTTTGCCAGGAGCGGCGAAGTCAGCCCAAAGACTACCAGTATTGCCGCCACGATCAAGAACCGTTTGGTGCGCCAATGTTCGGTCAGTTCCTTGCGAAGCACGATGAGGAAGGTCATTGCGCCGCCTCCTTGTCCACAAGCTGCATGAATACATCTTCCAGCGACGGCCGCGTCTCCTCGTAACGACGAAGCACGACCTCCTGCGCCACAGCGGAAGCCAACAGTTCCCTGCGGGCGAGGGCGATGTCTTTGACGGTGATGCGAAGCACATCCCCAGTCACGCTGACAGCAGCAGCCCACGGCTGGACCTTGAGCGTGTCCGCCCAGCGGCGGGCAGACGGTTTGTCTGCGGTTTCAGCCTCGAAGACCGGCTGGGCGTAATGCTCCATCAAGGCTTCACGCAGCGATTGGACGATCATCCGGCCTTTGGCAATAATCCCGACGACGCTGCAGACGCGTTCCACGTCCGCCAGGATATGGCTGGACATCAGGACAGTACACTGCCCACCCAGGGTTTCGATGAGTTCGAGGACTTCCTTGCGCCCGACCGGATCCAAGGCGCTGACCGGTTCGTCCAGCAACAGGACCTCGGGGCGGTGGACGAGGGCAGCAGCCATACCGAGCCGCTGGCGCATCCCTTTCGAGAAACCGCCGATGCGGCGTTTCCCAGCCTCAACCAGGTTGACCAATTCGAGTAGTTCTTTCGTACGAGTCGAGCGTTCCAAAGGGGAAAGTCCGTGCAGGCGACCCAGGTAGTCGAGAAACTCACGCGGGGTCATCCAGGGGTAGAAGGCCGGCTCCTCGGGTAGAAAACCGATGCGGCGAGAAAGGGACCAGCCATCAGAGGCAAGGTCCAAGCCTGCAACGCTTGCCCGGCCAGAAGTGGGGCGCGCCAGCCCAGTCAGGATGCGCAGGGTTGTCGTCTTCCCGGATCCATTTGGGCCGAGAAAGCCAAACACGGTCCCCGTCTCGACGGTCATGTTCAGCCCGTCCAGCGCATGAACGGCGCCATAATGCTTGTGAAGATTTTCCGTTTGGATCATTCTGGATCATTCGTCCTTTCTGCCTGCAACAAAATATATGATGGGACCGATGTTGCTGACCAGCAGGATGACCAGCACCCAGATCCATTTGGGGCCGCGGGTATGTTCGCGGCGGATGAGGTCAACGAGAGCAGTGATCATCAAAACCAGCTGGATGATCAGCACCGGTACCAAGTACGGGATGAATTGCTGAAATTTGGAGAGGTCCACAACGTTTATCCTTTCAACGATATACTGGTAGAGGATGAATTGGGCGGTTCCCAATGAAAGATGTAACCTGTCGTTTTTTCCTCTCGATCTTAATCCTGGCTTCGAGTAACATTGATCAATGCATAGCCGGGTGATGTTCCACGTGAAACCTGGATCCAGTGATATTTTTATTGGCTGGCTTTGCGAAGGTTGGTCGAGTCAAAGAACAGGCCTTCGACATGGTCGCCATCCACTTTGAACGTCATTGTCACCATGACGCTTTCCAGTTCATATTTGCAAGCCAGGCGATAGAGGGCATAGCCCTGTTTGTTCGAGAGAGCCGGCTCCGAGCCTGCACAGGAGATATATTTTCCGCTGGCTTTCAGGAGCATGTCAGCCAGGCTCGTGAACTTCGCCTCGTCAATAGCATTTTTCAAATCCTCGCTGAAATCCTGCGTGAAACTCTGGTAGTCACCCGCATCGATCGCCCTGAGGGTATTGTCAACTACCTGGACAACCTGGTCATTGGATAGGGCCGCCGGCTTGGGAGGCTGGCAACTGGTCAGGAATGAGGTCGTGACAATCGTGGCGATCAAAAGCGCCGTTGGTATCTTGCTTTTCATCGATGGAGCTCCTTGTGTAATAACCACCTGTTCTCCGGGACGGCGATGGACTGCCGTCCCATTATCGTGTTACTATTTCTCTTTCTTGGGCAAGTTCTGCTGCGCCAGCGAAATCATGCCGCTGAGACCGCCCAGGTTCATTGTATCAACTGCACTGCTGGGGACAATGACCAGCGCTCCTTTTTCCTTGAGACCTTCGAAGAGCATGTTCATGGCGCGCAGGTGCAGGGCAGTGGGATTATGGATGTAGGCTTTGGAAGCCTCGGCGAAGGAGTCGGCAATCTGCATCTCGGACTCGCCCAGGATGACGCGCGCCTGGCGTTCGCGTTCCGCTTGCGCCTGGCGGGACATGGCATCTTCAAGATCAGGCGGGATGATCACATCGCGAATTTCCACTGACTGGACGGTGATACCCCAGGGTGTGGTGCGTTCATCAATGATCTTCTGCAGGTCGGCATCCATTTTTGCGCGACCGACCAGAATATCGGCCAAAACGCTCTGCCCAATGATCTCGCGCAGGGCGGTCTGAGCGGCCCAGGCGATGGCGGCGCGGTAATCGGCAACTTCGAGGGCAGCCTTTTCGGCATCCCAGACGACCCAGAACAGGACTGCGTCCACGTCCACGGGGACGGTATCTTTTGTCAGCGTTTTCTCAGCAGAGAAGGGCGTGACCATGACACGGTGGTCGATCCAGTTGGCAAGGGTGTCAATGATCGGCAACACCCAGAAGCCTCCTGGCCCGGCCAGTTTATGGAACTTGCCCAGGCGTAGTACAACAGCCTTCTCCCACTGCGATGCGATCTTGAGTGAGAACATAAAGAATATGCCCAGCAGAAGCCAGGCAACAGACCAGACTCCCGCCCAGGCATCGTTAAAAACGCTGTTTTGGGTCATCAAGATCGTACCGAGGACGTCGGCCAGCAGGCAGATGGCAAACAGCGCTCCGGCCACGCCAGGAATATGCAGGTCGGGCTTCTGGCGGCTTTGCGGCCGCAGGCTCAGATCTTTTACAACATTAGTGGGGCTCATATTATTCTCCTTTTATTCGTTATCAGGTTCAGGTTCCGGCAGGTGGCCGGTTTGCTGCCAATGAGTTAACGGCTCTTTCAGGATTTGGTCCAGTTCCTCCGGCGAGGCGCCAAGCCGTTCCGCATCCGCCAGATATCGCCGGGTCAGCGCCTTCAGTGCTTTTTGGCGGATTTTTTCGGAAACTTCGGGCGGGGGTATGTTCATGACATAGGTGCCGCGTCCTTGCTGAGTGGAGATGATGCCGGTTTCGTCCAGAATGCGGTAGGAACGGGCGACCGTGTTAAAATTTACGCGCAACTCCAGAGCCAGGGAGCGGACAGTAGGCAACTGGAGGCCTGGTTTCAACTGTCCGACAGCGATGCGCTCTTTGATGCGCTCGACCACCTGAAGATAGATCGGGATACCGGAACGAAAATCAATTTCGAGGTTCATAGGTAATATTGTATCATTGTCTCATTGTATAATTGTATCATTGTACTAATTGTATACCGTTTCTTGATTTTGTCAAGACCTGGTTCCCTGGGGATCAGGCCTTTCACAAAGTCGGAAAGCCTGAGAATCCCAACCTCCACCCCGCCCCAAGGCGGCGTGGTCCACGGGGCTGCTTCGCAAACGCCGCCTCGGCTAGAAGAAGATCTTGGGGTGTTGGCGGACAGCTTTGCCGTCCGCCAACACCCCAAACCCCGAGTATGTGAAAACCGTTCCCTGTGAAGCGCGGCGGCGATGGGGTTAATAGGAGGCGTTGTGGCAAAATCCCCTCTCTCCCGCCGCAAGACCGGCAGCGTATTTTCACCACGGACCGCTACAGCGGTCCTGGTTCCTGGGGAATCGTTTTTGAATCGGAACCAGTGGTAGAATCGGGACGCTTATCATTTGAAAGGAGTATTGTTATGGAACAACAAACCGGTACTTTTGCCGTGAAAAAAGGTTTAGCCCAAATGCTCAAGGGCGGCGTTATCATGGATGTGGTCACGCCCGAACACGCCAGGATCGCGGAAGAGGCGGGCGCATGCGCCGTCATGGCATTGGAACGTGTCCCGGCGGATATCCGCGCCCAGGGCGGCGTGGCGCGCATGTCAGACCCTGACTTGATCCTCAAGATCATGGACACGGTCACCATCCCGGTCATGGCCAAGTGCCGCATCGGTCATTTCGTGGAAGCGCAGATCCTCGAAGCCATCGGCGTGGACTACATTGACGAGTCTGAAGTATTGACCCCAGCGGATGAGGAGAACCATATCCTGAAGCATAACTTCAAGGTCCCGTTCGTGTGCGGCTGCCGCAACCTGGGTGAGGCTCTGCGACGGGTGGGAGAGGGCGCGGCGATGATCCGCACCAAGGGCGAAGCCGGGACTGGCGACGTGGTCGAGGCCGTCCGTCACGCCCGCGCCGTGTTGGGCGAGATCCGCCGCCTGACCGGCATGGCTGACGAGGAATTGATGGCCTATGCCAAGACAATCGGCGCGCCCTACGAACTGGTCAAAGAGACCAAGGAACTGGGCCGCATGCCGGTGGTCAACTTCGCCGCAGGCGGCGTGGCTACTCCGGCGGATGCGGCTCTGATGATGCAACTAGGCGTGGACGGCGTGTTCGTTGGATCGGGCATCTTCAAGTCCGGTGACCCGGCCAGGCGCGCGGCGGCCATCGTCAAGGCCGTGACACACTACACCGACGCGTCCATCCTGGCAGAAGTCAGCAAGAATCTCGGCGAACCGATGGTGGGGCGCAACGTTTCCCAGATGCCGGAAGGCGAGAAGATCGCCGGTAGAGGATGGTGATCAGGTAATCATCCATGAAAATAGGTGTTTTAGCCATCCAGGGAGATTTCGCCGAACACATCGTCATGCTCAAGCGCCTCGGTGTTGAGACCGCCGAAGTGCGCCTGCCGCCTCATCTCGACGGGCTGGACGGTCTCATCGTGCCCGGTGGCGAATCCACCACCATCGGTAAACTTTCAGTGGATTTTGGCTTGCTGGAGCCACTGCGCGAGTTTGGCAAAACTCATGCCATCTGGGGCACCTGCGCCGGAGCCATCTTCCTCTCAAGGGATGCCCGCCGCAGCCAGCCCCTGCTTGGCATCATGGACATCACCGTCGAGCGCAACGCCTTTGGCCGCCAGGTGGACTCGTTCGAAGCCGACCTCGTCATCCCCGACCTGGGTGAAGGCCGCCCCTACCACGCCATTTTCATTCGCGCCCCGATCATCGAGTCCGTGCAGGGGCTTGCCAGAGTGATATCCACCCTGCCAGATGGAAGGATCGTGGCCGCCCGGCAAGGAAAATTATTAGCCACCTCGTTCCACCCGGAACTGACACAGGATACCCGCTTCCACCAATATTTTCTATCATTTGCAAAATGACTGTCCGCCCGCTCGATCTGCTCGACCTGCCACTCCTGTCCCGCTACCGCCGCGATGTTTTACCGCTCCATAGCGCCCGCCTCCTGACGCGCGGCAACCCGTTCGGCGCGATGGCTCTGCTCTCGTACTTGAATCCGCGTCGATATATATACACCGCCGTGGCCACCGAAAACGGCGACTCGCTGATGGGACAGGTTATTTTGGATGGAGATGAAACCTCCGCCTGGCTAACCTTCCTCGCCCCGAAGGAGAACACCAACAATCTAACCCTTTCTCTCCTGGATCACCTGGCGACGCAAGCCGGGGACTGGGGCGCATTCCACCTGCTGGCTGAAGTGGATGAGAATTCCCCGGCCTTCAGGTCATTGCGACAGGTGGGTTTTGCCATGTATGCCTGGCAGCGCGTTTGGAAACTACCCAAAATGGAAAAGCCCAATGAAGGTGGTTCCTGGCGCGAGGCCGAAGAGACCGACTGGCCGGCCGTCCAAGCTTTGCACGGGCAGATCGTCCCGGCATTGATCCAACCGGTGGATGCTTTGCCAAAACAAGCCTCAGGCCTGGTATGCCGCTTGGAGGGGAATCTGCAGGCTTATGTTGCGGTCAACAGCGGACCCGCAGGAGTCTGGATCCAGCCGCTCATCCCGCCCGAATCCGGGTGCGGACCCGACCGGCTGGCCGGGATGCCAGGCTGGGGCAGCCGGCCGGTTTATGTCTGCGTGCGCTCCTACCAGGCCTGGCTCGAAACCGTGCTCGAAGACCTGGGAGCCGAAGCCGGGCCGCGACAGGCTGTGATGGTCAGGCGGCTGGCAAAGACCATCAAAGAGCCGCAGGCGGTCTCGGTGATGGAAAAGGCGCTGGTAAAAGCGAAACCTGCCGCACCGGTAAGCCGCATCGAAAGTGAAAAATGAACGCTGGCTGGTGGTGCGTGATACAATACCAGATATGAAAAGAGAAGTTTTTGTGCGCAAAGGCAAGATCCAAGAGATGGACAGGTCGTTCGACCTGAAATACTGGCAGGCGCAGCCACCCCAAGCCCGCTTTGACGCCGTCTGGGAACTAATCGTTTTTGCCGCAAAGGTGAAGGGGAAGGATGTTCGTCAACTCCGACTTCAGCGATCTGTTGCGAATTTTCAACGCCAACCGCGTTAAGTACCTGGTGATTGGCGGCTATGCGGTGGTTCAATATGCCGAACCAAGATTCACCAAAGATCTTGATGTGTGGGTCAGTACGGAACCTGTTAATGCGGAGATGATTTATAAATCCCTGCGCGAGTTTGGAGCGCCGCTGGAGAATTTGACGGTCAAAGATTTCTCTGAAGAAGGCTATTTTTTTCAGATGGGTGTCCCGCCCGTCCGCGTGGATCTCCTGATGGGCATCCCTGGAGCGGAATTCGAAGAATGCTGGCAAAGGCGGAATGAAGTGGTTTTTGATGATATATCAATCTGCTTCATTTCCAAACAAGATTTGATCGCTGCCAAGCGAGCTTCAGGCCGCCCACAAGATTTGATTGATGCTGATTTGCTTTTAAAGGCGGATGGCTAGAAATTAAGGCCTCCCACCGATTACTTCACTGATAACTTGTTTTCTATGACCCAACTCAGAATCACCGACGACCTCGACGCCCTGCTCGGCGTTCTGCCCGGCAATATCGTCGAAGCCGTCCATAAAGCCAACGATTACGATAACCTGCTCGAGATCATCCTCGACCTTGGGCGCGTCCCCACGGCGCGCTACGTTCAGGGCGAGATGATTTTGATCAACAAGGAAATCACACGCGCCGAGCTCGACCATGTGGTTGAACGCGTCGGCGAGTTCGACGCGGACAACCGCGCCGGACTTGAGCGCACCCTGCACCGTATTTCCTGTCTGCGCAACCGGCGCGGCCACATCGTTGGTCTCACCTGCCGCGTCGGGCGCGCAGTTTACGGGACGGTGGATATCATCCAGGATATCGTCGAGTCGGGGAAGAGCCTGCTCATCCTAGGCCGCCCGGGCGTGGGCAAGACCACACTCCTGCGCGAGGCCGCCCGCATACTGGCGGAATCAAAACGCGTCATCGTGGTGGACACATCCAACGAAATCGGCGGCGACGGCGACGTGCCGCATCCGGCAGTTGGCAAGGCCCGCCGCATGCAGGTGCGCGAGCCCATGCTCCAGCACGAGGTGATGATCGAGGCGGTGGAAAACCACAACCCGGAAGTGATCGTGATCGACGAAATCGGGCGCGAACTGGAAGCCGCCGCGGCCCGTACCATCGCCGAGCGCGGCGTCCAGCTCATCGGCACAGCGCACGGCCGGACCATTGACAACCTGCTGCTCAACCCGACCCTTTCCGACCTGATCGGAGGCATCGAAGCCGTTACTCTTTCCGACGAAGAAGCGCGGCGGCGCGGCACCCAGAAAACGGTGCTCGAACGACGCTCCCCGCCCACCTTTGACGTGCTGGTCGAGATCCAGCAGCGCGACCGTTTCGCCGTCCACAAGGACATCGCCGCCTCGGTTGATTCGCTCCTGCGCGGCTATCCGCTCCCGCCGGAGATTCGCAGCCGGGATGCCGAGGGCAAGATCCAGATCGAGAAAACCAAACCCAATCCAAAATCAAAACCCAATTCGGAATTCCGCATCGAGAACGGGAATACCACCGGACCGCGCCGGAATTCAATCCGCCCGAATCGGTCCGACGCCGACAGCCCCTCCGCCGCCTCGGTGAATGTGTCCGGTCCCGTGGTCGAATCCCGCCACACGCCGCTCCAAGCCGTGCGGGTCTACCCGTTTGGCGTGGCGCGCGACCGGTTGATCCAGTTGGCCAAACGCATGGGCGTCCCGGCGCTTTTTGTGAAGGATGCCGGCGAGGCGGATGTGCTGGTGACGCTGCGCTCCTACTACCGCGACCGCCAGCAGGCGGTGATGCAGGCCGAGCAGCGCGGCGTGCCAATTTTTGTGCTGCGGGCCAACACGGTCAGCCAGATGGAGCAGTTCCTGAGCGATCTGTTCAACCTGTCTGAAGTAGTCCCCGCGGCAGGCGAGATGGACGATGTTAAAACACAAGCGCAGGCCGCCATTGCGGCGGTGCTGAACGGAGAGCGCTGGGTAGACCTGCCGCCCGGCCCATCCACCGTGCGCCGTCTCCAGCACGAGTTGGCACGCGATGCAGAGCTGGTCTCGCATTCGTACGGGAAAGAACCCAGAAGGCATGTGAGGATTTTCAGGGAATAAAGGGCAGGGGCACAATAATCTCGTGCCCCTACTAATAACCTGTGTTCATCACTCTCGAAGGCCCCGAAGGCTCCGGCAAGACCTCCCACGTCCCTTATCTCGTGGAATACCTGCGCGAGAAGGGCTACGCTGTTTTCCCCACGCGTGAACCGGGCGGAACGTCCATCGGCGAGCAAATTCGCGAAGTTCTGCACAGCCTGAAGAACACAGAAATGCACCCGCGCACCGAGACTCTGCTCTACCAGGCGGCACGGTCGCAGTTCGTCGAGCAGGTCGTGAGGCCACGGCTGGCACTGGGCGAGATCGTGCTCTCCGACCGTTACGCCGACTCGACCATCGCCTACCAGGGCTACGGCCACCAGCAGGATCTGGAGCAGGTGCGCGTCCTGGTCAAATACGCCACCGGCGGGCTGGCTCCGGATTTGACGATCCTTTTGGACGTGGATGTGGAGATCGGGATTGGCAGAAAGACAAAGAGCCAGGAATGGAATCGGCTGGACGCGTACACGCTGGAGTTCCATAAGCGCGTGCGGGCAGGGTACCTGGATATGGTGAAACAGGAACCGAAGAGGTGGGTGGTGGTGGATGCTGGAAGAGAGTGGAGGAGTGTACAAGAGGAATTAAGAGAGACCATCATCAAGAAATTAGCATGGCCATAAATCGTAATTCAATATAAAAATGGGTGGGTAATATTGCCGAATGAAATAATTATGGTGTTATTTATATAAATAGGAGCTGATAATATGCGTCTTACTCGTTTTCTTGCCATCCCTCTCGTGATGTTGTTTATTCTGGCCTGCGGCTTGACCAATGGCATCCAACAGGCAGCCACCCAGCTCCCCGGCATATTAACCGGCGCACCCACCGTTCTCGGAGCCATGGAAACGGTCGGAGCGGCACAATCTTCCAGTAATTGTTCCTCCACCACCCCCACCAGTGGCGGGCTGGGGATTTCCTTGGATACAATCAAGACCGTGCTTCAGATCACCAACCAGTTCACTTTTACAGACGGCACTGTGGATGGTCAAACTGCTTCAACAGCCACGCTCACTTCCACCGCAGCGGCCTCCTTCCAGGATATTGCCAATGGCTTTTCTGCCGTATTCATCGGCGATCCTTGTAATATCGGCAAAATAACAGTCACCATCCCCCGCACTGACCAGCAGGCCACCGTCGACCAGGGCATGGGTCTGGTCACCATTCTCTTCGCCGGCTTCCTGCCGCCAGGCGCACACATCCCCTTCATCACCTGGTTGACCCAGGAATATGCTGCAGTGCCGGTGGGAGGTCAACAACAGACCACCATTGGGGCCATGCAGTTCACCCTTCAACGCAGCCAGACCGAAATGGTTCTGGATATCGTCCCTGCCCAATAGTGCAATCGATCCTGAAACACTGGGCGGCCCGGATTGGGTCGCCCAGTTGTGTTAAAAGTCAGCCTCGCCTCCGCCAGGTTCCGCCCCCAGATCCGGCAATTCCTTTTCGATCTCCTCGGGGCTTTGTCCTTTTTCCAGCCGGTCCACCACTTCGCCAAATTCGGGCGGGACATCCTCGCCCATTTCTTTTCCCATTTTGCGCATCATGCGGCCCATGGCCTGCGGATCGTTTTCGAGACCAGCCAGGGCGGAAGGGTCGGAGAAATCCCCGGCGAGCGAGTCCATACGGCTCTCGTCCGATTTCGCCACGCGCACGCGCGGGATCCGCCGGCGGACGTTCCTGCTCCCACAGGCAGAGCAGGTCATTGGTCGAGTGCCGTATTCGGCGTAAGTCATAAACACGTCAAAGCGTTTTTGGCAGTCCAGGCAGAAGTAATCATAAAGCGGCATGGCTTTACTGCTCCTTGGATAAATTTCTAAACCAAAGCAGTCAAAAAGGAATGAGAAACAAAACCAGGGCTCAAATATTTACGCAGTACCTTGTATTTTACTCCATCCGCCGTCTGGTACAATACAGCCATGCCTGATTCCGAATTCAATCTTCACAACCCCCAGCCTCTGTTGATCGTCATTTCCGGGCCGTCAGGCGTTGGCAAGGACAGCGTCCTGCATGGCCTTAAGGGGCGCAACCTGCCGATGCACTACGTCGTGACGGCCACCACCCGCCCGCGCCGCGCCGAGGAGACGCATGGGGTGGATTATTACTTCGTCTCGAAGGAAGAGTTCGCCCGCATGATCGAGCATGAAGAGTTGATCGAGTATGCCATCGTCTACAATGACTACAAAGGCATCCCCAAGCAACAGGTGCGGGATGCGCTGGCTTCAGGCCAGGATGTGATCATGCGCCTGGATGTGCAGGGAGCGACCACCGTCCGAAAACTGGCGCCGGAGGCAGTGCTCATCTTCCTGACAACCGAGAGCGAGGATTCGCTGGTGAGACGGTTGAAAGCCCGCCAGACCGAGACTGCGGAGAATCTGAGCCTGCGCATTGCCACTGCCCGCCAGGAACTCAAGCGTGCCGCCGAGTTTGACTATGTTATCGTCAACGCGGATGGCCACCTGGACGAGACAGTGGACACGGTGGCCGCCATCATCCAGGCCGAACACCACCGGGTAAATCCACGCAAGGTGAGTTTATAGGTCCCCCATAGAGAAGAATTTTTATTTGGAGAGAAATGAACCAGAATCCGACCCCAGAACAATTTCCTCAGACACAGCCGCCGCGCCCGGTTCAGGTGGCCGTGCCGAGCGTGAAGCCGTACGCCACTTACACCCTCCTGGTGGTAACTACCTTGGTCTACCTCCTGCAGCTCGCCGGACAAAACCTGCTCAATGCCGACGTGGTTACTGCTTTAGGCGTCAAGGATGACGCCCTCATTCGCCTCGGCCAACTCTGGCGGCTGATCACACCAGTTTTTTTGCACGCTTCCATTCTGCATATCGCCTTCAACATGTACGCCCTGTTCATTTTTGGACGCGGCATTGAGGCGCGTTACGGTCACGGACGATTCCTGCTGCTCTATTTCCTTTCCGGTTACGCCGGGAATGTGATGTCCTTTCTGCTGACAGTAAGTCCATCGTTGGGAGCTTCAACGGCCATCTTCGGGCTGATCTCCGCTGAAGGCGTTTTTATCATACAAAACCGGGCACTCCTGGGGAACCGCGTCAACCGGTCGCTGATGAATTTGGTTTACATTGCAGGTGTCAACCTGCTGATCGGTTTCACCACTACCGGCGTGGATAACTGGGGGCACATTGGCGGGCTGCTAGGCGGCCTGCTCTTCGCCTGGTTCGGCGGCCCGCGCTGGAAGCTGGAGGGATTCTACCCATCCGTAAAACTGGTTGACGAACGCGAGGGCCATGGGGCTCTCGCCGGGACTCTATCTGTGTTGCTGTTTTTCATCCCGTTGACAGTTTTGGGGTGGATCTGGGTGGGAAAATAACCTTCAACGAATAAAAAATTTCCGACGGTAGTCCCGGTTCCAGCACGGGCAAGGATCAGACCCTTCGGAAGATTTGTTTTTATCCGATCGCCTCTTTCAGCCGTCGCGCCAGCTTCCCAAAGTGGGCGGTGTAGCGCATCTCATCCACCCGCGGACGGGGCAAATCTACCTCCAAATCCAGCTTGATCCTGCCGGGCCGCTGCGTCAGCACCAGGACGCGGTCAGCCAGAAAGAGCGACTCGCCGATGGAGTGTGTCACCATCAGCACCGTCTTCTGGCGCATCTGCCAGATGCGCGAGAGTTCGGTCCACATGCGTTCGCGCGTCAGGGCATCCAGCGAGCCAAAGGGTTCATCGAGCAGGAGAATGTCCGGGTCGTGGACCAGGGCGCGGGCGATGGCCACGCGCTGGGCCATCCCGCCGGAAAGGTCGCGCGGCCAGGAGGATTCAAATCCCTGCAAACCAACCAGGTCGATCAACTCCTGGGCGCGGGCATGAGCCTCGTCCGCCGGGACACTTTGCAGCTCGAGCGGCAGGGTGATGTTTTCGAGCGCCGTCCGCCAGGGCATCAGGTTGGATTCCTGGAAGACCATGCCTATCTTCGGCGTTCCACCAGCAAAGGTGAATGAGCCGGAAGTTGGTTCGAGCAACCCGGCCAGGATGCGCAGCAGGGTGGATTTACCGCTACCCGAAGGCCCCAGCACACAGACGAATTCACGCGGCTGGACGGTGAAGGAGACCGTGTCGAGCGCGTCCAGACTCCCGTTGCGGTCGGGGAAGGTGACGCTCAATTCATGGACGGTGAGGATGGGGTCAGTCATAGAATTCTGCGCAGGGGTGACTGTGTGTATGGGCGACTCATGAGTCGCCCATACTACAGAAATCATGGTACAAATTCGTTCGTGAACGCCTTCGACAAATCCAGCGGTTGGGTTAGCAAGCCCATATCCAGCAACACCGCCTGCATATTTTCCCAAGCAGCCGGATTGGATTCTCCCAACCGGTCGGTCCTCCACAAGTCAATCGAGGTCGCCAGCACTTGTTTTTGCAGGGCAGTGTCGGCCTGAGCCAGGGTATCCACGTAACCCAGGGAAATTTGGTAAGCAGACTCCGGGTCTGCAATGGTATCGGAGAGGCCGTGCAACAAAGCGGCAACCATGCCCCGCACCAGGTCGGGGTTCCCGGCAGCGGTCGTCTCGTTGGTAATCAGCCCGTTGGAGGCCAGTTGGACGTAATCAGCGATGCGCAGTTCGGTCAGGGTGTAACCCTGGGCGCGCAATTGGACCGGCTCATTGTTCGTGTAGACCGAGACCGCCTGGTCGCGGTCCGCCGCCAGTGCCTCCACCTGGGTGTAGCCAATGGAGTCGAGCGTCACATCAGATTCGCTCAGCCCACCGGCGTGGAGCAGGGCGCGCAGGCCGATGTAATTGGCTCCGTAAGGCCCCGGCAGGCCGATGGTCTTGCCGCGCAGGTCAGATGGGGTGGTAATCCCCTGGTCAGATTTGGCAATCACCGAAACCGGGTATTGCTGGTACCAGGCTGCCACGTAGACCACCGGCAGTCCCTGGGCGCGGGCGAGCAGCACCTGTTCTCCGGAAACCACGGCAAACTGGAGGTTATTCGCACCCACCAACGCTGCCGCCTGATTTTCGTCCATATAGGCGAACTCAATCTCAATGCCTGCATCGGCGAAATAACCCTTCTGTGCGGCCACGTAAAGTGGGGCGAACTGGATATTAGGGATGTAACCCAGCGACAGGCGGATATGGGTCAGGCTGGGGGTGGGTTTTGGTCCACAGGCCGCCAGCAGAAATATTGTAAAAATCATCAATCGGATCGTTTTTTTCACAAAATACTCCTGTGTACAGCATACGGGAAGAACCCTGTCAGCGTTCGAATCTTTCCTGCCAGGTAAGCAGTTTTCTTTCCAATAATGAAACCAGACCATATAACGCCAGTGCCAGGGCGATGAGGGTGAACACTGCGACAAAGACCAGCGCCGTATCGTACTGTCCGCGGCCCACGTTGACCAGAAAACCGAGACCGTGGTCCGAGCCGACCAGTTCCCCGACCACCGCCCCGATGACCGAAAGCGTGGCCCCGATCCGCAACCCGCCCAGCAAAACCGGCAGCGCGGCGGGGAGCTCGAGCATGCGCAGGATTTGTCCGCGCGTGGCGCGCAGCGAGTGCATCAGGTCATGAAAGGGAGGCGGCACCGCCCGCACCCCCACCACCGTATTGACCAGCACCGGGAAGAAGACGATCAGCGCACATATCAGAACCTTGGAGAAGATGCCCGGTCCAAACCAGATGACCAGCAGCGGGGCAATGGCAACGATGGGAATGGCTTGCGTTGCAACCAGGTAAGGGGATACCAACTGTTCGAACAGGCGGCTCTTGGCAATGGCATAGCCGAGCGTTACCGCCGCAGCTGTCCCGGCCAGCAGCCCGAGCAGGACTTCCGCCAGCGTGGTGGCGGTGTGGACAAGCAGGCTGCCATCCACCAGCGCTTTCCAGAAGCGGACGGCCACCTGCTCCGGCGCGGGCAGGATGAAAGCCGGCA
>CAIQQN010000310.1 GCA_903873975.1 uncultured Anaerolineales bacterium
CAGGCGGGGTGGACCCGCACGTCCACCTCGACCTGCCCATGTTCGGGACGGTTTCCTCGGATGACCATTACACCGGCACGAAGGCGGCTGCGTTCGGCGGGACGACCACTGTCATTGATTTTGTATCATTCGATCTTCCCACTCTGCGCGCGTCAGTTGACCAGTGGCATTTATTGGCGGAGAAGGCTGCCGTGGATTATTCCGCCCACATGAACCTGACTCGCTTCGACGGGAAGATCGCTGCAGAGATCCCATCCCTGCGTGAGATGGGCATCACCACGTTAAAAGTTTTCACCGCTTACAATGGCCGCCTGCGCCTGGACGACGACAGCATCTTCCAGGCACTTCGAATCGCCCGTGACAACGGGATGCTGGTCATGCTCCATGCAGAGAACGGGGATCTAATCGACATTCTTGTGGCGGAAGCCCTGGCAGCCGGTCACCTGACACCCGAATGGCACGCCAAAACCCGTCCGGCCTGGGGTGCGATCGAGTCGGCGCTGCGGGCTTTCGCCCTGGCTGCCAGCGCGGATGCGTCGCTGTACCTGGTCCACATGAATACAGGCGGGGAAGTGGACATGCTCAAGTATGCGCGTGAACGCGGTTTGAAGGTGATGGGCGAGACCTGTCCGCAGTACCTTTTCTTCAGCGAGGATGACCTGCGCCGCCCGGACGGGGCAAAATGGATCTGCTCCCCGCCCATCCGCACTGCCGCTGATAACGCCCTCCTATGGGAGGGCCTGGCCGATGGGATCATCCAGACCATTGGCACGGACCACTGTCCATTTTTTTACGATGGCACAAAGCCGATCCTGTACGAGGGGAAACCCATTGCCATCCCCGGCAAGGAATTGGGCCGGGACAACTTCACCAGGATCCCAAACGGCCTGCCCGGAGTGGAGGATAGGTTACCGGTCCTTTGGACAAACGGCGTTCGTGAAAAGAAGATCACTGCCAACCAGTTCGTGGCACTCACCTCCACCAACCCGGCCAGGATCTTCGGCCTGTACCCGCGCAAGGGTGCGCTGATCCCCGGCGCGGATGCCGATCTTGTTATCTGGGACCCAGATAAAAAAGTAAAATATTGCGTTGCCATGTCCCACCAGCGGACGGATTACAACCTATACGAAGGCTGGGAATTGACCGGCATGCCGGAAAAGGTCTTCCTGCGCGGCCAGTGCATTGTAGATGGCGGGCGCTGGCTGGGGAAGGCGGGCATGGGCCGGTTCCTGCCGTGCCAGCCCGGGGCGCCTGTCTTGTAGCTGGGAACAAAATGGCTGCGAACAGCATCATTAGGGTAAGCCAGGCTTGTCCTGGAAAGGAGAAAATGATGAATAAGCGCTTGTACGCCCTCTTCACCGCTGTAATCATCCCCGCCTTACTCTTATCCGCCTGCAGACCCGGCAAAGTGGCCGAGTCCAAACTGGAACGCGTCCTGAACCCGGAAGTGGCCGCCCCGGACGTGGAGCAGCTGGTGGCCGGGAACACCGCCTTTGCCTTTGATCTCTACCAGGAGCTGTCCCCCTCGAGCGGGAACATGGTTTTCTCGCCCTACAGCATTTCGCTGGCCTTTGCCATGGTTTACGGCGGGGCGCGCGGCGAGACGGCCAGCCAGATGGCACAAACGCTGCATTACACCCTGGCGGACGAACAATTCCATCCTGCCTTCAACGCGCTGGATCTCGACCTTACGCAACGCCCCGACCATGCCACGGACGTGGCCCAGAAGGATCGATTCCAGCTGAATATAGCCAACTCGCTGTGGGGACAGGATGGCTGGTCGTTCCTGCCGGATTACCTTGACCTGCTGGCTGTCAACTACGGGGCCGGGATGCACCTGGTGGATTTTGAACATGCCACGGAGAACGCCCGGAAGCAGATCAATGATTGGGTTTCCAACCAGACCAACAAACACATCCAGGATATCATCCCGCAAGGAATGCCCGACCCCTCGACCCGGCTGGTGCTGGCAAATGCCATCTACTTCAAGGCCACCTGGGAAAATGAGTTCGATCCCAATAAGACTGCGGACGGATCGTTCACCCTGCTGGACGGTGAAACGGTCAATGTGCCCATGATGGGGATGGAAACGGGGGAGCAGTTTTCCTACGCAGAGGGGGATGGCTGGCAGGCGGTGGCCCTGCCCTATAAGGGCGGCCTGACCGAGATGGTGGTCATCGTGCCGGACCTCGGGAATTTTAATGCTTTCGAGTCAACCATGACGGCCGATCGCTACAACGAGATCGTGACCGACCTGCAGACTCAAAAAGTGTTCCTCTCCATGCCGAAGTTCACATTCGAGACCCTTTACGGGCTGAGCGACACGCTGATCCAGATGGGGATGAAGGATGCCTTCGACCCCAGCCTGGCGGATTTTTCCGGCATGGATGGCACGCACACCCTCTACATTGGCGATGCGCTCCATAAAGCATTCATTGCCGTGGACGAAAAAGGTACTGAGGCGGCAGCCGCCACGATCGTCCTGATGATGGCCGGAGCCATGCCGCCCCAAGGGGTTGTCCTGACCATTGACCGACCTTTCTTCTACGTCATCCGGGATGTCCCCAGCGGAACGATCCTGTTCATGGGACGGGTGGTGGATCCGCGCTAAGATTCCGATGCAACAAGGAGGCCGCCGGTTCGATCGCCGGCGGCCTTTTGTTTATTGCGGCTTCAACAGTTCCTTCAGCCTCGGATGCTCCGCATACACCCCGCGCCGCTCGGGAGGCAGCAGCGCAGCGATTCGGCACATCACCTCGTCGGTGTATTGCTGCATGACCGCCTCCCGGTCCCGGCCTTTGACCTCCTGCGGCAGGGTGAATGGTTTGCCTGCCACCACCTTGATGTTCAACCGTTTGAAGTGCTTCAGCCGCTCCGCCACCACCGCATCCTCGGTTCCGGTCAACGCCACAGGCAGGACGGGCACGCCCGCTTTCCAAGCCACGTAGAGCCCGCCCGGCCTGGCCTCGATCAGGTTGCCGGATTTGGAGCGCGTCCCCTCCGGGGTGATAGCGAACACCTGCCCCTGCTGGAGCCGGCGCAGGGTCTCGCGGATGGCGTGGATGTCGGCGTTATAGCGGTCAACGAACATGCCGTTGACCAGTTTGACCAGCCAGCGGAAAAAGGCGTATTTCTTATATTTTTCAGCCACCACCATGATAATGTCGGGCCGGTCGAGGACGTAATAGGGGAGAGCCGCGTCCAGCCGCCCGATGTGGTTGGCGGTAATGACGAAACCGCCGGCAGGCATGTTTTCAAAACCGGAAAATTCCAGGCGGGCGATGAGACCGAGGATGAGGCGGACGAAAAAACGGAAGATTTTATGGGTGGATTTTTTCATGGATTTCCTCGTGGATAAAACCCCCTCTGAACCTGAAGGTTAGCTGGGATTCAAGGATGATCTCCCAAGAGTTCCTTCAAGCGGGGGTGGCCGGCGTATACACCGCGCTGCTCCGGCGGGAGCAAGGCGGCAATGCGGCACATGATTTCATCCGTGTCGGCTTTCAGGACTTCATCGCGTTCCTGCGCATCGGTCGGGAGGGGAGGCAGACCGAAGGGCGGGCCAACACTGACGATGACATGCGGAGGATGCAGCCGCTTCAATTGACCAAAGAAGACTTTATCAAATGTGCCACTGATCCCGACGGGCGTGAGCGGGTAGCCCATTTTGGCGGCCAGGTAACTGACGCCCGGTTTGCCTTCGATCAGGGTGCCTACCTTCGAGCGCGTCCCCTCCGGAGTGATGACCAGCACTTCGCCGTGTTTCATGCGCGCAATGACCTGGCGGATGGCTTTCAGGTCCGGGTTGAAGCGGTCAACGAAAAGAAAATTCAAACCACGGCCGAGCCAGCGCAAGATAGCCAGCTTCTCCCATTTTTCGCCTACCAGCAGGACTAGATTATTATTGTTGATGATGTAGAACGGCAGGAAAGCATCCACCAGGCCGATGTGGTTGGCGGCAACGATAAAATTGGCGGCGGTGGGGATGTTCTCCCTGCCGCGCACTTCGATGCGCGTCAGCAAGCGGAGAAGAAAGCGGATGAGAAAACGGGTGAATTTGAGTCGCATGGGATAATTGTACAACAAGTATCATTATTCGCGTTTCAGGATGTGCGTGATGATCGTCGCCCCGCTTCCTCCGATGTTCTGTGCCATGCCAATGCGCGCCTCCGGGACCTGGGTCTCGCCGCACTCGCCCAGCAGTTGCTGCACCACCTCCACCACCTGGTAAACCCCCGTGGCGCCGACGGGGTGCCCGCGCGCTTTGAGCCCGCCGCGCGTCATTACCGGGATGCTTCCGGTGGGGGTGAGGCTACCGTCCAGGCCGAGGCGCGGGCTTTGACCGCGTTCAGCGAAGCCGCAGGCCTCGAGCGAGAGAGCAGACATGATGGTGAAAGCATCGTGCAGTTCGAACACGTCAATATCCTCCGGGCCGACGCCCGCCTGCCGGTAGGCCTCAGTGGCCGACTGGTACGCCGCTGCCAGGAACAGCGGCTCGCGGCGGCTGTGGAAGGCAATCGTGTCGGTGGCGGAGGCAGAACCGGCGATCAGGATGCGGGTACGGCCCCGCACCGAATCGGCCGGGACGATGTACAGGGCGGCCGCGCCGTCCCCAATCGGCGAAGCGTCCAGCAGGTTGATCGGCGTGGCGATCATGACCGACTTCTCGAAGTCATCGAGGGTGATCTTGTGGTGCAGGCGGGCGTACGGGTTGTGCAGGGCGTTGGCGTGGGCATTGATGGCAAACGGTGCAAAATCGGCGTGCTTCCAGCCGTACTCGTGCATGTAGCGGCGCATCATGAGGGCGCTCAGCCCGATGAACGTGACGCCCATCTCGACTTCGTAATCGGCGTCGGCGGCGGTGGCGAGGGCGGCGGTGACTTCGTGCGGGCTGCGGTCGGTCATCTTTTCGACGCCCACCACAAGGGCGGACTCGAGTTCCCCAGAGGCCACCGCCATCAACCCGGAGCGCAGGGCGGCCCCGCCGGACCCGCAAGCCGCGTCCACCTTGACGGCGGGGACCTTCAACCCGGCCCAGTGCGCCACGAGCGGACCGAGGTTGTTCTGGCTGTTGATAATGCCCGACATCATGTTGCCGACGAAGATACCATCGGCGGTTTCGCGCCCGGCGTCTTTCAGGGCGGCATGGATGGCTTCCACGGCGATCTGGCGGATGGACTTGTCCCACTGCTCGTCAATTTTGGTCTGGCCGATCCCGATGATGGCGACTGCTTGCATAAAGAACCTTTCTTACTAAGAAGGAGTTTGGGGCGGGTTGGATGGAATGCTTGGATTTTACCCGATGAACCTATCAGGGGCTATCAAATTTCTTTTTACACATCAGCGGCCTCAACTTTCACCTGGCGCGGCCGCGGGTCGCGCACCAGCCAGATCAGCAGGCCGGCGATGACCAGCCCGCCGACAGCCGAGATCATGAACGTGGTCTGGAAACCGGCCGTGTCTGCGATCCAGCCGCCGAGCAGCGGGGCGATGATGGTGAAAGGCGCCACCAGCGTATTCGACAGGCCGATGTAAGTGGGGCGGGTCTCTTCGGTGCCGAACTCAACGGTGATGGCCATGCCGATGGTCCAGTAGGCCACGTTCGCCAGCCCGGAAAGGATGAAGACCAGGTACAGCCAGTTCAAGGTTGGCGCTCCCCAGGCCAGCAGTGAACTGAGCGTGACGGCAACCGATCCGGCGATGAGCATGAGGCGGTGGCCGAGGCGATCCCCCAGCCAGCCCATGAGGGCGTTGGCGACGGTGGAGGTGATGGTTACTGCGGCGGTCAGGAGCCCGGCGGTCAGGTCGCTCATGCCGAAGCGGCGCAGACCGTAAAGGATGTAAAAGGCAAAGCCCATGGTGGCGAACTGCGAGAGCATGCGCACCAGCAGGTAGGCGCTGAAATTCCTGTCGCGACGCAGGAGCTCCAGCCCGCCTTTCCAAGGGGAGGATTGGACGGCGGGGATGTTCTTTTCGTGATCCACCGGTTCGCGGTTGAGGCTGAAGAACAAATACGAAATGCTCATCCCGACGATGGTCAGCAGGAAACAGACCGTAAAATTGAGCGGGTCATGGACCCGGTCCAGGATGTAACCGGCAGAGACAGCCGCGAGGCTCATCAGCACGTTCGCCAGGGCGGCCTGCGCACCGAAGAAAGTGCCGCGCCAGTCAGGTGGGATGATCTTGGCGATCATGCTCTGCCAGGGATTGGCAGTGAACCCGGCTCCCAACCCCTGCCAGATGAGCATGACGAAGGTTAAAACCAAGGCGGCTTTATTCCCCAGGGCAGCCATGAAGAGGGCCACCAGTGCCAACCCCAGGTAGGGCAGGCGCTCATGGATGGTCAGCCACATCACCATCGGCTTGTAGCGCCGCAAGCGGGAGACCGAGTTTGCCATGAACAACTGGGGCAACTGCCAGCCAACGGCGTGGATGGCGGGGATCAGCCCGATCAAGACAGCCGAATGGGTCATCCGGCTGACGAAGAGGGTGATGATGGTGCCGACGGAACCGAAACCCCAACCCAGCCCAAAAAAAGCTCCGTCCAGCAGGTTGACGGTGATGTTGTATTTCAGATGGTGCTGGACGGACTCTTCGAGGGTGGGCATATCAGTAAATTTTACCACTCGCGAACGAGGGGAAGGGAACAGAGGTCAGGAGGCAGTAGGCAGAAAGCAGGAGGCAGAGAGCAGAGAGCGGTGAACGCGCCGCCTCGCTGCGCTCAGATCGGTCGGCCAGGCCCCCCCATTCGTTTCCGAAAAAGAAAAAAAAGAGGAACGAATAATCTTCTCTGAAACTCCATTTTTCATCGAGGGCTTCTTCATTATAAAGTTAACAAGTGGCGACGGGATGATTCGTTTCCTATTTGTTCCGCGGAACGAATACCCTGCGGGGATGATATCGGCGCCTCTTGGCGCCAATACAACCGACACCTGCACTTGCGTGCGGTGCAAGTGTGGCGGCTGGGCCCACAGGGCTGCTTCGCGAATGTCGCAGAGCACGCACGCTTCGCTCTGCTCAGGCCGGCTCGACCAGGGGAGGATGCCGGCGAGATCCCAAGGGGTGGGGGTGCGAAGATCAGATAGGCCAGAGGTGTGCATTGTTTCTGAGGAACAATAGAGGAACAATTATTTTCCCAGCCACGGGATTGTCCATGCCATTCGCGGGGGGAGGAATCTGCCACCTGCGGGCACGATATCCCCTGAAGGGGACGATAATCAGTGGAGACCGCCTCTTGAGCATGGGTGCAGCATCCCTTCGACTACAGCTCAGGGCAGGCTCTGCGTCCCTACGAATGGGGTTCTTCGAAATATTCAGATTTTAAGGTTCGAAAGAACGCGGCAGGGGTTGCCAACAAAGGCCTTTGCCGCGATAGGATGATAGAACAAATGTACTAATTTGTCAAGGGCGATTTCCTTGATTTATTAGGACGGCGCCCAGAGTTTCAGCGGAGAATTTTTGTAATCCCCTTTGACTTTGTCCCTCTTTTGCTATACACTAATCACAAGGCTTGTAAATTTCCATGCCCACCCCTGAATTCCTCGCCCGCCAACAGATCGACCAGCTCCTTGCCGTCTCCGGCTGGACGGTGCAGGACCGCGCCGGGATGAATTTATATGGCGCCAGGGGCGTTGCGGTGCGCGAGTTCCCGGTGGAGGGCGGGTTCGCGGATTACATGCTGTTCGTGGACCGCAAGGCGTTGGAGGATTGGGTGGAGAGGAAGTGAGGGAACTTACGGAATGTATCTGCAGCAGCGGTTTCGATTGGCGGAATCGATCTACGCTGGAGACAGAGTTGGGTGTGTGTATCGAAAAAGCAAATAGATGTCCAATCAGGATCGCTGGACAAAATCCTCCACAGTCGGTTTGTAGAATTGTCACGGTTCTGCCAGATAGGAATGTAAATCAATGACATTTACCACGGCTTTCGTTGTAACATCTATTACCGAGACACTATCCGAACGTACATTCAACGTATATATCTTGCTATAGTCATCGTTTGCGAATATAAAATCAGGGAAATACCCTTTCAAAGGGATAATCTGCGATAGAAACTTGTCATTTCCCAAGTCATAAATGCTGATGAAACTTCGATCAAGATGGGCGATATAGAGGAAGTTTTCCTGGGGGTTATAGACCATCCCAATTGCAGTGCCGTAAATAAATTGGAAGGGTTCAAGACCTATCGCTCTCGCTACATCCCCTAAATGAATCACTTTTTTGATCACATCTATATCTGTGTCAATCGCCAAAACTACTTCCGTAGCGCACACAAATAGTGTATGCGAATTGGGTTCATAGGCAAATGGATAATAAGGCCCGGCAGATATGCCCGGCATGCCAGGCTCCTCAAAGGTGATCGTCTTTTGAATGGTGGATGTGGCGGTGTCGATCACCTGTATCACCACTGGTCCATTCTGCTGTCCCCCGAGTGCATACAATTTTGAGCCATTGGGCAGTTCAAATGGTCTGCTGTTGAAGCCTACCCCTTCAAGTTTAACCTTCGCCTCCACTTGAAAACTTGAGGTATTAATCCGCAAGAAAGTATTTGGTGGCCATCCTCCTAAAGATGGATCTGGCCAGATCGAGAATAAACTCGTCTGATCATTGGAGAGGACAAAACTCCAAAACCCGCTAACGGTTTTTGGTAGCGGATGTTCAATGAGGAGACGCATATCCTTCGGATCAACTTCCAGGATTGTCTCACCCTGAGCAATCAACATTCTTCCAGAGTTATTGATTGCGATGTCATAACCACCGGCATCCTGAATATTGGGGAATCTAACGACAGCCTTTATTGTCGCCTGGTCAAGATCAAGCTCAAAAGCATACGGGCTTTGGATAAGGACGAAACCAGTGGCTTGCCCAGGTTGTCTGACGAAGATATGTGGCCCGAAGCTTTCCTGATTGAAGACATGCACATCGCTAAGAGTGAGGCTATCCAGATCTACTTTGATCAAGGCATTTGCGTCAGAATTGGTTCCATAGAGAATGGAGGCATTTTGGGGATCAATTTGCAGGCGATTCATCTGTGTATAATACCAACCATATTGCGTCTGGCCCAAGTAGATCTGGTCCACTATTTCATCAGACTGAGTATCAACTACCAGCAGATTGTTCGTGCTGGTAGAAGAGGGTTCAGCAGCCACATATAGCCTCTGACTGTCGGGGCTAGCCTCCAAACAAAATACGCCACCATCTATAGGAATTGCCTTGACTTCCCCGCTCAACAGGTCAATGGAGTCGAGCCATCCATCATGGGCACCATGATCTGGATTCCAACCACCATATATGGCTACATAGGCTTTCTGCTCGTTTGGTAGAACTACAAGGTCATGAATGGTATCCGTCCCTAACGGAGGAAGGGAAATCTTGCGACTCCATGTGTTCGTCTTATGATCGTATATGCCTGCATTGACCTCTGATGCTCCGTGTCCTTTCCCGCTAACGACAACCCATAGATCCTGGTTGGAATTGCTTTCCAGGATCTTCATAAAGAATTCATCGGAGTCCACGAATTCTGTCACTTCATACGTCTCTGTGTTGATAAATTTCACCGTGTTCCCACCGCCCCAGGTTATGAGGGTTGGGCTATATTGTGACTGGATCATATCGGAAATTCCAATATCATCAATCGTATGGATCACGCTCATTGTTTGGGTATCAAGGACGATCAATTTGCGCCATGTCGGGGTGTATACAAAGAGTTTCTCTTCACTGGCGCTCAGGGCAACAAGGTCAAAACCTATCGGGAAATACTCGGATAGATCAGCCACCGACACGACAGCTAGATCTTTAAGACTAACTTTAAAAATATCTTCCGAGAGACAAAAACTGAGGTAGGCAAATTCCCCATCCTTTGTTATAGCCATGTCAAATGGACTGTACCCTTGAGGCTCTGGTGTATATGCAGGTATCTGGGTTGATATGGCTGTAGTCTCGGATGTACCAGTTGAAGCAGGTGTGGAAACCGGAAGTAATGGTGTTTGTGTTGTTGTGGCAGCAAGGGGAGTTGGTGTTGAACAAGAAACCAATATGCCAGCAAATAAACCTACGAATGCGAAACAAGTTATGCACTTCATCGTCAATCTCCTGTTGTGACAGTCCAGATGACAGAATGGTGTGCTGGTGAGCCGCCCAAATATTTACTTTGCCACCGTTTGGCTGCTACATCCAGATAAGAGTATTTTCATAACATGCAATTTTGCATGATTTATGAGTTCAGTATATAACCTGTTACCCCAAAAAACAATAACCGTTTTCGCTCATTTTGGAAAGAGGTGTAACCATTCCCCCGCCATCACATTTGCTGTAACGAAAGGGCTATCCCAAATGTAGGGACAGCCCCGAGTCTGGACACGGCTGGCTCACGGAGCAAATGTCTCTAGGGGTGTTTGACCCCGCTCAAGGCAAGCCGATAATGATGGTATCCACTCCCTTGCCGGCGTTGGTCTTGCGGATGGCGCGCAGGGTGATTGGTTTACCATAGCTGGCGGTGATCTCGTCTCCGAAGGTCGCGCGCAAGAAGTCTTGATTCGTGCTGGTAAGGATTAATCCTTTCTGCTTTCCCTGGAAGTACATGACGGGTTTGATCTCCTCCTTGCCGGGGCGCGGGTGGACGGTCTGGAATTCGATCTTCTCCACTGTGGCGGGGACGGTCTTTCCGGAGGGCAGGTGGGCGGCTTTGAGGTAGGGGTCAAGGTCTGACCAGGTGCGAGGGGCGTCGGGCGGTCGTCTGCCCGATACGGCTGATGGCGGCTGTGGCGTTGGAGGATTGGGCGGAGAGGAGGTGTAGGAACTAACGGAATGTATCTGCGGCAGCGGTTTCGATTGGCGGAATCGATCTACGCTGGAGACAGGGTTGGGTGTGTGTATTGAAAAAGCAATAGCTGTCCAATCGGGATCGCTGGACAGAATCCTCCACATTCGTGATGTAGAATTGTCACGGTTCTAGCAGATAGGAATGCAAGTCAATGACTTTCACCAGGTCGCCCGAAGTCAAGTCCACCATCGACACACTGTCTGATCGTTCATTGGCTGTGTAGAGATAATGTCGATCCAAAGATGCAACACTGTCGGTAATAAAATATCCTTTGAGATTGGTGATCTTAGTTGACCAAGACGAGTTCGTTATATCATAGGTATATAGCGAATGCGGGTCTCCAGCGGCGATAAATAGTTTATCCTTGGAGGGCGACAAGGATATGCCAGCAAGCCCGGTAGGAGTCCAACCACGTCTCCCCCAAATTTCGAATATGTCAATAAGATCGAGAGTGCCAATTAACCGGTCCGTATCCATGTCAATCTTGTAAACTGACTCAAATCCCAGCAGGTAGAGAATACGATTAGCCTCATCAAATTCCCCTTCAAGGAAGCCAGTAGCCCCATAGCGCTGGTCTCCAGGAGGAATCTCAATCGTGTTGCTCACCTCAAGTGTGGCGGCATTGATAATCGTGATAACGGTCGGGTTTCCAAAAGGACCGCCAACGATGTACAGCTTTGATCCATCTGGAGATGCCACAACCTTTTGGCCATATGGCTCATGCGGCAATTGGATGATTTTCAGGAGTGCCATCGTGCGTGCATCAAAGAAGACCAATTGCTGCGCAATCATCATGGTCTCGTAATCAATCGCCACCATGCGATCACCGAAAAATGTGAAAAAGTGAGGATTGAAAGTAAAATTGAGTGGGTATCTTTGAACGATAGAACCATCTGAGGGATCTATGACTAGGATGGATTTTCCACTACTCACGTAGAGTTTTCCTTGATAAAACCCCCACCCTCTGTCAATCTGGACAGGTACTGTAATCCTGCCCATCAACTGCCCGGATCCCAGGTCCAACTTGTAAATACTCTGTGATTCACCAAAGACATAGCCAATGTCACCATCACGTGCTATGGCGCGGGGATGGAAAGCTTCCTGGTTGAACTGCATCCTGCCAACTTCATTTCCAGTTGAGATCTGTATCTTGCGTAGAATGTCGAGGTCGCCATCGGTCTCGTACAGGAAATCCGAGTTCGTTGGATCAACGGCAATTGCATATTGGGCAGCTGATGGTGACAAAGGGATATTACGGACAAACTTATTTGTGGACATATCCCATTCGAGAACAGGCGTATTGAGGGGAGACCCGCCACCAGACCATATTCCTATGACATATATCTTGCCCAATGGCTCATTCACGGCAAAATCAGTAACGCCATTATCTGCCGGCGTTGAAGCTAAAACTTGAAAATTGTTTAAATCAAAAGCAACCAGGTTTCCGATCCCCCTGTCACCATCACCCCCATACCACCCGAAATAAGCCACTGTTTCATCTAGGTTAATGACAAGTCGGCATGGAATGGTGGGAGATTGTATTACTTCGCTTGGCAGACTCATAGAACGTTCAATGGTTTGATTGGTGACATTAAAGGCAAAGAAGGTTGATTGGAAGACTCCTTGGTCTGTAATCAGTGTTCCCACCGTATACAAGAGATTTGGATTTTTGTGAGAAGGGGCGATCGGCCCGAACAACACACCGGGGACATCGATTCTTTGATAAGAATCGTCAGCAGGATTAACGATATACAATCCATCCCCTGAGGGTATGTAGACTTTGCTACCATCCGGTGATTCGGCAAGCGCCACAGAATAAATGGGATGTATCGGAAGTACATTCATAACCTTATTGCTGATTGTATCAATTGCCATCACGTTTCCAACACCAGGGTTGGAAACATAGAGTTTATTCCCATCCAGAGTCAAGAAAGCAGAGTCAGAACTTAACTGTATACCGGCGGCGGAAACATCTATCGAGTCACTAATAGTGAGTGCTGCTAAATCTACCACTAACAATGAATCATCGAGCGAAAAGGAAACATAAGCCTTTTTCCCATCTGGGGAAATAGCCAATCCAAGGTTGCCGGGTGCCCATCCTTGCAGATAGTTTCCCTCCTCTGTCATTATTCTTGGTGTTTCAATCATTCTCTGTTGGGTAGGTACAAGAGAGGAAGTGTTTAGTGTAGGAATCGTACTAGGTGTGCTAGCGGGCATACTTGGGACACATGCATTCAAGTAAATAATACCCAATATGAAGGTGATTAACAGTTTTGGCAAACTGATACGGTTCATCGGTTTTGATCCTTTTCTTAACGAGATTGTATATGCTATTCTGCACTGACAGACACCTGCTTGCATGCTAGATTCAAGTAGTAAGTGCAACTTTGAAGGTCGGAAAAGAGGTAAGCTGCAGTAAGATAAGCTTCCAAGACCGACCAAAGTCAAAGGAGCGCTTATGATTTACACACAGCTTACCCAAGGACAAAGATACCATATAAAAGTGCTTTTGGACATAGGATGCAAACGAACCAAAATTGCACAACAACTTGGAGTAGACAAATCCACGATTAGCCGGGAGTTACGCCGCAATCGTGGACGGCGAGGGTATCGACCCAAACAAGCACAGGAGAAGGCACACGAGCGACGCAACAAAAAGGTACAACCGAATATCTCAGCGGCGACATGGCAAATAGTTGATGCAAAGCTGCTGGAAGATTGGAGTCCGGAGCAGATAACGGGTTGGTTGAAGAAGGAGCAATTGCCATCGATCAGTCCAGAATGGATCTATCAGTATGTCTATGCAGACAAGCGAGCTGGTAGAGATCATACAGGTCGCGTACCCGGCTGCGCTGGGAAGCCGCCCGGATTTTTTCACCAATGATCTCATGCAAGTCCAGAGAGGGGATAGCAGGCGGTACAAACCCCAACCACTCGAAGTACCGTTCCTGTCGCAGGGCTGCCAGCTGGACCGGAAGGAGGGGTCTGCCACGGAAACTGATCTGGATCCCAAATTTTCCGGACGTAAACCATTCGTGCTGGTAGCTGATTTCCGCCCCGCAAGACTCAGGGTTGGCATAGTAATCCCCGGAGGGGAGGGTAAATGCAAGCCCGTAATGGGTCTGATTATGGAACAGAGCAGCCACATCCAGGATCAAAGCCTCCGGGTCAGCATCTTCCATGGAGGTAAAATCCAAGTCCAGGCTGAAGCGCCCCTGGTTGCCCAGATAGATCTTGCGAATGGCCGTACCGCCTTTGAAAACCAGTTGCTCGAGCAGGCCCTGATCTGCCAGGATCCGCAGAACATAAGTCAGGGCAATCTCACGTTCGGCAATATCCAAGTCTACGCCAGCGTCGGCAGCATACCACTGCACTAATCGTTTTTCGATCATCACTTCACCTGGAGATCTGCAATTAGTTCTTTACGGGGGATATTGTCCACGACCCGCCAGGTTGAGCTGTACTCTCCGCCTGTTCCCCACCGTCCAGGCTGGCCTAGGTAGCACTTTCCATCTGCAATGGTCTTCTCTAAGAGGAATTTCCGGATTTGGGGCTCAATGGGGATTTCTACTGCTTCTAGCAAGTATCCCAACCGCTGCAAAAGGGCGCGTGACCGGAAATGCATGGCATATTCGACCATCTTCTTCCATTCCAGGCTGTTCCTTCCCCGCCAGAGCATGGTGGCAAGTTCAGGGATATCGCCGGCATACAATGGGTGATCGAGGCTGTCCAGAACCGCCTTTTCGGGTTCCGCCATATTAACCCGGCTTCCGTATGCATCCATTTCCAACCACCCGAAGAACTTGTACTCTGGCATCAATACCAGCCGGTATTCCTTCTCCCGCACCAGCCTGCGGCGTGACAGATCCTGCGACGTAGCGATGAAAACCATCTGCGAAGCCTGGGTGGACAGGCCGTGAAAGAAAGCAGCCGTGGCAAAGGAATAGTAATACGGCTGGACAAGCATGCTACCCAAGAATAGGGGGTTGGTGTCTGGGAAAGCGTATTCGCCCCGTTCGGCTGGAATGAGTTCGTATTTCCCAGGCTGGATCCTTTCCAGCCAGCGGTCCCGCACCAGACCATGCAACAACTGGCGGGCATGGTCGTACGAGACACCCATAATCTTCATGGCGTCTTCAATGCTGACCACTGGCTGCTTTTCCCACTCGAGATGCAGGATCAACTTGGATTCCAAGGGAGAAAGTGAACGATTTGACATAGTTATAAGAATATTACTTTGTGATTGATTTTATCACAAAACAACATTTCTATAACGATTATACTTTCGGTCCAGTATTATTGCAGAAAATGGATAGTTCGCATCCGAAACTATCATTGCGGCCCAACTTTCCTCGCCAGGCGGAGCACCTGTCCTCGTCCGTTCAATGGATCAACGTTCCCCGATAATTTCGCTTATGGAATTAAGTTTCGATCCTATTCGTTAAATAGGGGCGCGGGGGGAGCTGTGACAGCAACCCGTAGAAGTTCAGGATGCCATCAAAAGCCAGGCGCCCGTCCGCCAGGGCTTTTTCATGCAAGGCTGGCTGCGATGGGAAATAAAAGCCACCAAGCGCTTCCGGGGTTTCCATCGTTGTGCGACACGAAGCTGCGATATCCATAATATTTCTTCATCGAGGACCGTTATTCAGTTTTCCGGCCTGCAGCCAGAACCATGCCCACGCTTGCAAAAAATTCACCGTCGGCATCCGCAGCCTCCAGGTCAGCCCGCCAATGGCCACATTCTTCTTCAGTGGCGATTCCCAGCCGCACGGCGTCAGCCTCTACTGTGTCGAGACAAAAGATCAACCGGGCGAAACTGTAATGGGTGGTGAACAGAGGAACCAGTTCGACTGTGATATCCTCCAGACCCTGATGCTTGAACAAGCGATAGAGCTGGCGTCCCGAATAGCCATTGTTCAGGACATGCTCCGCAAGAACGCGTGCCAGCCGGCGTTCCAGGTCGGTGTGCGGGGTATCGAACGAGACTGTGGCCCAGTCGGTGTCTAGCACCACCACCCGCCCGCCGGGTCTGGTCACCCTGGTCATCTCGGCCAGGACCTGTTCGGGATGAAGCAGGTGTTCGAACAGGCGCTCGCTGCGGGAAGCGTCGAATTCGCCGGCCTCGAAAGGTAGCGATAGGGCATCCCCGACCTTGTGCGTGACCAACTCGCCGACACCCGCGGCCCGGGCGCGCTCATTGGCTTTCGCAACCATTTCTGCATCGGCATCGATTCCCACCACCCGACCTTCCGGCCCGACCAGCCGGGAAAGCGTGATCGTATCCGTCCCCGGGCCACAGCCGACATCGAGCACACGCTGTCCATGCTGCAGGTGCAACCGGGCATAACTGTCTTCCTTGGCAGGCTGGGTCAGCTCCGCGACCAGCTTGAGATAATCAACATCCACATATCCTTTAGCATTTGACATGGGTTCACCTCTCATAGAAAATCGTGAATAACTCACTCTAATATGCTTTCATCAGAAACACCAAAGGAAATGTGTGTGTGAACAATCTTCCACACACTATTCTCTTTATTAAAAAAATATGTGTAGCGGAATGGAACTTCGATGCCTTTAGGCAGTTTTGCTGTGACGCGGTCAACCACCCAACCAAATGTTTCTTCCCGATACGCCTTAATATCATCTATTTTGATCTCCAAACCGGCTGCGCCAGCTGCCTCATAAAAATGGATAATCGACTCGTAATCCTCATACCTGTCATTGGGATCTGAACCGATCACGAGTATCCCATCCTGGCTCGAATATAGGCGCTTGGCGAAGTCAAAGAGTCCGCCCAAGGCCTCTTTCTCATAGAGTTGAAGGATAAGATTAATAAGTTCAGGACAAGATTGCATGGTGGTTCCTTTTGTACAAGAACCTATAAAATCACGCGGACTTCCGGCGATATGTTGTGATTGTGAGCGTATACCCGGCCGGATCGAGGAAACTGGCCGTGCGTAGACCCCACGGCTTGTCAATTGGGGGTTCAATAAAATTTACTCCCAAATTTGCCAAGCGAACATAGATGTCATCGACATCGGGCACCACGAAATCGATCACAACACCCTTCCCAGCAGCTCCCCACCTGTTTCGCTCCTCGGGTGAAGTGCTGATGCACAATGTCATTTCGTGTTTCTCGCTCACCCAATACCCAACGAACCAGTCGTAGGTAGCTTCCCGTATCTCAAGGCCCAAAATATCCTCGTAGAATACCCGGGCTGCCGCCATGTTTTCATGGTAGAGGATGACAAAAGATTCGGTAGGCGAAATTCCCATGCTGGACCTCCTGCGCAAATGATCTATTAAACGATCATGCGCACCTTCATCGGCAGGATGTTATCTTCCGGGCGGCGTGTTTGTAAGAATGGGAACTCGCCATCTGTTTCCACCAGGAACGGTGCCTGTGACTCGAGCACCACCCGCTGCGCCCGAGCAGGTCTTGGATCTCAAATCTCCCGGCAAGTGAGTGTTCAGGGTTCACGATCGATGTTGACAGGCGTAAACTGCTTCTAGAGCAAAGCGTGCCGCCAACAGGGCGCCGCGCTGACCCTCATCATAACGAGGGGAAAAGCAACAGAGATCAAAACCCGCAATCGGTACCTCACTGACGGCCTTTCGCATAATGGTTAGAATCTCGCGCGGCGTCAACCCTGCGGCATCCGGGTATTTTTGCGCGGGGCAGAAGCTGGGGTCAACCACATCAATATCGAGCGAGATGTAAACGGCCTCAACCTCTTTCAAGCGATCGCCTAACTCTTTACAAACAGAAGGAATGCCCCGTTCATCGGCCTCTCGTAGGGTCATCACCCGCACTCCATTTTGGCGGGCATACTCGATCTCATGCGGCGACTGCCGGACACCACGCGGGCCAATAATTGAGATGTCCACCGGGCGAATGTGCCCTTCGTCAATCAGGGTACGCCATTGGGAGCCTGCCCATTGCGGAGGGGATGGATGAAGGTCCAGATGCGAATCGAATACCACTAAGCCGAGACGCCGGGGTTGTCCCTGTTGCAATCCTCGGATGAGGGGCAACGGAACCAGGTGGTCGCCTCCCAACGCGACGGTCACGCCTCCAGCCTGACCCGTTTGGCGGGCAACGGCCTGTGCGCTATCGAGGGTGTGGTTACCAGCGTCAACGATCTGCAGGTTATCCGAGAGGCAGGTGAAATCGAGTTCAGCGGCAATTCCACCCTCGTGTTCGAGTGAGTAGATGACACTTGCGCGGCGGATGGCATCCGGCGCTTCGTCGGCTCCAAAACGGGCGTAGAAGGATTCGGGAGGGCGTGATCCTGGCGGATAGAGGGTGTGGCGGTCTCCTACGAGTATCCCCTCGTAAGGGACTCCCAGCAGGGTCACATCTGATGATCCGCCTTCGGTAAGCGGGGCTTCGAAGAGTGTCGGGATGTCTCCATGAAGAATATGTGCCAGTCTGCGTTCAGCCATTTGAACTCCTTTTCTCTGTTATGCCTATGCCTCATCACTCAATGCCAATTCAACCGCTTGTTCCAGTGTAAGCGCCGCCCTCAGCCCAGGCGGAGGGAAGGGGCTATACGAGCAGCCCGTAAGCGCGCAGGATGCCATCGAAAGCCAGGCGCCCGTCGGCGAGGGCTTTTTCCCGCCAGGCTCCATCCGATGGTAAATAAAGCTCACGGAATTCCCGCCGGATGAGGTCAGCGGAGGTTTCGTTCACGGCGCCGAACGAGTGGAGCTGGTTCTCGAAGACCATGGCCCTCAAGCTGCGGATGCGATCCAGCAGCGAGTCGCCAAAGGTGCCAAACTCGAAGGCGCAGGCTAAGAAGGTCCGGTCGGGAAATTCCGCATTGCGTAAATCGTAATACCAGGCGGTCATGTCCCCAAACATGGCGTAGAATTCCCCCGGGGCAACTTTCAAAGCCAGGGGATAATTGAATTTGGTCGATATTTCCGCGGAGCTCAGCGGTTCGAGCTGGGACAGGGAGAGGTTCATCTGAGTGCGCGGGCCGTAACCGCTGTGCATGTCGAGGTGGATGACGGTTCGATATTTCTCCAGGACGAGGCGGAAGAGGCCCATCAATACCAGGGTTTCCTCCTCCGGCTGCGTGCCGGTGTAGAAAATCCCGTCGGGGGTGCGGGACTGCCCGTACAAGGCGGCGTTGGAGATGCTGGCTGCACCGGCGGTCAGCAGGGCTTTGACCAGGCGGGCTCCGAAGAGCAGGTTCTCAAGCAGGAAGGAACGCGCCGGCTGGCGGGGGTTAAGCAGGTATTTAAGTTTCAAGAAATCAGGGTTGATATCCGGGTCGAATTCCCCGCTGACGAAGTTACGGTTGAGGTCAACGCTGTTCTCGTTGACCTTGCGAAAATTCTGCATGCCCCACGGGTTGATGGCGTGGACGAGCAGCAGACCGGTGGTGTCGGGATCCAGGCGTGGGAGGAACTCCTCGATGAACAGTTTCATCATCGCCGACCCCACAAAGCCTTCGATGCCATGCTCGCCGGTGGAGATGAGCACCAGGTTCTCCGGCCGGGGAGCATCCGCCCGGATCCAATCGATGCTCAAGGCGGGGTATTCCTTGAGCGGATGGCTTTCCAGGCGCGCCTGCGGCCATTTTTTCCGGACCAGGTCCAGGCTGTGGATGAAGCGGCTGCGCGAGTCTTCAAAGGATACTGGATATTCGTCCATCGCATGCCTCCTTAAAAAAGCAATCCGGCCGATCAGGGATCAGCCGGACCTGCGACCAGACTGCTAGAATGGACCAAAGTGGATCGCCACAGCTATGCCGAGGAAGGCAACGGTCACCAGAAGGATCCAAAGCCAGAGCTTCCCGGTCCAGCGCAGCCACTTGGGGTAGCTGACGATGGTGAGGCCGAGACAGATGAGCAGGACGGGGTTGGTGGGATAGGCCAGGTTGGAGAAACCGTCGCCGAAGCAATAAGCCAGCACGGCGGTCTGGCGGGTGACGTGGACGAGGTCGGCCAGCGGCAGGATGATCGGCATCATCAGGAAGGCTTTGGCCGAGCCGGAGGCGATGAAGAATTCAATCCCGAGGGCGAGGGCATAGACCACCAGGGCGGCGGGAAACGGGCCCAGGTGGGTAAAGGGTGCCGCAGCCGCATGCAGGATGGTGTCGGTGACGCCGCCGCGGTCGATGATGTAGCGGATGCTGGCCGCCATGAGGATCAATGGAACGGAGGGCGCCAGACCACCCAGGCCGTCGACCAGTCCCCGCCAGACTTTTTTCCCGCCTGCGCCGGAAAGGAAGCCCGCTCCCAACCCGCCGATGAGGAACAAAATGCCGACGATGGGCAGGGCGTAAGCCGAGATGGCCGGCACGAACGGACCCGCCAGCATGGCTGCAAAGATGAGCAGGATGAA
>CAIQQN010000311.1 GCA_903873975.1 uncultured Anaerolineales bacterium
CCGATGCCCAGGCCTCGTCCCGAAATTTGGGCATCGTGGACCTGGTGCGTCTCCTTCCCCGTCAGGTGGAAAACATGCGTCGGCCCGCACTGGGCAAATACGAATTGTGAGCCGCGCAACACACCCAGGATCAACCGGCCGACGATGTACTCGCCCTTTCCGGTGGTGCGCAGGTTGCGGTCTACCAGCGACTGGTTGAGGTCCCCGGTAACGCTACGGATGGCGGAAGTCAACGAACCGGCGGTTCGGTAAAACCGCTGGGTCATCCGGGCGAGAGTCTGGTTGTACTCGCTGAAGGAAAGGGGAGCGTTACTTGAAAAGGTCAGGTAGATGACCAGGCGGTCATCCACGCGGCCGCGGGCAACCCGCCGGGGCGGCACGGTTGCCAGCAAACCGGGCAGTTGCGGCCACTCCTGGCCTTTGATACGGTAAAGCGGGTGCAGGTTGAGATCGAAAGTGGCAGCCACACCCACATTATACTGGTAAAATCCCCCTATGGAATTTACCCTTCACCGCAGTTTCACTGAGCTTGAGTCACTGGCAATGGACTGGAACGCGCTTCTGGCCGAAAGTGTCACGCATGTGCCCTTCCTGCGTCATGAATACCTGCGCACCTGGTGGGGGACGCGCGGCGGGGGCGAGTGGCCGGACTCAGAATTGGCAGTCGTTGTGGCCCGTCAGGATGGGCAGCTGGTTGGGGTGGCCCCGCTCTTTGCTGCCAAAAATCGGGACGGCGACCCGGCACTCCTGCTGCTCGGCAGTATCGAAATCTCTGATTACCTTGACCTGATCGTCCGCCCGATTGATCTGTCCGATTTCATTTCTGGTTTGCTGGGTTTTCTCGCTCATTCCGGGCCCGCCGGGCTGAGCGTACATGCCCCGGAAGCGGGGTCGAAACCCTGGCAGATGCTCGACTGGCAGAACATCCCCGAAGCCTCGCCCACCCTCCCGGTCTTGAAAGCCGAAGCCGACAAGCGCGGCTGGACCTTCGTCCAGGAGCAGACTTACCACACCCCGTCCATTCCGCTGGCGGGCGATTTTGAGACCTATCTCTGCGGCATTGACAAAAAACAGCGCCACGAGGTCCGCCGCAAAATGCGCCGCGCCGAAGAAAGCGGTAACAATGTGCGCTGGTATCGTGTGTCAGACGAGGCAACTCTTGACGCCGAAGTGGATGCCTTCCTGGCACTGATGGCGGAGGAACCGGAAAAGGCGAAGTTCCTGACCGAGGCGATGCGCCGGCAGATGCACTTGGCGTGCCGCGCCGCTTTCGAGAATGGCTGGCTGCAACTGGCATTCCTCGAAGCCGACGGACAAAAAGCCGCCGGTTATCTCAATTTCGATTACTTGAATCGCATTTGGGTCTACAACTCCGGCATTGACCGGCGCTTCCTGGAACTGTCCCCCGGTTGGGTGCTACTGGGTTATCTCTTGCAATGGGCCAACGAGAACAAGCGCCTCGAGTTTGATTTCATGCGCGGGGACGAGGAATACAAGTACCGTTTCGGCGGGGTGGATCAATTTGTAGTGCGGGCGAAAGTGACCCGCTAAAACCATGCGGCCTGAACTGCTCGTTGATGCGCGCGCCGAACTCGGTGAAGGCCCCGCCTGGCATGCAGCCGCTAACCGGCTCTCCTGGGTGGACATCCATGCCGGAGACCTGCACTTCTTCGACCCGCAAAACAAAACCGATTCCTGGATCAGCCTGGGCGAACCGATTGGTTGTGCTGCCCCGTGCCAGAGCGGAGATCTGGTCATTGCTTTGCGCAGTGGGTTCGCGACCCTGAACCTGCCCACCAAAAAACTGACCCGCCTGGTCAACCCGGAGGAACATCTACCCGGCAATCGTTTCAACGACGGTAAATGCGACCCGGCTGGTCGCTTCCTGGCCGGGACGATGGATGACGCTGAAAAAGAAGCCAGCGGCTCGCTATATTCCTATTCTCCCGGCGGTTCGCTGAAAACCCTGTTGACTGGCGTCCGCATCTCCAACGGCCTGACCTGGAGTCCAGATCACCGGACTTTCTACCATATTGACACACCCACACGCCAGGTAACCGCGTTCGATTACGATCCGTCGGCTGGCAATATCGCCAACCCGCGCCGGGCGGTCACCGTTCAGCCTGAATTGGGCTGGCCGGATGGAATGACCTCCGACACCGAAGGGATGTTATGGGTGGCAATGTGGGGCGGGGCAAAACTCACCAAGTGGGATCCGGCTACCGGGCAATTGCTGGAGGCGGTCCCCGTCCCGGCGTTGAATGTCACTTCCTGTGTCTTCGGCGGACCGCACCTGACCGACCTCTACATTACCTCGGCGCGCAAGGGGATGAGGGCGGAACAATTGGCGAAGTATCCACTCTCCGGCGGGCTGTTCCGCGTCCAGACGAAAATCCAGGGCTTGCCGACATTTGCATTCGGCCGGTGACCATCACCCATGAAAAAAATCAATCGCCGGGAAGGGATTCCGGCACTGCTTCCCGGCTGCGGTGAACCAGATAGATCCCGGCGAGGACGACCAGCCCTCCGATCCATTGGACAGGCTGGAGCATTTCGCCCATGAGCGGGATGGCCATCAGAGCGGTCAGCACCGGCTGACCCAGCATGGTGGGTGAGACGATCGAAGCCGGAAGATGTCCGAGTGCGTACCCCATGGCCAGGTAGCCAGTCAATTGCGGTAGGAGGGCCGCAGCCAGGAACACCAGGTAGGTGCGCTGGGAATAGCCGGTCAACGCCGAGCCTGTCACCAAGCTGAGAAACAGCAAGACCAGGGTGCTGCTCAGGCTGCAGATCCAGACGTGGGAAAGCGTGTCGAAATGCTGGCGGCTGCGCTGGGAAAAAAGGAAGAATGCCGCGTAGAATATACCCGTCGCCAGAGCCAGCAGGTCCCCCCAGCCGATCACGGGATGATGCAGGAAATCGTTGCTCAGCACGGCCATCGCGCCGCCCATGGCCAGGGCCAGCCCGAGCCAGAAAAGTCCTTTGATCCGCTCCCTGAAGAACAGCCAGGCAGCCAGCGCCACCCACAACGGAGCGGTATTCCCCAGCAACGTGGCATTGGCCACGGAAGTATATTTCAGCGATGTGTTCCAGGTGAAATGGTCCAGGGCAGAACCCAGCCCGGCCAGGACCGGCAGGATCACAACCCCCCAGCGCAGGTTGGCGGCATGGGGTGTGCGGCGCATCCGGACCGCGTGGCGCACGTAAAAAGGGGTCAGGATCAGGGTGGCTATACCGAGGCGGTAGAATCCCATCACCGACGCCGGCGCATTCGCCCAGCGCACGAAGAAGGCGGCGAAGCTGAGACTCACGATGGTGACCCCCAAGGCAAGGTAGGGCAGTATCTTTCGGGTGGCTGGCATCGCGTGTCATTGTATCATGCCAAAAGGCGGGGCCTCCTTCGCCGGCTATCGTAACGCAGCCTGCAAGGGGATGCGGGTCCTGCGCGGTGAGTCCGTACAGGTACCAGGAAGAATCTACCCGCCCGGGGCCGTTTCCGGTTGCAACCCCCTCCCGCCCGTGTTAGAATAACGTTACCTTTGCCTGATCGGTAGTGGAGCTTGAGACATGTCTGAGATGGTCGAAGTCGTAATTGACAGCGTGCGTGTCAGCCTGATGTCCTCGCATCGGGTGGTGGTGCTGCGCCAGACGGACATGGAACGTTACCTGCCCATCTGGGTCGGGCCGTACGAGGCCGAGTCCATCACGGTGGCGCTGCAGGAAGTGGAGATCAGCCGACCGATGACCCACGACCTGCTTAAAAACCTCTTTACTGTCTTGAACGGTAAAATTCTGCGGGTCGAGATCGTTACCCTGAAAGAGGATACCTTCTTCGGCAACATCATTGCTGAAACCGGCGGAAAGATCATTAACATCGACTCGCGTCCATCGGATGCCATCGCCCTGGCATTGCGCACCCACGTTCCCATCCTGGTCAGCCAGGAAGTGATGGATGAAGCGGGCATTGTCCCCGAGAATAACATACAGGGAGAGAATCCTTCCGAACCGGTCGAGAAACCGGCTGCGGGTACGGACGCCGGACCGGAGGACGAAAAACGTCTGGATGTTTTTGAAGACTTCCTGAAGAAACTCGGTACCAATAAAGGCGACGAAGAGAAACCAAAACCGTAAAGCGGGCACCCCCTTTGGGGGGTAAACTCCGCTCCGTGCATCCCGGAATAAACAATGGCTGATTTACCTGCTCCCGAAGTGCCTGTCCTAAGCCCCGTTGAAGGGCGCCGCCCTGGGCCTGTGGAGGGGACCTCGCTCCCGTCCACGCCCGTCATCCCCCACAACCGTGAAGCCGAAGAAGCTGTTGTGGGAGCCGTGCTCATTAATCCTGAAGCCTACTACGACCTGGCCCAGTTCCTCCAGGCGGAAGATTTCTACATCGTCCGTCACCGCTGGATATGGGAGGCTTTCACCCGCCTGCACGAAAAACGCATCCCGCTGGACTTCCTGACCGTCACCTCGGAACTGGAGAGTGTCGGTCAACTGGCTGAGATCGGCGGCCCGGCTTATCTGACTGCCCTCCTCAACCAGGTACCAACCTCGCTGCACGCCGAAGCCTACGGGAGGATGGTCGAGGCGGACGCCATCCGCCGCCGCATGTTAACCGCTGCCAACCAGATCGCCACCCTGGCCTACAACGAGCGGGAGTCGGTCGAGAATCTCATCGAAGAGTCGGAGAAATCCATCTTCAACGTCAGCGAGCGGCGCTTGCGTCACGACGTCCAGCCTATCCGCCAGGTGATGAGCGAAGTCTACGACCGGATAGGCGAACTCGCCAACCGCCCTGAGGAATTCTTCGGCGTCCCGACCGGCTTCATTGATCTCGACCGCAAACTGATGGGTCTGCAGCCCTCTGATTTGCTCATCATTGCCGGCCGTCCGGGTCAGGGTAAAACCGGCTTCCTGCTTACGGTGGCCAAGAACGCCGCCCTGCTGCATAAGAAACACGTCGCCATCTTCTCGCTGGAAATGTCGAATGAGCAGGCTGCCCAGCGCTTGATTACCCAAATGACTGAGATCGACTCCCAGCGCTTGCGCACCGGGAAATTGGCCGAGGATGAGTGGCCGAAATTTACCCATGCCATCGAGGTCCTTTCTGACACGCACATCTACCTGGACGATACCCCTGCCATTACCCCGCTGGCTCTCCGCACCAAATGCCGCCGTTTGCACATGGAATTCGGTCTCGACCTGATCATCCTCGACTATATCCAGTTGATGAGCGGCGACACGCGCACCGAGAACCGCGTCCAGGAAGTCTCGTACATCTCGCGCAACCTGAAAGTGCTGGCGCGCGAACTGAATGTCCCGGTGCTGGCCGCGGCGCA
>CAIQQN010000312.1 GCA_903873975.1 uncultured Anaerolineales bacterium
ACGAACAGCGATCTTTGAGTATATTGAAGTTTGGTACAATCGGCAGCGTCTGCATTCCACTCTCGGCTACCTAAGCCCTGCCGAATTCGAACTGGTTTCTGGACATTAAACGTGTCTATTAAACCGGGGCAAGCTCAAAGATTGAAAAAGCAAGGATTTTGCGAGCACAGCTCGCAAAATCCTTGCTTTTTCGTCTATTCCCCGCCAAAGAGTCGGGTGTAGTTGAAAATCCAGGCTTTAAGAACATCGAAGATAATTTGTTGCGGCGACTACGACCTCTATGCTATACTGGTGAGGGAGAAGGACATATGCCTGATTTCTATCATACCAATTCACTCGTCCAGATGGATGCGCGCCTGCTGCGGTTGAAAGAATTCCTGATCAACGCGGTCTCAACGGAAATGCAGAATCAATCCGGTGTGCAGCAACAGAACCGGGAGGTGGTACGCCGTTCGCTGCTTGAGGCATATGAGGGCACCAAAGCGAACCTCAAGCCCGAGGTACGCGACCAGGTGGTGGATTCTGTCCTGGCCGACCTGATCGGTTATGGCCCGCTCGAATTGCTCCTGCCTGACCCGGAGATCAGCGAGATCATGGTCAATGGGGCAAAACAAATCTTCGTCGAGCGCAACGGGGAGCTGCTCGAGACCGACGTGAAATTCGAGAATGAAGAACAACTGCTGCGCATCATTGACCGCATCGTCAGCCCGCTGGGCCGCCGGGTGGATGCGGATAATCCCACCGCGGATGCGCGCCTGCCGGATGGCTCGCGCGTCAATGTCATCATCCCGCCCGTGGCTGTGGACGGGCCGCACATCACCATCCGCAAATTCCTGCAGACCAAAATAACAATGGATGACCTGGTCTCGATGAGTGCATTGACCCCCTATATGGCGAAATTCCTGGAAGCCTGTGTGGTAACGCGGTTGAACATCCTTGTAACCGGTAATACCAGCTCCGGCAAGACCACCGTCCTAAACGCCCTTTCCGGATTCATCCCCGATAATGAGCGCATTGTGACTATCGAAGACGCAGTCGAATTAAAGCTTAGACAACGCCACGTTGTCCGGCTGGAGACAAAATTACCCAATGTGGATGGGAGCGGCGCGGTCAACGTGCGCGAACTGGTCCGCAATGCCTTGCGGATGCGCCCGGACCGGATCGTGGTGGGCGAAGTACGCGGCGGCGAGGCGATGGACATGCTCCAGGCAATGAACACCGGCCACACCGGGTCTTTGACCACCCTGCATGCCAACCTGCCGCGCGATGCCATTTCCCGCCTGGAAACGATGGCGATGATGGCCGGCTTGGATATGCCCCTGCTGGCCATCCGCAAGCAGATCGTCGCATCAATTAATCTGATCGTCCACCTGGCGCGCCTTCCGGACGGTTCGCGCAAGATGACGCACATTACCGAACTCTCCGGGATGGAAGGCGAGGTAGTCACGCTAACCGACATTTTCAAGTTCGACCAGACCGGCATCACGCCGGAAGGGAAAATTATCGGGCAGGTGCGTCCGACCGGGATGCGCCCGCTGTTTACGCCGCGCCTGGAAGCCTCCGGCTTCAAACTCGGTGGAGAAATCTTCGGTGCAGGATTATAACTCTGCCCCAATCCCTGCAATGACCTACAGAGGAAGAGTGATCTTAAAGACCTAATTTTCAACCCCACCCCCGGCTCCTCGCCGAAATGGGGCTTCGGCGCCTCACGGCGCCGAAACAGCCGATGGCGGCTTGAAGCCGCCTCGGCCAGGGGCGGGGAGAATGTGAAAGAACATGGATTTTGCGAGCTTCGCTCGCAAAATCCATGTTCTTTCAATCTTTCCTCTTCTTTGAGAGTGGGAGCAAGGAGATTGAGCATCTGAACAATGACATAAAAAATCCGCAACCACAGAGGATGGACCGAAGCAGGGGCAAGATATCTCGTGTTATAATTTCTTTACCACGACTAATCACAGAATGGAGGCCGAATGGAAATTACAACCCAGAAGTTCAAACGTTGTGATTTGCTCGCCATCAAGGGCAAGGTGGATAGTTTCACTGCACCTGACCTGATCAAAGCGATCGAAGCGCTCAATAACACGAACCGCTTCAAGATCATCATTGATATGAGCGAACTGGAATACATGTCCAGCGCCGGGTTCCGCGCTCTGCTGCTCGGTCAGCGCAACTGCAAGCGTTATAACCGCGGTGAGATCGTCCTGGCCTCGGTGCCCAAAAAGGTGATGGATGCCCTTGAATTGACCGGATTTACACCGCTCTTCAAGATATTTGATGAAAATATTTCAGCGGTCGGTAATTTCTAAACTGCATCCATAGCCGAAATTCAATCCAGGCCGCCTCCATCCTGCCAACTGTGAGGCGGCCTCACCATTCATATGCGCACGGCAATCTTCTCCGCAAGATATGACCAACTGAATGCCATCCGTGAGTTCGCCGTCCAGGCGGCCCGGGATGCAGGCATGGATGATTCTGCAACCTATGCCGTCGAATTGAGTATGGATGAGGCTTGCACCAACGTCATTGAACATGCTTACGAAGGAATGGAGGGGGGCGAAATTGAATGTACCTGTGACTCAGACGATAAAGACCTGACCATCATCATCCACGACCACGGAAAAAGCTTTGACCCTTCCACCATTGCTTTGCCGAACCTGGATGCCGATCTCGATACCCGGCCGGTTGGCGGGCTGGGGGTTTATTTGATGAAAAAGCTCATGGATGAGGTGCAATTCGAACCCCTGGGTGAGGCGGGCAACGTGTTGACGATGGTCAAGCACCGCGAAATCAAACCAGAAAAGGCAGAGGCCGCGCCGCCACCATCTGCCTGGAAACAAATCATCATGCTGGGCGAGGAACTCATGCGGGCGGACTCTCACACAGCCCAGCACGACCTCATTATCGGTACAACGAGGCGCATCCTGGGCGGTCAGGCAGATTTGTGGCTGGACGAGAGGCTGTTCCGGTTACCGGGATTAAACCAGGCCACTTTATTTCCTTTGCAACCATCCTCCGAGCCGATGAAGAAGGCCTTTTCCACCGGCCTGACAGCCTCTCCAGATGGACAAAAAACACTGGTGGCTGTACCGCTCAAGAACGGCGGCTTGATGATGGGCGCGTTACAGGTGGAGAGGTCCGACCCGCCTTTCCGTAAAAAGGAAATCGATATTCTGGATGGTTTGGCGGGCCACATCTCATTGGCGCTGGTTGCCTCGCATCGCTTTGCCGTTGAAGGATGGCGCATCGAGCAGTTGACGCTTGTCCGCCGGGTAAGCGCACAGATTGCAAATGTGTTTGACCTGGATGAGTTGACGCGGCGGGTCACGAAACTTATCCAGCGCACTTTCCACTATTACTATGTTTCCATCTTTACCCGCGAGCCGGGCTTGGAGGCCCTGAACTTCCGTTCGAGCGCCGGACCGGCCCGGGGTCGAGGCAAGCGCGTGAAAGCCAGGCTGGGGGAAGGGTTGATCGGGAGCGTTGCCCAGAGTGGTGCGGAAGTTGTCACCAATGATGTACGCTCTAACTCGCGTTTTAAATTCATTGATTCGCTATCCGAAACACAATCGGAGGCGGCCCTGCCGCTAAAAATTGAAGACCGTATTCTGGGCGTTCTGGATGTGCAATCTGACCAGCTGGATGCGTTCCACCCAAATGACCTGCTCGTTTTGCGAGCGCTGGCCGATACGATTGCGATTGCGGTCAATGGGGCACGCCTGTACAGTGAATTGCAGATGCGGGCAGATCACCTGGCGATGGTGGCGGAGGTCAGTGAGAATATTACCTCCACGCTTGACCTGGATGAATTGCTCAACAAGGTGGCAGCTCTCATCCAGGAACACCTGAACTTTCCATATGTGCACCTGTTTACAGTGCATCCCAACCGGCGGCAGATCATTTACGAGGCTGGCAGTGGTGCGCGCAGTGCATCGCTCAAAGGTTCTGTGCTTGACCTGGATAATGATGAGGGGATTATTTCCTGGGTGGCGCGCAACGGGCAGACCATGCTGGTCAATGATGTGACAAAGGAACCGCGCTACCATCCTTCACCGTTCCCGCCCGGGGATACGCGGGCCGAGATGACCATCCCTTTGAATTTCGATAACCAGGTGGTTGGAGTGCTCGACCTGCAAAGCGACCGGATCAATGCCTTTACCGAAGATGACAGTTTCCTGTGCGTGGCGCTGGCTGATAACGTAGCGGTTTCCATCCATAATGCCGATCTGTACCGCACCGAACGCTGGAGGCGCCAGGTGGCAGACAGCCTGCGCGAAGTAGCCGGCCTCATTTCAGCCGATGTGGGGCTGGAGGATGTGCTGGATAGCGTCCTGCGAGAACTGGAACGCAGCCTGCCCTGTGATGTGGCGGCCATCTGGCTGTTGGACGGAGACAACCTCTACCTGGCTCAAGCCCACGGTGCGGACATATTGGAGATAGACAGCGCGGCTCATCGCTGGCCGGAGGCTTATAATTTTCTTACTGCCGCCCTGGCTGCCGAACAACCGGTTGTCCGCAAGCCGGATGATCCCATTGGCCCAACCGGGACAGCGCTTGGCTACTCCGCCGACTATTCCTCGATCGCGGCCGGCCTGCGGGCTGGTGACCGTCCGCTGGGTGTGTTGACGCTCTCGCATCATACGGCCGGGCGTTACGGCCACGAAGCCCAAGCCATGACCGCCACCTTTGCCAATTACGCGGCGGTTGCCATTGAGAACGCCCGCCTGTACGATTCGGCGCAGGAGCAGGCTTATGCTTCAGCTGCCTTGTTGCAAGTGGCGCAGGCGGTTGCCAATTCAAACAGCCTGGACGAAACCATTGGCAGCGTTGTCCGCATTACGCCGATCCTGGTGGGTGTGAAGGCCTGTGCGATATATCTGCTGGAAGCAGAACGCCTTCACCCAACCCAGTCTTATGGTTTCTCGGAAGAGGCCCAGGCCAACCTGTGGAACCGGGATTTTGCCTCCGGCGATTTCCCCCTGCTGGATGCCGTCTGTAAGAACGTCCAGATGGTGGTCGGCTTGCTGCCCTCTGAGATTTCGGACGACTGGCTGGACCCGGAACTTGCCCGCTCGGAACAGGAAACGTTGTATGCCTTGCAGACCGGTGACCACCTGCTGATCGGTTTCCCGCTGATGGTCAAAAATGACCTGTTCGGTGTGATGCTTGTGGAGGAAGATTCCGATGCCCGCCGTTTCCGCCAAAAGCGGGTGGACATTGTCAACAGCATTGCCCAGCAGATGGCGCTCAGCATTCAGAATGAACACCTCCAGCAGGAGATGGTGATCCGTGAGCGCCTCGAACACGAAATCCAGCTTGCCCGCCAGATCCAGAAAACGTTCCTGCCGGAACACCTGCCTGAGATCGCTGGTTGGAACCTGGCGGCTACCTGGATCACGGCCCGCCAGGTGGGTGGTGATTTCTACGATGTATTTGAACTGCCTGGCGGACGGCTGGGCCTGTTCATCGCTGACGTTTCGGATAAAGGCATCCCGGCTGCCCTCTTTATGGCGCTCACGCGGACCCTGGTACGGGCGGTCGTCTATGATACCCCTTCCCCGGCTGACGCCATGCGGCGCGTCAATGCCTTGATCATTCCCGATAACCAGCAGGGCATGTTCGTCACGGCAGTATATGGAGTACTGACTTTGAAAAGCGGGGAATTCACCTATGCCAATGCCGGGCATAACCCGCCTATCTGGTTATGCGGCGCAAAGCGGACGATGGAGTCGCTGCGGCGAACGGGGGCTGCGCTGGGTATCATTGAAGATGTGCCAATGGAAGACCGGATGATAACGCTCGAGTCCGATGATTTTCTCCTGCTCTACACTGACGGTCTGACCGAAGCCTTCTCACCCGACGAAGAGACCTATGGCGAGGAACGTCTCAAGCAGGTGCTTGAGGCAGCGGATACGGCAACAGCGCGCGGGGTATTGGATGCGCTTGAAGCTTCGGTGAGGCAGTTCATGGGTCCGCTCCCGCCTGCGGATGATCTAACCATGCTGGGGGTCAAGCGGAAGGCTTAGACTGGTCAGGGCTTTCACAAAGTCTACTGCAAAGTACGCAGTACCTTGGGAAAGACTGAGAATCCCCACCCTCAATTCGCCTCAAGGCAGGGGCTTCGACGCCTCGCGGCGCGAAACTGCCGATTCCAGCGATTCGACGACTCGTCCCAAGGGGATCCCCTGGCGGGGACGATGTGCTTCGCGATATCGGCTAGCAGCCGATGCTGGCTTGCCCCCCAAGGGGGTGCTTCGCGAATGCCGGCTCGGCTAGTCATGTCGCTGGGGCTGCCGCCCCACGGGGGTGCTACGCGAATGGGGGCTGGACGCCCCCTCGGCCTGTGGCGGCTTGCCCCATTGGGGTGCTTCGCGAACGCCGCCTAGGCTGGAAGAAGATGACGGGCTGTTGGCGGACGGCTTTGCCGTCCCGCAACACCCCAAATCCCGAGTTTGTGAAAAATGTGTTAGACTGATCCCCCTCTTCTCCTGGCGGGAAGGCTTCCACAAGCATCGATTTTGCGAAAAAATCGACCTTTTAAGCCTCATGGTATAATAAATTCGCATTAAATTTCATTAGGAGCATCGCACTTTGGCTTTTAATCCCCTCAACTGGCTTCTGGGTCTCTTTTCTCTGGATATTGGCATCGACTTGGGGACGGCCAATACGCTTGTTCATGTACGGGGGAAAGGGATTGTTATTAACGAACCCTCCTGGGTGGCGATTGATAAGCGTACCCGCAAACCGCTGGCGATAGGTTTGCAGGCCAAGGAAATGGTTGGGCGCACATCAGGGAATATTCTGGTAGTGCGTCCGGTGAGGGATGGGGTGATTTCTGAATTCGAAATTACGGAGGCTATGCTGGAATATTTCATCGGCAAAGTTCATGAGCAGAGCGTGGTGCCACTGCCGCGCCCGCGCGTGGTCATCGGCATCCCATCCGGTGTGACCGAGGTCGAGAAGCGCGCGGTTTACGACGCATCCATGTCAGCCGGAGCGCGCGAAACCTACCTGATCGAGGAGCCGACTTCCGCTGCGCTGGGGGCAGGTCTGCCCATCGATGAGGCGCGCGGCTCTATGATCGTGGATATTGGCGGAGGGACGACCGAAGTGGCAGCCCTGGCCATGGGCGGGGTGGTTGTTTCCAGGTCCCTGCGCGTGGCAGGCGATGAATTGGACCAGGCCATTGTCCAGTATGTCCGTAACAAGTACAACGTCCTGGTTGGCGAACGGATCGCCGAACAAATCAAATGGAATATCGGCTCGGCCTTTCCCCTGCCGATCGAGAAGACCGTTGAGGTGCGCGGCCGTAACCTGGTGACCGGCCTGCCGGAATCGATTGAAATCTCATCTGTTGAAGTGCGCGAAGCGCTTTCGCAGCCGGTACAGGTTATTGTCGGGGCCATAAAGGATGCCCTCGAAGAGGTCCCGCCTGAAATCGTGGCTGACCTGATGGATACAGGTATTTGTCTGGCTGGCGGTGGAGCTCTCCTGCACGGGCTGGCTGAACGTCTTTCTGATGAACTCAACCTGCGCGTTTGGGTCGCTGAAGACCCCCTGACCTGCGTGGTGCGCGGCGCTGGCATTGTGTTGGATAATTTTTCTGCCTTCAGCCGTTACCTGGTCGGGTTGGAGCGCGGCAGTACGCATCACTGATAAGTGTGCGGCTGCGCTGCTCCGGCGCGGTTTTCCCTATTGCCTATGAAAACCAATTTTCCTCGTTCCCTGCAGACGGCGATAATTGCATTGGTGGCGGTTGGCCTGGTGGCCCTGGCCTTGTCCGGATATTTCAACCCGGTCAGCTCCTGGTTCACACGGCTCACCGTTGAGGCGCAAACGTGGATCTCGACCCGCTATCTGGCAGTGGTGGATTTCCTGACCGAACCGCGTGACGTGGCAACCCTGCGCCAGCGCAATACGGATCTGGAAGCCGAAGTAGCCCAACTCCAGGCTCAAGTGATTGACCTCCAGCAGAAGGTGACAGAGACGAACATCCTTTCTGCCCTGGTGGACTTTGCACGCGCCAATCCCAACTACTCTTACAAGGCTGCTGCCGTCATCGGCAGGGATCCAAGCCCGTTTCTCAGTTATGTCATTATTAACATAGGCTCGGACCAGGGAATTTTGCCTGGCATGCCGGTTGTCACCGACAAGGGCCTGGTGGGACGGGTGGATGCTGTCATTGCCGGAGCCGCCCGCGTCCAGTTGGTGACCGACTCTGCCTCAGCCGTCAATGTTAAGTTGCAGTCCTCGGATACCGAGGCCATGCTGATCGGTTCAGTGACCGGCGACCTGTCGCTGGATATGATCTCGCAGGATGCCACCGTGACGGTCGGCGATGTTGTCCTGACCTCCGGGCTGGGCGGCAGTTATCCTCCCAACCTGCTGGTGGGGCAGGTGATCAGCGTTCGCAAACTGGCCACCGAATTGTTCCAGCAGGCTTCCATCCAACCTAGTGTGGATTTCAACCAGTTGAGTTTTTTAATGGTGATCACCAACTTTGCGCCAGTGGATATCACTCCCCTGGTTGCAACCCCCGGACCATAATATGCGACGAGGCATCCTGGTTGGAATTCCCGTCCTCGGCCTGGCGGTCATGGTTCAGACCTCGATCATTGGACGCATCAATCTTCTCAACGGCGCAGCTGACCTGGTGCTGCTGATCCTGGCGACTTGGGGCCTGCAAGAACGCGTCCGCAGCGCCTGGGTGTGGGGCGCGGCGGCCGGGCTTCTGGTCGGATTTATTTCGGGCGTTCCCTGGTACATTTATCTGGTCGGTTACCTGGTCGTTATTGGCATGGCTCGTTCACTGGCGCACCATGTCTGGCAGGCGCCCCTCCTGGCTATGTTTACTGTTACGTTGGTAGGAACCCTGGTATTGCTTATGCTCACTTATTTGGAACGCTCTCTCCTTGAAGCGCCGCTGGTGTTTAATTTATCTTTTGTGCGGATCATTTTACCCAGTATTCTGTTGAACCTGCTCCTGGCAATCCCTGTCCATGCCCTCATCCGGAGCCTGGCAAACCTCCTCCATCCAGCGGAGGTGGTTTCATGACCGTAAAAACGGGCCTTAGGCGTTTTCAGGACTGGCGTAACCTGGTTGTGTATGCACTCCTGACGAGTGTTGCAGTGATTTTTGTGGCGCGCCTGCTTTACTTGCAGATATTGAATGGGAAGACTTATGTCCTTCAAGCGGAGAGCAACCGGACCGCGACCATCAGCGTTGCCGCTCCACGCGGGATCATTTTTGACCGCAACGGCATCCTCCTGGCGCGTAATACGGCTTCCTACAGCATTGTCATCACCCCGGCCTCCCTGCCGGATGACGATGGTGACATCCAACGCATCTACCGCGAACTTTCCGCACTGACCGGCGTGCCGGTCAACAACGGGACGGTGGCTGAGGCGAAACTACTGCAAGCCTGTACGCCAGGGCCCGGCATTACCCAACTCGTGGATCTGGGCATGTCCAACGCGCCCTATAACCCGGTCAAAATCCAGTGTTACGTGGATGAAAAGGTGGCAATGGTTGTCCGTGAGCATGAGGTGGTTTGGCCGGGCGTCAGCGTGGAAATCGATCCGATGCGCGATTACCCGACCGGCTCATTGACGGCCACGCTCATCGGCTTTTTGGGACCGATCCCAGCCTTGTTGGAAAAGGAGTATCGCGCCCAAGGTTTCCTGCCCAACCGGGACAAGGTTGGGTACGCTGGCGTGGAATTAACAATGAATGATACGCTGATGGGGACTCCCGGCGAGCGAACCGTGGAAGTGGATGTAGCCGGACAGGTATTGAGCAACCTGGTAGCGCCAGTCGCGCCGATCCCCGGAAATAATATTGTCCTGACGATCGACACCCGTCTCCAACAGGCCGCTGCAACCATCCTGAAGCGCGACATTGATTACTTTAACAACGTTTATTACGGCTACGACCGGATTTCCAGCGGAGTGGTGATCGCCATGAACCTCAAGACGGGTGAAATCCTGGCGATGGCGCAGTATCCGACTTACGAGAATAACCGGATGGCACGCATCATCCCGGCATATTATTACAACCAATTGGTGAAAGATCCCACTCATCCCCTGCTCAATTATGCCATTAACACCGAATTCCCCCCGGGCTCGACCTTTAAACTCTCCACAGCCACCGGCGCTTTGAACGAAGGGGTTGTCACGCCAACCACGCTGATCGACGCTCCGGCGATGATCGGCTTGAAGAATATCTTTTCACCCACCGATCCCGGCAGCATCCAATATTATTATGACTGGACCTACACTTTCTACGGCGAAACGAGCGGACTCGGCAAAATTCCTTTCCTGGAGTGCATTGCCCGTTCCAGTGATGTATGCTTTTATAAAGTCGGCGGCGGTTATGCCGGTGAAATTGACCAGGGTTTGGGCATTTACCGCCTCCAGCAGTATGCCCAGGCATTGGGCTATAACCAGCCGAGCGGTATCGAACTGCCGGGTGAATTGTCCGGCCTCATCCCCGACCCGGCCTGGAAACGGATCTACCAGGGCGAGAACTGGTCCACAGGCGACACCTATCTTGCCAGCGTAGGACAGGGGTACGTGTTATCGACCCCGCTGCAGGTACTCATGTCGGCTGCGACGATCGCCAACGATGGACGCCTGATGCAACCTACCATTATCCATGACATTGTGGATGGCGAGGGAAATGTCATCCAGCCCTTTACGCCTCGCCTGCGTTGGGACATCACGACCGACCCGGTCATCAAAGAATACAATTGTGTGAACGGTGATTGCAACAACCCGACAGGCGTAATGAAGACGGTAAGCCTCGCGGCTGTGCAAGAGGTGCAGGCGGGGATGCGCCTGGCAGCCACCGACCCGGCCGGGACGCTCAACCACAATTTCTCTTTCCTGAATTACCCGATTGCCATTGCCGGTAAGACCGGCACGGCGGAATATTGTGACGATGTGGCGAATGCAAAAGGCGAGTGTAAACCCGGATTGTGGCCTGCCCACGGCTGGACGGTGGCGTATGCGCCGTATGACAACCCGGAAATTGCCATCCTGGCTTTCTTCTATAATGCTGGTGAAGGCGGCCGCGTGGCTGCACCAACTGTGAAATCTCTCATGGATGCATATTTTGCACTGAAGGCGGTTGATTCTGCGCAGGGTTTGACAGGGAATCCATAATTCATTGAAGAAGCGGGCTACTCCTGCGGGGCTTTTTACAATCCCGCCGCTTCAATTGGCGCAAAATAATTACGGAGCCCACCATAATCAGTGGACCCCGTAATTATTTTTTATGGACAAATCCATTCTTTATTTCACGTGAGGGTTTTTGTTGGGGTAACAACACAAGAGTGTATCAAGATATTCCACCCCGCAAAAATACGGGCAGATGGACACATTCTTTACCGCGCAACGGTGCTGGTCGGTGCCTTCCGCCTCGTTCCAGGGGCATTTGGCCTGTTGCCAGGCAATTTGGCCTGCCGGGGTAGCCAGGTCAATATCCATGTTCGCGCCGGTCAATTTCTTCATATAAACCATCCTCCACGCTTGGTCACTGCACTCTCAGCAGTACTTTTCCCTCGTCCCACAGCTCCTCCAACTTGTAATATCGGCGCAGGTCGGCATCAAAGAGATGGACGACGATATCCCCATAATCAACGATCATCCAGCCGGCATCCGGTGTACCCTCGATGCGGCCTTTCTTCTTATGTTCCAGGCGTGTTTTTTCGACCACCTCGTCTGCCAGAGCATTCAACATGCGGTTGCTGGTGGCAGAACAGATAATGAAGTAATCTGTGAAGGAAACGATCCCTTTAAGATCCAACAGGATAATATCTTCGCCTTTTTTGTCTTCCAGGGCATTGACAATCGTGTGTGCAAGTTCCAGTGTGTCCAGAAATCACCTCGTTTCAGGTAGATTTTGATAACTACTAAGCAGTTACAACGTTGATTTCATTGGCAGGGTGTACAAGTTTGTATACACCGGCCCGCCCGGTTTTAGATCAGATTTAAAGATATGCACTGCGTCCACCCGGACCGTGCCAAGTGCGCCGACAACCGTTGCTTCAAGAGCAGCGCGGATGCGCTGCAAATCTGTCGCGGAGACATTCTGGCCGACCCGGCCGATCGTCAGGTGCGGGGAAAAGGGATGATTCTCCGAGGGATAGCCCAACCTGGCGGCAACCGATTCAATGCCGCGCAGGAGCGCCATCAGCGCAGCCGGGGCTTCGAGTCCGATCCAGAGGATGCGCGCCCGGCGCGGGGTCGGGAAGGCTCCGAGCCCGCCTACGGACATGGTGAATGTCTCATGAGCAGCGGCTTCCACTTTCAGCGCCTCAGCCAGCCATTCAAGGTTGACGGGCGATATGTCCCCCAGAAATTTGAGAGTCAGATGGACATTTTGCGGAGCCACCCAGCGGATGAGCGGTTTGGGCAGGGCACTTTGCAGAGGGGCTGTGCACCGTGCAAGAGCGCTCTGCATCCCGGCGGGAATTTCCACCGCGACGAATGACCGCAGCATCATGCGCCGTGTACCTTCTCCAAGGCGTATTTTTGATCGAGGTAGACAACTGGCTTGGTCAGGTACAGCGATGCCCCGGCTTCCAAACCAGTCTGGATGTCGGGCATCATAATATCCAGGATGACAGCCGCGGGTTCCTCTTGGTCGATCATGCTCATGGCCTGGTCGCTCCCGGCAGCCTCAGCACCCGGAAACCGCTGAGGCGCATCATCTCCGCGAACATTTCAGCGGCATCCTGTTCGTCTTCGACAACCATAATGGTTTTTTGCCTGGCGGGCATTTGGCCATTTCCTCGATGAATAAAAATAGCACAAGATGGTGGAAATGGCAAGGGGATTACTGCTTCTTGCATAAATGAATGATTCCATAAAGAAAAGTTGGAAATGGCGGGATTTAGGGCAGCTATTTACGCAGTACCCTATAAGGTCGCTGGCGGGTATAATCTTCCGGTGTATCCAGGTCCTGCAGGATGCTTTCATCCGCGGCGACATATTCCACCTGATCGGCACAGGTGTTGAGGAACTGGCGCGGGGTTGTGGAGATGGGGAGCGCCAGGATTTTTGGCCAGAGAGAGCAGGCGACCAGCCAGGGATGACCGCGCCGGTTCTGGAAACTGGGGATAACCAGCGGGGACCTGGACCGGACAAAGGCGGCACAGATGCGCCGCACCGTATCTTCCTGAACCTGGGGCTGGTCACCGAGACCGATCAGCGCAGCGCGGTCCTGGGAGTCCAACACTGCCAACCCTGCCTGAATGGAACTCAGCATTTCCCCGCGTGCATATTCCGGGTTATACACTGTGCGGACAGGATATTTGGTTGCCAATTCCGCCGCCAGCCTCTCGATTTGTTCGCGCGCCCCGCCCGTTACAACGATAATCGCCTCCATCCCTGCTGCGGCAAATGTGGATACAACCTGCCCAAGGACTGTCGTCCCGCCCCAGGGGAGGAGCAGTTTGGACTGGCCCATGCGGCTGGAAAGCCCCGCGGCGAGCAGGATGGCGGAGATGTTATTCCCCATTGACAAGTTTCCTGTAATCTTCTGGCGTATCAACGTCCCCTAAAAGTCCCGTGTCGTGCCAGGGCAGATAAGAGATTGTGTACCTTGAGAAAACCGCCCGTCCGCCCACATCACCGCTGAGGGCCATCAGATCCGGGAACGTGAGCCGGTCAAAAAGCACCGGATTGGCGCGTTGGCCGTCCACCAGCGGGGCGATGATGGGCGCCAGCGTGCGGGCGTGTTCCTCGGTCAGGGCGCGCAAAACTGCCGGCGTGGTTTGCGGCTGGTCAGCGAGAAGGAAAATTGCGGCCCCTGTTTCAATGGGTAGGGTGTGCAATCCTGCTTTGATGGATGTACTTTGACCGTCTTGCCAATTCTCGTTACGGGTAATGGTTATTGGTAAATCGTGAATGGCGGACTCCACCTGTTCCGCGTTCGCGCCCGTCACACTCACCACAGGCGAAAGACCTGCCGTGAGCGCTGCCTGTGCAACCGCACGAACGAAAGGCTGGCCGTGCCAATCCAGCAGTGGTTTGGGCTGCCCGAAGCGGGAGGACCCGCCAGCCGCCAGAATAATCCCGGAAACGCGCTCATAAACGGCGTAAATTTGGGATTGTTTGAGTGATGCAATAATGATGGAATGGTACAGAGGCAGAAGTTTTTCAGCCAGAGTTTTCCCCTGCGCCTGCAACTCCGGCGTCTCGGCTTGGTTGAGTAAAACGATCCGGCGTGCCTGCAGCGGGATGTTCTTTAACCCTCCTGCGGGGTGGGTGAGGACGAGGGCGAGGGCTTCAGGTGTGATGGTTTCGCCCATTTTCAGATTGCCCAGACGGGCAAAGGTCTCCGGCTGGTAAACAACCTCCTTTACCAAAGGTTTACCCAGCCCGGTCAGACCAGCAACCAGGACGATCGTTTCAACAAACTCCGGGATAACCGGTTCATGGTCGGCGGGTGCTTTCAGTGGTCTCTGCCGGGACCCGTCTGCCTCGATGAGCATGGGCAAGTTGTGGGAGCTGCATACTTCGCGTAGCCGAGACATTAAACCATTATTCAAACCTGTTGTTCGATCCCCATCCACCGAACCTGTGATAAGCATCACCCCACGCAGATTCTCTTCGAGACCGGGGAAGTCTTCTGGTTTTTCCACGATCCAGTGTGAATCGGCCAATTTGATCTGATCAATATGCAGATGTGTTGTGGCGGTAACGATAACTGGTCCTTCGCTCGAGGTCAGTTCACGCGCAAGATGGAATAGCGCAGTTGTCTTTCCGCCCGCACCGACAAAGGCTATTGCTGATTGAGGATTGAAGATTGTGGATTGAGCAAACCGGAGAGCTTGAGCGAGTTTCATAAATTTACCGCAAAGGAACGAAAGCCGCCAAGAGAACTTCGTTTGCTTCCCGTCCTCACAGTTAGCTCCACAGTGCACTACGGACTTCCGGCCGCGCGAGGATTGCCTCCAGCACCCCGCCGCCGATGGACAGGGCTTTATCCGAGACCATCTGGCAGAGACGTGGATCGTCGCGCGGGTCAATATCGCCAATCTTCAAGCCGCGTGTGACGGTCAATCCGGGGTGAAGCAGACCGCGCAGGATACCGGGGAAGGGGCTTACGATTTCGGATTTACGATTTTCGATTTGTGATTGGATTTCGGCAATAAGATCGCCTCCTTCGCAATGATCTCCAATTTGCTTGTGAGCAACCACCACCCCATCTGCCGGGGCGCGCAGGACGCGCCTCGGGTCGCCATCGGGCTGGCCGGTATCCGGCTCTGGGCCGCCGCTCCAGAAGAGGCGCCCGAGCATGAGACCGCGCCGGGTTTCAATCACGGCTTGGCAGTTCACGACCGCCTCAAATCCCGGGCCGAGACCGATGTACAGGAGGGGCGAATACCCGATGGGTTCAGGTGGACGCTTGGACATGCGCCCGTCCACGATGACGGCGGGATGCAGGAGTCTGGCGGAAGTGCAGCCAGGGTCCACCAGCACCGGTACCTGCTGTTTGCCGAGGGTGCTGAGAATGCGAAAGGAATCGCTTGGATCGTCCACGCGCCGGGCGGTGATGCCCTCAACGCTGATCTCGCCGGTATAGATTGCCTCGGCAAATGAGACCGTTCGCCGCACTGCCAGCGGTTGGCTCAATTCAGTGACAACAACGCGCAGGCCGGAACGGAGCAGGCGGATGGCGACGCCGGTGGCGAGATCGCCACCGCCGCGAATGAGGATGAGGGAAGGCATGGGGATATTAAACCACAAAACTACGGGAGGCGGATACTTTCACCTGCAACACACCTGCCCTCCCGGAAGTGCACCGGGAGGTGTGGCGGGCGGTGCCAGGGAGTGCAGGTGAAAACGCAGAGGAATGCGGATTCTTACAAGAGAATGAGTTCTTCCAGCCGCCGTTCGAATTGGGTTACGTGTGTCAGCCCGGCAAGGCGGACGGCATCCAGGGCGGCGTCGAGGTGCAGGCCAACCTGACTTGCCGCGTGGGCATCAGAGCCGAGGGTGAGGCGTTCGCCGCCCATCCCGGCGTACCATTTCAGGATGAGCGGGTCGGGCATCATGTTTTGGGCTGTTTTGCGCAGACCTGCGGCATTGACATCCAGCGCCAGTTTGCGTTCAATGACCATATGCAGGATGCTTCGGATCTGGTCTTCATAACGGGTCGGGTCGTAGCCGAAGATGGGCTTGCCGGTACGGGCGGGTACATCGAGGTGGGCCAAAATATCAAAGTTGGCAGTCTGGAGCAGCCTCTCGACTTCAGCGAAATATGCCCGGTAGACTTCATCAGCGGTGTGGGTGCGGAAGTATGCTTCGTCGAACATAAAGTGCGGGCCGACGAAATGCACTGAACCGAGAACGTAATCGAAAGGTGCCCTCTTCAGAACATCGACCGCAGCCTGCGGGTACAGGTGCGGTTCGGCAAGCTCGATCCCGGCGCGGATCGTCAATTGACCGGTGAACAGTTCACGCAGGCGTTCCAGTTCGGCGTACCAGGGTTCAGGCTGGAAGAAACGCGGGTTCTTCTCATACGGGCCAACGTCCCAGTGTTCGGTAAAACCGATTTCGGGGAGGCCAAGTTTAATGGCTTGACGGCACATCTCTTCAGGGGAGGATGCACCATCTTCGGAGAAGTTGGAGTGCATGTGGTAGTCGTGGGGAATTTTCATTGGACGCGGACGAGTGCGGATGTTCGCTGAGGTTCCGGAACCCTTTACGTAATTTTGTCTTGGGATTGTTTTTCCTGCATTACTCTACCGAAAGCGTGGATGGCGAGGTAGACAAAAAGGAATAGTAATGTAAAGAGTAGTGTAAACCCATAGACGCGCAGATTTGCAAAAGGATGCCTCAGCCATCCCCAAATGTCATGTGCGATTGGCATTGGGTCGCCAAAAATGTCCCAACTGTTCCAGCTATAAAATCGCCCCAGGAAAATTCCTACGCTGCTCAAAACGGTTACAAAGATGGTGAAAAGCCAGCCGGTAGTTCTTCCAAGAGCGCGTGTGACGATTTCCTGCATGAAATATAGGGATACCACACCCAGGAGGAGCCCCGTCCATGCAAACCAGATCAGCATAAGAACGTCATACCAGAGCGGTGCGTTATTGGCGTTTGTGCTGAGGTGTTGGAAATCTGTCAAGATATAGGGAGCATTGGGAAAAAAGATCAGCCATACGAAGACACAGACCGGTACAACCAGGTAGAGCAGTTTCCGGGACCAGGAAACCACATAGGCAATGGAAGCAAACACAAAAGGGATCCAGGCGAGGCTTAGATTCCAGATAAGGTTTGAATAGTCATTTGTATTGCTGTATGCCATGCGTACCCTGGCCAGAATAACAGAAATAACCGAAGCGGCTATCAGTAGTATTGAAATCAGCAATTTATATTTGTGCTGGGAGAGTTTCTGAATCATTTCTAGATTTTACCTAATCCTCTCAAGACGCGTTCGGGGGTCAGTGGGAAGTCATTAAACCAGACCCCGGTAGCGTCGTGGACTGCCGCGGCAATGGCCGGGGCAATCGGGAGGAATGGCAGTTCACCCAGGCCGCGCGCCCCAAAGGGTCCGTTCGGCTCGGCCACTTCAATGATGACCGATTCGACCGAGTCGGGGATGTCGAGAATGGTCGGGATGAGATAAGTGCTTAACTGGTCAGTCAGGATATGCCCGTTCCTGGTGATGAAGTTCTCGGTCAGGGCGTAGCCCTCAGCCTGGACCACCGCGCCTTCGATCTGCCCGGTCACCAACGCCGGGTTGATGGCCTGGCCGACATCGTCAGCGGAGACAACGCGCAGGATTCTGATGAAACCAGTCTCCAGGTCCACTTCGACCTCGACCGCCTGAGCCACGTAGGCGTACGACATGTTCGGCATCGAGTAGCCGGTCTCTTTATCGAAAGGCGTGGTCTTGGGAGCCAGGTAGGTATACTCGGCAATGGCCGGGCGTTCCTCGACCTTCCACTTTAACAGCGCTGCTTCCGCGGCGCCTTGGATGGCATTGCCCGACATGAAGGTCAGACGCGAGGCCGAGGCGCTGCCGGGGTCGCCCATCGTGGCCGAGTCCGATGTGACCACTGTCACTTTCTCGAATGGGACGCCGACCGTGCCGGCTGCGAACTGCGCCATGACAGTATGGGTGCCCTGCCCGACCTCCGCGCCAGCATGCCAGACGACGACGTGCTCGATCTCGTTCTTGCCATGCAGTTCGACGCGCGCCCAGGAATTTTCCTGGTAACCAAACGAGAAGCCGACATTCTTGAAGCCGCAGGCAAAGCCAATCCCGCGTTTCAAGTTGTCAGGCTGCACGTTTTCACGTTTTGAGATTGCCCATCCGCCGGGCATTTTCTTCCACCCGGCTCTTTGAGCCGCTGCTTCGATGCACTGAACGATGCTTACGCGACCCGGAGCCGGCGTGCCCACATTGAGCGTATCCCCCTCCCGCAGCGCGTTGCGGTGGCGGAATTCGACCGGGTCCAGGCCCAGCTTTTCGGCCAGTTTGTCCATCTGGAGTTCGGCCATCCACAGGGCTTGCGGCGCGCCGAAACCGCGGAACGCGGCGGTAGGCACGTTGTTGGTGTAAACCCCGTACACGTCTTCCTTGACATTGGGGATGAAGTACGGACCAGTGGCGGTGATGGTGCAGTTGCCGAGCACCTTGTTGGTGGTGTACATATAGGCCCCGGCGTCGGCGATGACGGTCGTCTCGGCGGCGAGCAGTTTGCCGTCTTTGGTGGCGGCCCATTTTGTTTTGAGGGTCATCGGGTGGCGCTTGCCGTGCCCGAGGATGGATTCCTTCCGGCTCCAGACGATCTTCACCGGGCGTTTGAGTTTCATCGTTGCCAATGCCAGCACAACCTGCACCGACAGGTCTTCCCGCCCGCCGAACGCGCCGCCGATGGCCGGATAGATGAGGCGCACCTGCTCGTCAGCCAGACCGAGGGCGTGGGCGATGCCATCGCGGTCGGCGTGGGTCCACTGACCGGCGCACTCGACCGTGATGCAGCCTTGCTCGTCAAGATAAGCCAGCCCGGCCTCCGGCTGGAGGTAGGCGTGTTCCTGGTAGGGCGTGTGGTACTCGCCCTCGACGATGGCATCCGCCCTGGCAAAGGCGGACTCCACATCGCCTTTGCGGATCTTGTCCAGCACGCAGATGTTGCTATCGCCCAATTCCGGGTGGATGAGCGGTGAGTCAGTTTTCATTGCCTCGGCCGCATCGTAGACGGCGGGCAGGTCCTCATATTCCACTTTGATCAAATCCCGGGCTTGGGCGGCGATGGTCTCCGCCTCAGCGACGATGGCGGCTACCTGGTCGCCTTCGCAGCGGACAATGTCACCTGCGACCCCCACCCCCGTTCCCTGCCCCCGCGGGGGGAGGGGAGAAAGACCGCAAAGGACAGGCTGGTCTTTCTTCTGTAAGCCGTATTCATTGACTGGTACATCTCTGGCAGTATAGATAGCCACAACGCCGGGCAGGGCCTCGGCGGCGGAGGTGTCAAGGCTGACCACGCGGGCATGCGGGCGCCCGGCGAACAGGATCTTCATGTGAAGCATCCCCGGGCGGACGAGATCGCCGGAGTACAATGCCTTGCCGGTGACCTTGTCACGGGCGTCGATGCGGGGGAGGGATTGGCCGATGGGAAAGTCAGTCATCTTATCGGGTATATTTCTTCGCTCTATATTTTGACGGCGGGGCATCAACTTGCGAGTAGCGCACCGGGCCGACTACTGAGTAAAATATCGAATACAGGAGGGAAGCAACCCCGGTCAGGAGCAGCAGCATCACGAAGAAGGTGACGATATCCATCAACAGGTTGTTAATACTGCTGATGAAGATGGCTATTCCAGAAAGCATCCGGTAGTGGTAGGCCCATTCAGGGAAATGGACATTTCCCAGCAGTTGGTAGGGGATTTTCCCCGTCGCGATGATCGGCGGGACGAAGACCAGCATCAACCCATAGGCCAGCAGCGGAACGACAATAATCAAGATACAGCCGATGCCGCGCCAGATCGGATGCAACCCCTTCTTTACAGGTGACTTGCGTTGGAATTTTGAGTATCTTCCCATTTCAAATCTCCATTTTGATAGAACTCCCCGGTGGGGATGCTTGGCGACCGTCGGCCCTATAATTTGGATGCGTCTTCGATCGCTTGCACGATCTTGTAATAGCCTGTACAGCGGCACAGGTTGCCGGAAATGGCCTGCGTGATCTCGTCGCGGCTTGGATGCGGACGCTCTTCCAGCAGTTTTACCGCGGACATAATGAACCCCGGCGTGCAATAGCCGCACTGGACGGCCCCATCTGCCACAAAGGCCTCCTGCACCGGGTGGAGTTGTTCCGCCCTCACCCCCGGCTGCTCTTCCCCTGCGGGGAGGATGCCCGAAGAGCGACGGGAGAGGCCTTCCACGGTGACGATCTCCGCCCCATGGGCGCGCGGTGCGGGGACGAGACAGGCCATCACCGCCTTGCCATCCAGGAACACGGTGCAAGCCCCGCACTCGCCCTCGGCGCAGCCTTCCTTAGTGCCCGTCAGCCCGGCCTCCTCCCGCAGCAGCCGCAGCAGGGATTTTTCGGTGCCGGTCGAGAATGTGTATTCTTTGCCGTTGATTTTCGTATGGATGGTCTTGCCTGACGTTTGACGTTTGATGTGCGACCACTCGACTGCGGCCGGGGCAGGCGTGTGAAAGTGCGATGCAAGCAGCACCGGAGCCTCCGGGACCTGGGCCTGCTCCTGTCCATCACGCAGGGCGTGCAGCCCCCGCATAACCAGCACCCGCACCATCGCCTTACGATAGGCAGCCGAGCCGCGGATATCGTCAATCGGGCGGGACGCCCCGGCCGCCAGTTCGGCGGCGCGGGCGATAACCTCGTCAGCCAGTTCTTTACCGGCCAGATAGGCCTCGGCTTCGGGGGCATGGATGATGGTGGGGGCAACAGCCCCCAGCGTGATGACTGCCGATTTAATAATATGGCTTGAATCAAGGGTCAAGACGACCGCTGTATTCACCAGCGAAATGGCCTGGGCGCGCCGCAGTCCCAGTTTCATAAATATCCCGCGCTGGCCGAAGCTGCCGGCAGGCGTAGATAGAAGTGCCGGGAAGGCAATATCCAAGAGCATCTCATCCGGCTGGAGGACCGTTTTGCGTACACCGGTATAGAATTTCTCCAGGGAAACACGGCGTGTGCCCTTCACGGAGGCCAGCATGACCCATGCGCCGAGTGCCATCAAGGGAGTGATGGTGTCGTTGGCAGGGCTGGCGGTGACCAGGTTCCCGGCCACAGTGGCCCGGTTGCGGATTTGTGGAGCGCCCACCTGCCAGGCGGCGCTGACCAACGGGAAGGCGCGCTCGCGCAGCAGCTTGGATACGGCAGCTGCGTTGTGCGTCACCAATGGACCGAGGTGGATGGTTTCATCTTCATCGAAGGTGATGCGGTCGAGATCAGGTAGGCAAGTGATGTCAATCAGGGTCTCGATGCCTTTGCGGACGCCGCGTTCGAGTTCAAGCATCAGGTCGGTCGCCCCGGCTACAAGGCGGGCTTTTTCACGTTTTTCCGCCAGGATGCGCAATGTTTCTTCAAGGGAGGCGGGGATGATATATTCTGTCCACATACTGTTATTAAACCACAAAGTAGCGCAAGATGCCATCTTGCGCTACTTCAATTGGTGAAAAGTAACCTACTGCGCTGCGCCGCTGCCGGTGATGGTTTGGTAGCGGCGGTCGTACGTCTCGCCCGCCTGGCGTGCCAGGGTATTGACTGCGCGAATGGCCGCTTTGAGCCCATCACCTGCCACGGCAGCTTCGACATTGTCCAGACCACTGGAAATCTGGTCGGCCAGCATAAAGAAAGCTGCGTCGAATGTGTAGATCTTTTCGAGTTCTTTCTCATTGATCTTGACGGCATCGAAGAAGCCCGAGTAACCGTAAGAGGCGTTCTTGATGCGGTCAGCGAAGGTGCGCAATTTCAGGCCGACCGAGTCAATGTCATCGAGGAAGTCAATCTGGCCGGCATCCGCGATGTCTTTTTGCATGCGTGAGGTGCGTGCAGCCAGTTCGCTGTACTTCAGAGCCACCTGCTCGCGCAGGAGTTTGTCGGCAGAGCGGCGGTTGGTGCGCTCGATATAGCCGCTAAAGCCGGGGATGTAGGACAGGAGTTTTTTGAAGATATCCTGTCCGCCTTTGACGGTATCAAAAAGGTCGCTCATGGTTCCTCCTGAAATGATTGGTGAATTTCGATCTTAATTTATTATACTTCATCGTGCTCAAAGAGGTTTACGACATTTGGGGGATAAAGTTGTATAATGGGGCGAAATGTTTTGCAGGGATATGCAGGATAATTCACCATGGAGAGCATGGAATCCACAGATTTGCCTCTGGTTTCTCCAGGGTTTTCACAAAGTCGGAAAGCCTTGGAATCCCCACCCTCTAACCCCCGCCCCAAGGCGGGGGAAAAAAGAAGATCTTGGGGTATTGGCGGACGGCAAAGCCGTCCGCCAATACCCCAAACCCCGAGTTTGTGAAAACTGTGTGGTTTCTCTACAGCCTCTGTGGTGAATTGATAAGAAGTATCCTTTCAATAAGTGGGGACACCCCCCGCCCCCAATTTTTTTGAAATAATACGATAGATAATTATAAAAGGAGAGAAAGATGATCGTAACCACAAAACAACTATTTGAAGCCGCTTACGGCAAGTATGCCATCGGGGCTTATAACATTAACAACCTGGAGCAGACCATGGGCCTTTTCCGCGGCTGCATGGACAGCCAGGCACCGTTCATCATCCAGATCTCGAAAGGCGCACGCTCGTTCACGCATAAGAATATGCTCGAAGCGTTAATCCGCGCCGCTGACGGCATCTTCCCGGATGCCATCTTCGCTGTCCATCTGGATCATGGCGACGAAGCGACCTGCTTCGACTGCATTGCAAGTGGCTTTTACTCCTCGGTCATGATCGATGCCAGCAGTGAACCGTTCGAGAAGAATGTCGAAATCACCAAACGCGTGGTGGAGGCGGCACATGCCAAAGGCATTGTGGTAGAGGCGGAACTCGGCCAACTGGGGGGCGTCGAAGAGCATGTCAAGGTGGATGAGGCCAATGCCAAGTTAACCGACCCTGACCAGGCAAAAACATTCGTAGAGAAGACCGGTTGCGACTCGCTGGCCTGCGCCATCGGAACCAGCCACGGGGCTTTTAAGTTCTCCGGTTCGCAGGGCCTGCACTTCGAGGTGCTTAAAGAGATCCAGAAGCGCCTGCCCGGCTTCCCGCTGGTGATGCATGGCTCCAGCTCCGTACCGCAGGAGGAAGTGAGGCGCATCAACGCGGCGGGCGGAAATCTCAAGGGTGCCAAAGGCGTCAACGAGGACGAGTTCGCCCATGCCGCCACACTCGGAGTGACCAAAGTCAACATTGACACCGACGGCCGTCTGGTCTGGACGCGCGTCCACCGCGAGTTCTTCCGCGACTTCCCGGAGAAGTTCGACCTGCGCGATCCCGGCAAGATCTTCATGAGCGAATATGCCAAGTTCATTGCCCACAAGAACGAGAAATTGGGCAGCGCCGGGCAGCTTGAGGCCGTCCGAAAACTGGTGAAATAAATATTACAGGGGCGGGAACTATCTCGCCCCTGCGGTATTATATATGCCTGCCACTGACCAGGGCGTAACCTGCGACCGTTATAGGCTTATCCCGCGTGTTCTGATTTTTGTCAGGCGCGGGAATTTGGTCCTTTTGCTAAAGGGAGCGTCAACCAAGCGCCTGTGGGCGAATAAATATAATGGCATCGGCGGTCACGTTGAACCCGGCGAAGACATCCTGTCCGCGGCGCGGCGTGAACTGCTGGAAGAGACAGGCCTGAAGGCTGATTTGTGGTTGTGCGGGACGATGGTAGTGGAGACGGGCGAGAATCCCGGCATAGGGATTTTTGTCTTCACGGGTGAGTGTCCGGCAGGGCAATTGAGGCCTTCTGCCGAAGGGCTGCTGGAGTGGGTCCCATTCGTAGAAGTATCGAATCTGCCGGTTGTGGAGGATTTACCGGTTCTACTAAGGCGCATCCAGAAAATGAAATACGGTGATGCGCCGTTTCATGCGCTCTCGTTTTACGATGATGAGAAATTGAGCGTCCTCTTTGCAGAAGAGAAATGAACCGCCCGGAGCTTTGAGTGCTCCGGGCGCTTTCTTAAAGAACATTATACTTTATCTGCCTGGCGTGCTATCATCCTTCCTGACATTCAACAGCTTGCCGTTGTTGATGAGTTCCGCAACTTCGCCGGGGGAAACCCCGGGAAAAGCATGCGGGATGATTTTACCGGGGAGGCGACTGGTGGTCATAAGAAATTAATTGTTGGGAGACTCTTCCGGCTTTGTTTTGCTTGTGGGGGTGGCTGAAAATATGGCAATGACCAGGCAGACCACGCCGAGAAACGCCGAGGGAGCCGCGATGCATCCACTGATTCAGAGAGTATTGATGAAGTGCGCGACGGTGTATGCTTTGGATAGTTCGAGCCCAAGATTGATCATTAGATTCAAACCCAGGAGCGAAAAACCGGCAATGGCAAGCCATCCCATGCGATTCATTCGACGAGAGATGGCAATGGCGCCTCCAACGATCCCGGCAATCTCAGCCAGACATACCAGTGTTTGAAAAATATAACGAATTGTATTCATTACACTTCTCTACACTCCTTTCTGATGACCGACCTTACCCAATTTTATAACCGATCTTGCGCAGGAACCCCTTTCGCCAGGCGATATCTTCTTCGCCCTCGATCCCCTGGGGCGCCGAACCGTCCACAACGCCCAGGATACCGCGCCCCTGCCCGGTAACGGCGACAAGTACCTCGGTTGGGTTGGCGGTGGCGCAGAAGATGCGGCAGACTTCCGGCGTGTTCTGGATGGCTTTCAGCACATTGACGGGGTAGAACCCATCCCCTAAAAATACTATGAAAGAGTGCCCAGCGCCGATGGCGAGAGCGTTCTTCTTTGCAAGTGTAATCATCGCCTCGTCTGTGCCTGACCAGCGCACCAGGCACTTACCAGAAGCCTCGCAGAATGCAACGCCGAATTTGATCCCCGGCATGGCATTGACCAATGCTTCGTGCACATCCTCGACAGTCTTGATGAAATGGGATTGCCCGAGGATAAAATTGACGTCTTCAGGTTTTTCGATCTTAACGATTGTCAAATCCATGAGAACCTCCAGTAGTCCCGGTTCCAGCATATCATCCCGAATCTCCTCCGGGACTGGGCGGGGAAATGGTCATTTGTGCCTATCATAAAGACAAGCTGTCAAAATGGCAACCCCCAATTGGTTGACCTCGAACTTTCGCAAGCCATGCAAAGAACAGGTTCC
>CAIQQN010000313.1 GCA_903873975.1 uncultured Anaerolineales bacterium
ACGAACAGCGATCTTTGAGTATATTGAAGTTTGGTACAATCGGCAGCGTCTGCATTCCACTCTCGGCTACCTAAGCCCTGCCGAATTCGAACTGGTTTCTGGACATTAAACGTGTCTATTAAACCGGGGCAAGCTCAAAGAGACCAATGAGGAAGAGTAGTTGTTCCTCATTGTTTTGATAAATATTCTTCAGCTTCGGTCAATGGGCATCAACATTCCACGCCTCACCGTTCCCGCGTTCCAACGTTCCAACGTGCTAACGTGCTAACGTGCTAACGTGCCAACGTGTAACGTTCTAACGTGTAAACGTGTAAACGCTAACTCCTCAGCACCGCGCCCACTTCCTGCTCCAGGCGGCGGAGGATGCGAGCCCGCATGCCGGCCACATCCTTGTCAGAGAAGGTCTTGTTCACGGCTTGATAGGTGAGGCTGTAGGCCAGGCTCTTCTTACCCGCTCCGATCTTCGCCTCGCGGTAAACGTCGAACAGGCGTACTTCGGTCACCACCTTGCCGCCGGCCTGGCGGATGAGTTCGGCCACGCGCTCGGCCGGGACGCTTTCGTCCACCACGACGGCCAGGTCCTCCAGTACAGGGGGGAGGGTGGGGACGGCCTCGGTCTGGTAAAGGGACGGGATAAGCCTCAGCAGGGTATCCAGGTCGAGGTCGGCGGCCAGGATCGGGGTCCGGAACGAAGCGGGCCAGTCATACTGCCCGCGCACCTGCGGATGCAGTTCCCCGAACACGCCGATCTGTCTCTCACCGGACATCACTCTGGCACATTTCACCGGGTGGAAAGTGGGATGCTCCGCTGGCTCGAAGCGGACCTCGGGGATGCGCAGGCCGTCGAGCAGCGTGGTGAGGATGCCTTTGAGATCGTAGAAGTCCATCGAACCGGTATCCGCGGGCTGCCAGCCGGGCAGCGCCCGCACACCGGCGAGCAGGATGGCAAGGCGCTGGAGTTCGTCGGGCAAGCCCTGCCCTGCGCTAACCCCCTGAGGTTGTCCAGGGGTTGTCGCAGGAGATCCGCCTTCGGAGGCCAGGAAGGCCGGCCCGATCTCGAACAGGGCCAGCCGCTCACGCAGGCGGGCATTGTGCTCGGCGGCGTCCAGCACGCTGGCGAGGACGCTGTGCCGCAGGACGGCCTTGTCGGGAGCGATGGGGTTGGCAATCCGGACGTAGGGTTTATCGTCGGGCGGGGTGTCGGGCCGCAGGCGGCGGGACTCGCGGGCGGGGGTGGTGAGGCGGTAATTGACGATCTCCTGCAAGCCCTGAGTCACCAGCAGGTCACGGAGGTGTTCTTCTTTGTCGAGCAGCGGGTTGCCCAATTGGGGCGGGAGTTCGTCAGCCATGCGTGTTTCGGGGATGTTGTCGTACCCGTGGACGCGGGCGATCTCTTCGACAAGGTCGGCCTTGCCGGTGACGCCCTCGCCAATGTCCATGCGGTGGTCAGGAGCGGTCACCAGCAAACATCCTTTGGATTTCAGCGTGCAGGTGAACTCGAGACGTTCCAGCATGGACTTCATTTGCTTGATGGACAGGTCAATACCCAGGCAGCGTTTCACATCGGCAGGTGTGATCTCGATCGTCGGGTCTTTGTACGGGAGCGGGTAGGCATCCACCAGGCCGGGAGCAACCTTGCCATTTGCCCAGGCCTGCATCAGTTCCAGCCCGCGCCGGACACCGCGATCAGCCATGGCCGGATGGACCCCGCGCGAGAAGCGGTAGGAGGCTTCCGAGGGCAGTGCATAGGTGCGGGCGGTCTTGCGGATATTGATAAAGTTCCACGAGGCGCCTTCGAGCAGGATATTGCGGGTCTTATCGCTGATCTCGGACTCCAGTCCGCCCATCACGCCAGCCAGCGAGAGCGCCCCGAGGCGGTCGCAGACCAGTACGGTGGAGGTGTCCAGTTTACGCTCCACGCCGTCGAGGGTGGTCAGGCTTTCGCCGGGTTTGGCATTGCGGGTGATGATCCTGACCGGTTTGCCTTTGGCGCGTTCGACCAGCACATCATAATCGAAGGCGTGCAGAGGCTCACCGACCTCGAGCATGGCATAATTGGTGGCATCCACGATATTGTTGATGGGGCGCATCCCTGCCATCTTGAGCCGCCGCTGGACTTTCGCCGGGCTGGGTCGGATTTCGATCTCTTTGATAAGGCCCAGCACAAAGCGCGGATTCATCTCAGGGTTGGTGATCTCGATCTCGGCAAAATCACCAACATCTTCGTGTGACGTGTGACGTGTAACGTGTGACGCCTTTAAGGACTTGCCGGTGATGGCTGCGATCTCGCGCGCCAGGCCCAGGATGCTGGCGCAACGTGCGAAACTCGGCAGCAGTTTCACATCCAGGACGGCATCGCCTAGGACATCTGCCAGCGGAGTGCCAGCCTGGGCGTCATCATCCAGGATTATGATGCCTTCATGCTCGTCCGAGATGCCCAGTTCCTTCTCCGAGCAGGCCATCGAATATGACTCGACGCCGCGGATGGTGGCGCGTTTGAGCTTGGTCAGCACTAGGCCTTCCTGATGACCGTCGTAAATCTGGGCGCCTTCCTTTGCATAAGCCACCTTGAGCGCCTTGGGGAGCGGGCCTAGGCCCTTGAACTCATACAGGTTCGGCGCGCCGGTCAACACGACATGTTCCTGCTGGCCGTCCCAGAGTTTGCAGAGTATCAATCGGTCGGCGTTGGGATGCGGCATCACTTCCGAGATGGAGGCCACGACGATTTTCTCGCGGTCCCATTCCAGGCCGGAGAGATGCGCGTCCACGCTGCCGGGGGCCGGCATGGGCAGACCGATGATGCGGAGTTCTTCCACTTCCATACCGGCCATGGTGATAAGTTGGGCCAGTTCGGCAATCGAAATGTCAATATCGACAAAATCTTTTAACCAGGATAAAGGTGCTTTCATCTCTTGCTCCTAGAATTGCTCAAGGAAACGCAAATCGTTCTCCCAGAAATAGCGGATGTCGTTAATTCCGTAGCGCAGCATGGCAATGCGCTGGGGGCCGAGGCCAAAGGCGAACCCGGTGTAACGCTCCGGGTCATAGCCACCGTTGCGCAGGACGGCCGGATGCACCATGCCGCAGCCGCCGATCTCCAGCCAGCCGCCGCCGCAGACATTACAGCCCTTGCCGCCGCACAGGAAACATTCAATGTCAAACTCGGCACTCGGCTCAGTGAAGGGGAAGAACGAGGCCCGGAAGCGGGTGCGGACATTCTGCCCAAACAGCCTGCGGGCTAGGTCAGACAGCGTGCCCTTCAGGTCGCTGAAAGTGATGCCCGGGCCAACCGCCAGGCCTTCAATCTGGTCGAACTGCGTCTCATGGCGGGCGTCCACCTGCTCGTAGCGGTAGCACATGCCTGGCAGGACAATCCGCACTGGTGGTGGGTTGAGCGGGTTGCGGGTGGAAGCCTCGCGCATGGCGTGGATCTGTCCCGGAGAAGTGTGCGTTCTTAGAACGATCGGGTTGTCGCCGCGCGCCTCGCTTTCCACAAAATAGGTATCCTGCATATCACGTGCCGGGTGCCCGACCGGAAAGTTGAGCAACTGGAAGTTGAATTCATCGCTCTCCACTTCACGCGAGCGATAAACCTGAAAACCCATCGCAGCGAAAATGCGATACAGTTCACGCAGGATCTGAGTATCAGGATGCAGACGGCCCAGCGGGAGGCGCCGTCCCGGCAGCGTGACATCCAGCCGCTCCTGCTCAAGCGAGCGTTTTAGCGCCGCCTGCTGAAGCTCCCCGGACCTGAGACCGTATGCGGCTTCGAGAGCCTTTTTCACCTCGTTGGCGCGTTGACCAACCACTGGCCGCTCTTCCTTTGATAGCCCTCCAAATCCGTTAAAAAGCTGCATCAACGCCGAGCTGCGCCCCAAGTGCGCCACGCGCCAGGCTTCCAGTGCGGCTTCATCCCGGACTTCACCTAAACTATCCAGACCGAGACGTTCGATTCCATCTAATTTTTCGAGCATACTCACCTCCGGTAAACAAAACTCCCGTCCACTCTGGGACGGGAGGGAACTTTCCCGCGGTACCACCCAAATTAGCCATCCTGAGCATCAAAAAGGGCTGGCTCACTTTGCGCTGACAAACATCAGCCTCCTGGGTAACGCTGGGACTGCGGCTCAGACTAATGGCCCACGAAGGGCGTTCCCCTGAGCAGCTCAAGAGGGAACTTCGATCGGTTTCCGCCGGATGCGGGTCTCAGTCTGCGCCCGCATCTCCCTGTCAGCTTCCACTGGCCTACTTTCCTCTGTCATTGCTTTTAATAGATAGGCTCGCCTGTTGCGCTTTATTATCCGCAAAAACAACCGACTGTCAAGGGCGGTTGAGTTCCCAGATAAAGCGCAGCCCGTCGAGGGTCAGCCAGGGGGCATGGATCTGGATGACCGGTGTTTCTTTGGCCACCAGCTCAGCCAGACCACCGGTGGCGATGACCTTCATCTTCGGGCCAAGTTCCTTACGGAAACGTTCCACCATTCCCTCGGTCATAGCCACGTAGCCAAAGATCAAGCCGGACTGCATGGCGTTGGTGGTATTCCGACCTATGACGGACGGAGGCTTCTGCAGGTCAATGCGAAGCAGTTTGGCCCCATGAGCGAAAAGTGCCTCGGCAGCCAGGTTGATCCCGGCAGCAATCGCCCCGCCAAGGTAATCGCCTTCCTCGGTCAAAGCATTGAAGGTGGTGGCAGTGCCGAAGTCAATGATGCAGGCCGGACCGCCATACAGGTGCATGACCGCCACCGCGTCCGCGACCCTGTCAGCGCCGACCGCTTTCGGGTCCTCATAGCGGATACGGATACCGGTCTTGATGCCCGTATCCACCAACAGCGGATCCTGCTTGAGGTACTCGCGGCAGGCCTGGACTATCCGCCCCGTCAGCGGCGGGACAACCGAGGCCAGGCAGATCCCGGTCAGGTCAGCAAGCGTCTGCCCGGCGTTCGTCAGAAGACCGAGCAGTTGCAAGCCGTACTCGTCGGGCATGCGGGTTTGCTCGGTGGCCAACCGCCAGTGATGCACCAGGGTTTCACCCTGGTACAGGCCGATGGTCAGGTTCGTGTTTCCAAGGTCAATTGTCAGGAGCATAGTCTTATTGTACCGCCAAAGGTAGGTGAAAGAGCTCCCACTCATTCCAGCAGGTCGAAACCATTTCATGCAGGATGAGCAGGACAATGTTTACCAGATAAAACCAGAAGAGTATTTCAAGCATAACAAGCTCCCGTTACCGGAGGATGAGCCATGCAGTCAGGAAAATCAAGATCAGAGAAACCGGCGTCCAGACCCAGGCCCAGCCTCCGGGGTCTGATGCGCCGTTTCCCAGCCCGGTCGGCTGGATGTAAACCAGAGGCATGTCGACGGTCCGCTTCAGCAGTTCCTCATCCTTGATTCGGTATGGATTGAAGCCCTCAAAAAAGCCAGCGAACCCTCCATTTTTCAGGATCTGGCGGATCATCAGCCTCCGTTCGGTAGGATCGCGGACCTCCTGCACCGTACCGGTGATAGCGCCGCCCGGCAGGATAGCTTCGCTGCTGGCATTGGAGCGCAAGTTGCGATACCAGTCGGAGGTGCGGCCAAAACCGGCCAGGCAGTAGATCTTGCCATCATGGATGGCATAGTTGACTGGCGCATAGCGCAGTTTACTGGTCTTCCGCCCGACAGTTTTCAAAACCATGATATAACCCGAGAAGGGATTTCCGAAGAAGGGCCCAAAGCCGAGGCGGAACATGGGCACCATGAAGAATTTGTTCAAGAACCAGAAGAAGCGTCGCATGGCTCTCCCTTTCCGGTCAATTAAGACCACTGCAGCAGATCAGGGGTTCACTCCCGTGCCGATGGTCCCATCTTGCAAGCCGTTCAGTACATCCTGCACTAGGCGCATTTTAGCGTCACTGAGCAGGTCGGGATTGACGTCGGTGAGGAACAACGGAGTGGGAACGACCTGTCCGCCTTTTCCGGCTGCCAGGTCCGGGAAGAGGCGCTGAAGAGCAGAGGTGATGTCAGGCTGGATGCTGGCAATCCAATTGGGGCGGACGTCCTCACCAGGCAGTTTCTGGCTGATGAGCAGGAGGTCATTCTGAGCCATGTAGGATAGAAGGCCGGGCGTGGCAATGTCCGGGTAAAGATAAGCTACCTTGACGAAGTTTTGGATCAAAAGATTGGCATAACCGGAATAATCGCTTTCAGGAGCGTCGGTCGGGATCCGGACGGGTATGGGGTAAAGACCATGGGAATTGGGCTGAGGAAAATTGGGGTTGAAACAATCGCCGCAATAGAAATGATATCCGTTTGTAAAGGCAGTGACCGCCGCGTCGCCGCCAGGAGTATCTTTCTGCGAAAGGATGCCAACGCGCCACTCCGGGGCGACCATCCCGGCGATGTAGCCGGCCAGGAAAGCCTGCTGATCCACCGGAAGACCGGCCGCCCCGACGCTGGACAGGTTGGAGGCTGCAGCCAGGCCGGGGATGCCGACCGCCAGGAACTGCACGCCCGCGGCGGCGGCCGTCAGTGCGGCCAAGCCTGGATCTGGTGGGAGGGCGACAACCACTTTCAAGGCCGGACCTTCGAGGGCCACATCAGCGGGGTTAAGCATGTTGAGTAACTTGTAGTGCATCCCGTTCGCCCGTGCTAGGTTATAAATGAGGGTCTGGTACTGGTCTGATTCAGCCTGCGGCATATCGGCAGGCAGCACCAGGATGGTCAACGGTATGGGGGGGAGGTTAGGGGATGCGGTCGGGACAGGGGAGGAGGGAGAGACTTCCGAGGCAGGAGTAGCGCTGCCGGGGAGCCCACAGGAGGTGAGGAAGGTCAAGGCAAAAAAAAGGAAGACCAGTTTGCGTTGCAAGGTTTATCTCTCCTGACGAAGGATGCAAGTATTTTACCTGAAAACGCATTCGCCGGTGGGGTGGCGAGGTTGCGCAGGTTTGAATAAAGCATCAGGACGCCCGCAATGGGCGTCCTGACTGAGAAGGAGAATGCAGATGAACTGCGTGCGTTTTACTTGACAGCAACTTTGATCGTCGTGGGGCGGGCCGATTCAGCCTTGGGAAGGCGCAGGGTCAGCACGCCATCGGTGATCTTAGCCTGGGCCTTTTCGGGGTCCAGCGTGACGGGCAAGCGCAAGGTGCGGCGGAAGGAACCATGCGGCAGTTCGCGCATCAGGTACTCATTCTCATCGGCCTTGAACTCACCTTCCACGGTGACCACATCCTCCAGGATTTGGATGTTCAGTTCTTCGGCCTTTAGGCCGGGGACAAGGGCGCTGATGACGTAAGCATCATCCTCGTCACGGACATCGACGGCCAGGGTGAAGTCATGGGCGGGTTCTTCGTAACCGGCCATGCGGGCCCAGCGACGGGCCATGCGATACGGGTAAGGGGCAACAAAGTAAGACATTTTAAACTCCTTTCAGGAATTGTTGATTATTAAGATGAGCCTATCTTATCGCTAATCAGTATTAAACATTCTAGAGAAAGATAGGTTTTTCATAAGAGGCTTGATAGTGTTTTGTTAATTGTGGGGAGTCAGGATATTTAACCATCCATTTAAGTGGAACTTTCAGTGTGGGTACTTCGTCCTGTTAATTGCATTATGTAATTGATGCGGTATACCCTATATAATGATCAAGGAGGTTGTGGTATGAAAACCCAAGGGATTCTATTTGTAATCCTAGCCGCGCTCCTTTCAGGAGGTTGTTCCCCCTTTAAATCCATAATGCGAGAACCACAAGTTTTACCGCATACGGCGCCTGAAGAAGCTGTGCCCACACAACAACCTCTATCCACACTTCCACTTTTATCGCCTACAATGGACAGGTATATGCCAACACCCCCCGTTTTACCAACGCAAGTAGATAACATGCAAGCAACCCCCTCCACACCGGGACTTCGAGACCTGATCGAAAAAGCAAAAGAAGATCTGTCAAAAAGATTGACTATTACAATTGTTGAAATTAACGTAGCTGAGGCTGAAGGGGTTATCTGGCCTGACTCGAGCCTGGGATGTGGAAAGCCAGGCACCGAATATCTGCAGGTCGTCACGCCCGGGTTTCGCATCTCACTTGAAGCTGACGGTCAAATTTATTCTTACCATACCAATACTACCAGCCAAGTCATTCTATGCAGCGAACGGCCACCGCTTAGCATCAGTCCTACTCCTTAAGATATTGCGGTTAAGTTTTATTAGCCCTAAATAAAAATACCGCCCCCATCACTGATGGGGGCGGTATACCTTACAGGGATGCCAGGTCGTTATGGTGTAATAAAGATCGCGTCTGCTTCACGTTGCAGGGGAGCGTCACGATACATGAGCAGCAAGCCCACCTGTGAGGGTGAAGCGATATCGCCGCCCGGGAGGGCAGAGATGTTCAGTATTGTTTTGCTGCCTATCGGGACAACAGGCATGGAGTTGTCCGGGTAGTAGCGAGGTGAACCCGCGGTGTACGTCATGCTCGTGATCGAGTCGGTCAAGTTGCCGGTGAAGTAGTTATCATAGGCATAGACCGAGACATAGAACTGCGTGCTGGGTGTCAAACCTAGTGCAGCGAGTGGAGCGGTCATGATGATGTTGGCAGAGTTCAGGTCTGCATCGCTGTAGAAGTAGATGGCGTTGGCATTTGTAAGCAGGTTATACACTCTTACAACGTTCTGACCTGACACGCCAAAACCTCCGTTCTCCAGGTTGTAGATCACAAAGTCATCAGTTCCGTCCTTATTGTTGTCAATGTAGACATCGAACTCCGCCGGGTAGTTGGGGTGTGCTCGTACGCCGAAAGTGTTGATGCCGAATTGGATGCCGTACTGGCCGCCGCCGATATCGACCATGCGTGCGCCGAAGTTCTTCAGGTCAACTACGGCAAAGTTGTCGCCGTCTCCCGGAAGATTCGTGATGCGGCCGCTGGTGCCCAACAAAGAGAAGACATCCACGCGCCCATCGATCGTGCCGCTGGTGTGATTCAAATTCAGTTTGCCCGTGCCTCCGGAGAGCGTCACATGGGTGTTGCTCATACTAGGGGAAGGGTTGTTGCTGCTGACAGGGGTTATTTCCGCAGCGCGGTGCGGCAGGATCTGCCAAGCCACATGGATATTATCAGTGGCATCCATGATTTTGACATACCCGTCAAATTCGAAACCTTGCAGGCGATACCCGTCTCCACCACTGGAGCCGCCGTTCAGGGTCCAAACAGGGAGTTTATTTGCATACACCTTGACATTAACAATGAAGGAAGCTGAACTATTAGCCCTCACTGTGATAATGGCCGGGGCGCTGATGGTGACTGCGCCGCTGGCAGCATCGTCCGCATAGCGGAAGGATGGCGTGATGGTGTAGATGCGGGTTCTGTTGCTGTAGTTACGGACCACAACGGTCTTCTGGAAGGACTTCGTTCCAGTCACGGCGGTGTAGCCAAATGAGAGGCTGCCGGTTAGATCGTTGGCATCCCACGCCGCAGTTGTTACAGCAATCGCCTTATTCACGCGGACTTCGCCGCCACCGATGCGCGTTATCGGAGCGAGGACGCCAGGCAGGGCAACCGGGTTGAGGCCAATATTGGTCTCGCCAGTATTCATCAAGCGCGCCTTGACTTCTGAAGGTGAGATTCCCGGGAACTTCTGGATCAGTAATGCAACAGATCCTGTTACCATGGGCGTCGCGCCGGAAGTGCCGCCAAAGGCCGCCTGACCGTTGCCGGTGCCATATACCGCAGAGACTGACGCACCAGGTGCGCCGATATCGGGCTTGATCGCGTTGAAACTATAGTTGGGGCCGCGCGATGAGGTTGGAACCACGTTGCCGACCAGCGAAACTGCCGAGGCAGGATTGATCGTCGCTGTTTGTCCCAAAACAGTCTTAAGTAAGAGACCATCTGCTTTGGTAATTGAATATCCCGCTACAGTAGGAGTTCCACCACCGAAGGAGTAATCAGGTGGGAGGTCGCCAGGAGCCTGGGATACATTGTTCGCAACCACAACAGCCAATGCACCTGCTGCAGCACCATTGGAAACTTTGATGCTGATTGCGCATACACCACGGTCGAGAAGCAGAATCTTCCCTGCCAATGAACCGGGCGCAAACGCGACACATCCAATCAAATTTCCACCTGCTCCATCTCCATACTGAAGTGGACCACTCACAAGTACAGGAGCACCTGACCAGGGTTGCCAGGAGCCACCCGCCGTAACGGAACCTGCAACAATCTTATAAAGTTTCGCTGATGGCACCTGGGTCTGCGCCACACTGATCACTTCCGGTGTAGCTGAAGGCGAGTCTACGATGTAAGGCCGATCAGCGGCATTGCCTGCTGCGGCTACAACGACCACACCCATGTGAACGGCGTTGGCGCTGGCAAAGCTCAAATCATCCTGCCGCTGACCATAGGCGGAACCGAGGGACATATTGATCACGTCCACCGCATCAGCGATATTGTTGTCCCCGTTCGGATCGAGGGCAAAGTCCATCCCCTCCAACAGGGCAACGCCCGAGCAGGAGGTTGAGACCTTCGAGCAGACTCCAACCGCATACAGGCTGGCGCCTGGGGCAACACCTTTGTGCAAGTTATCAGTGCTCCTACCGGCGATGATGTCAGACACATGGGTGCCATGCCCAGCGCCCGTGCCCTGATCGAGTGGATCGGGATCGGGAGCTAATGCGCCAACCGGCCACGTTTCGCCGACGAAGTCATAACCGCCGACTACCTTAGCAGTGGGAAACGTTCCAGGTTCAATGATGGTCGGGTTGTTGCCAGTAAAATCAGCCACGTTGCCCGAGCCGCCTAGATTATAGTGGGTATAGTCAATGCCAGAGTCGAGCACAGCCACGCGCACACCGGTGCCGTCAACACCCGCCGCTTGTACGGCGGCCGCACCGATGTAAGGCACAGTCTCAGACAGGTCCTCCTCATAATTAATGACTGGGTTTATGGCTGTTACATTGGGCAGAGCTGCAATAGCATCAATCTGCGAAGCGTCTATTTCGACAATGACCGCGTTGAGGGCTATATGGACCCGGCCAAGTACCAAGCCACCCAATCCTGCAATCTGGTTGAGCAATCCATCCTGCTTCTGATCGAGGGCTTTAAGGTAGCTTCCCTGTTGCGATGGACTCAAACCGCTGCCTGCTTGCTTTGCATCAGCACCAACGGCTAATGCAAGGGGTTTGTCCGCTAAACGGACCACAATTTGAACTGGGCCTGTGGCAGTCTTCAATTCAGGAGCCACCAGAACATCCTCTGCGGGGACAACCAGTCCGGCTACATCAGGTAGCGGTACAACCGGGCCGTCATCTGCGAAAGCCGTGCTGATCGTTCCAAAGAGAAGCACGACAATCATTAAGATCGAAAACATAACTTTCTTTAACATATCTCTCCTCCAATCTGAATTTTAAATTCATGATATTTGGAAATCAGAATAGCAATGTATACTGATATCGAATTTGCTTTGCACCTCCTGCATCGATGAACATATAAGAAACAACCACCACTAAGAAAACCATCGGCCGTATGGCGGCCTGTTGGCGACAGATCCATGGCTTTGCGCCCCCGCCTAGCGGCAGGTTTGCCTTTATCAGAGTGAAAGTATAAGAATTTACAAAATGTGAAGTGATGCTTCAATAGTATACAAGAATAATGAGTAGAATACAAGTAGCTAACGGGTTATTTTTTTTTATCAAAAGCCAGGATCGTTCGAATAATGATGCGAGGGTATAATCGTCCCAAAGACAAACGCTGGCTGCCATGGCCGGTGGCCGCGTGGCCGGAGAGCTGAATGCAAAAACGAGTAATGAGCAAGGTATCGTATGCCAGGTACCAGACCAGCAGGAGGCTGTATGGTTGATTTTTCCGGGAAAATAGTTTTGATCACCGGGGCGGGCAAAGGGACCGGCCGCAGCGTGGCGGAAGCCTTCGCAGCGCAGGGTGCGACCGTGGCTGTGAACGATGTCTCGCCGGTCAACCTGGACGAGACGATGGCACACATCCTCGCCTCCGGCGGACAGGTGAGGGCTTATGTGGAAGATATCGCCAAGAAGATGCCCATTCAAACCCTGCTCAATTCTGTGCTGGACGATTTCGGGCGGATCGATATCCTGATCAACTGCGCAGAGGTCGAGCCGCAGAAAACGGTGCTCGAGATGGACGACTGGGACTGGCAACGCACCCTGGATGTGAACCTGAGCGGGCCTTTCTTGCTGACCCAGTCGGTGGGGCGCATCATGAAAGAAAAGGGCGACGGGGTCATCGTCCATGTGGGCGAGCGGGCAAAGGGCCCGGAGAACCGGGCAGCCTACTTTGCCAGCAAGGCCGGGCTGGCGGCGCTGTCTGCTCTGGCAGCGTACGAGTTGTCCGAGTTTGGCATCCGCGTCTATCACTTCCAGCCGGAAAAGACGGGCGACACGGCAAAATATATCCTGGAGCTATGTGGCTAACATGACCATCCGATTGCGAGAACTGCTGCTGGGGCTGCGCGACTTGCACTTGGCGGATGCGCCGGTGATCGTCCATTCGTCGTTGAAGTCGTTTGGGCAGGTGGAAGGCGGCGCAGGGACGGTGGTCAATGCGCTGCCGGCGGTGTTCAACACAGTGATCGTTCCGACGTTTACATACAAGTCGATGATCACCCCACTGATTGGCCCGGAAAACAATGGCATCACTTATGACTCACGGCAGGACCAGAACCAGATGGCCGAGTTTTTCACGCCGGGAACTCCGGCTGACCCGCTGATGGGCATCATCCCGGAGACGTTCCGCAAGCACCCGCGCGCCAAGCGTTCCAACCACCCCATCCAATCTTTCGCGGGCATCAATGCCGAGAAGTTCCTCGCCACACAGACGATGGCCGATTCCCTTTCCCCGCTCGGTTTGCTGGAAAAGGCAGATGGCTGGGTCGTGTTGATAGGCGTGAACCACACCGTCAACACCAGCATCCACTACGCCGAAAAACTGGCGGGGCGCAGGCAATTCGTCCGCTGGGCGCTGACGCTGAAGGGCGTGGTGGAGTGCCCCGGCTTCCCAGGCTGTTCGGCAGGCTTCCAGACCATTGGACCGGATATGGAAAAGTTCACCAGGCAGGTGCAGATCGGGGGCGCTCTCGTCCAGGCGGTGCCTTTGAAGATGCTGTTCAGGGTGGTGGTGGGGCGGATTAAAAAAGACCCGCTGGCGTTGTTATGCCAGCAGGAAGATTGCGAGAGGTGCAACGCGATACGGAAAGTGTAGTGGCGACCAGCTGGTAGCCACTATTGATATGTGATCGGCTCAACACACAGGTTTTCTTCGCCGACGACGTCCTTGATCTTTGCTGCCAGTTCAGCGCACAGGTGGGTGGTGTCGTTGGGGAACTCGATCAAATGGCCGCGCCCCTCCTCAAAGATCTGGAAGGCAAAGCGGTCCTTGCCAGGGTATGAGATGAAAGTTCCGTGCAGGCGGCTGATGCGGCGGATATCGCGGTTCGGATCGCCACTGGGACGCAGGATGACGGTCACCATCTGGGGGGCATGTTCACCGTCCAAATTGGCAGGACTGGTTCCAGCGGGAAGTTTTGGCGTCAGGAGGACAGCGGGGGGCTGGACAGGCACCGGTTGCTCAACAGCGCTCCCGGGGGTCGCTCCACCCGGGGCGGGCGATTCTTCTTCCGGCAAATTTGGTTCATGGACGATCAAATCCTGTGCGGCGAAAGCGGCTTTGACAGGGACATAGTTCTCCCATTCCGGCGGGGCGTCGGGCGGGGGCGGCATGGTCTCCCAGTCCATTTCTTCCACGTCCGGGGCTGCCTCCCGGAAGAAGGGGGTGGGAGTTTCAGAAATACGGCTGGAGGGGGCGGCAGGCTGGGGCTGCAAAGGTATCTGGGCAGGTCCTTTCCCCTGCGGGGACGATGCGACCCTGCTCAGGGCGGGTTCGGTCAGCTTGATCTCAGTGCGGATGTTATCCACCAGCACCTTGGAGGGGTTGGATTGGGCGTCCACTTTGCCTTCAGCCACGATCACCCCGCCGACCTCCAGTGCGAACTGGAATTTCTCCCAGGTGCGCGGGAAGAGCACCAGCTCGATGGTGCCGGTCAGGTCTTCGAGCGTAACCCAGGCCATCATCTTGCCGGTCTTGGTCTGGTGCGGACGGATGCCACTCACCATCCCAGCGACACGGGTCTTCTCCTCGTGGTCGGCTTCTCCCAGATTACTGGAGAAGTGCGTGACCAGGCGGCGGATCTCATCAAGGTAGGGCGTGAGCGGGTGCTCGGACATGTACATGCCGATCAGCTCGCGCTCCCAGGCGAGGGTCTCGCGGCGGTCGGCGTCCGGGACAAGCGGCAGGGTGATGTTCTCGGTGACCCCGGTGGCTGTCCCAAAGAGCGACAACTGCCCGGCTTCGGCGGCGCGGAAATGGGAGGAACTGATGGCGATGATGCGGTCGAGGGCCTCGAGTATGGCGGCGCGCGACCCGAACTTGTCCATCGCCCCGACTTTGACAAGGCTTTCAAGGGCACGCCGACCGACCGCGCGCAGGTCCACCCGGGCGGACAAGTCGTCAAGGTCCTTGAAGGGACCGCCCTTGAGGCGGGCTTGAGCCGGCAATTCCACCGCACCCTGACCGACGTTCTTGATGGCGCCCAGGCCAAAGCGGATGGTGGATTTGCCCTCCTGCTCTTCGATGGCAAAGTCCCAGATGCTGGCGTTGATATCCGGCGGCAGGACGGTGACGCCCATGTTGCGGGCATCGTTGACGTAGAGGGCCATCTTGTCGGTCTCATGCTTGGTGACCGAGAGCAGGGCGGTCATGTATTCCACCGGGTAATGCAATTTCAGGAAGCCGGTCTGGACGGCCAACAGGCCGTAATCGGCGGCGTGGGATTTGTTGAAGCCATAGCGGGCAAACTCATTCCAATCGAGATAGATGGCATCGGCGATGGCGTGGTCCATCCCTTGTGAAACAGCCCCCTGCACGAACTTATGACGATGGTTTTCAATTTCCTTGGTCTTCTTCTTTGAAATGGCGGCACGCAGTTCGTCCGATTCGGAGGGCGTGTACCCGGCCAGCTCGATGGCGGCACGCATCAATTGTTCCTGATAGAGGGGAATCCCATAGGTATCGCCGAATATCGGTTCCAGAGCTGGATGGCGATACTCGACCTGCGCCTCGCCGTGCATGCGGCTGATGTAATCCGGGATGAAGTCCATCGGGCCGGGGCGGTAGAGCGCCACCATGGCGATGATGTTATCCAGGGACTTGGGTTTCATCTGCACCAGCCACTTGGTCATCCCCGATCCTTCCAACTGGAAGACACCCAGGGTGTTGCCTTCGCCCAGGAACTTGTATGTTTCCGGATCATCGGTTGGTATGTTGCCCAGGTTATATTTAATATCGTGACGCTGCTTAATCAGGCTGCAGGCACGCGCCATGATGGTCAGCGTGGCCAGGCCGAGGAAGTCCACCTTGAGCATCTTGAGTTTTTCGAGGATACCCATTTCGAACTGTGTGACGGTCTTGATGGGCGTCTCTTCGGAGTTGCTGGTCGGACGGTGCAGCGGCAGGTACTCGACGAGTGGTTTGTCTGAAATGACCACACCAGCGGCATGCGTGCCGGCGTTGCGGACGACCCCTTCCATCCTAGCGGCAGTGTCAATCAGTTCCCGCAGATGGTCAGTGGATTCGTAGACAGACTTCAACTCTGGAAGGCCCTTGAATTTATCTGCGATAATGTCCCGGAGCGGGACGGCTTTCGAGGGTATGTTCGGAATGATCTTGGCCACCCGGTCCACTTCGGGGAGCGGGATGTCCATCACGCGGCCCACGTCGCGCAGGGCGGCACGCGCCCCCAGCGTGCCGAAGGTGATGATCTGCGCCACTTTGTCCTGCCCGTACTTTTTGACGGTGTAATCCAGCACTTCGGCCCGGCGATCGTCGGGGAAGTCCAGGTCAATATCGGGCATCGAGATGCGGCCGGGGTTTAGGAAGCGTTCGAATAGCAGGTTTTGCTGGATGGGGTCCACCAGCGTGATGTCGAGCGTGTAAGCGACGATCGAACCATTCGCCGAGCCACGGGCGTTGTACCAGATGCCCTGTTGGCGGGTGTAGCGGCACAGGTCCCATACGATCAGGAAGTAGGCATCAAATTCCATTTTTTGAATGATGCCCAACTCGTAGTCGAGACGGGTGCGGATCTCCTCGTTTTCGGCACGTTCCCCATAGCGGCGATTCAACCCATCCTCGCACAACGCCCGCAGGTACGATTCCGCCGTATACCCTTGTGGTACATCGAACTGTGGCAGACGATATTTTTTCACGTCCAGGGTGACGTTGCAGCGTTCGGCGATTAGCAAGGTGTTCGAGAGCGACTCGGGCACTTCGGCGAACAGGCAGGCCATCTCCTCCGGCGAGCGCAGGTAGTACGAGCCATTGGTCATGCGCATCCGGTCGGGGTCGGAAAGCAGAGCACCGGTCTGGATGGCGAGCAAGATATCCTGGTACTTGGCATCATCGGGGTCAATGTAGTGGGAGTCGTTGGTGGCGACGAAGCGGGCGTTGTAATGCGGACCCAGTTCCAGCAGGGTACGGTTGATCTTCTCCAACTCAGGGACATCGTGCTGCTGGAGTTCGAAGAAGAAATTATCCCTGCCAAAGATCTCATAGTACCAGTTAATGGCGCGGCGGGCGGCGTCCACCTGACCCTGCTTGATCAGGCGCGGCACTTCAGCAGACATGCAGCCGGAAGTGCAGATCAGCCCCCCGGTGTGCCTGGCGAGGAACTCCCTGTCAATGCGTGGGTAGTAATAAAAGCCTTCCAGTTGGGCGGCCGAGGCGATCTGGAGCAGGTTCTGATAGCCGGCCTCGTTCTCGGCCAGGAGCAGCAAGTGAGAGGACTTGCGGTCTTCCTTCACATCGTGCTCCTGCATCGTGCGGGCAGCCATATAAGCCTCCAGCCCGATGATGGGCTTGATACCGGCATCCTTCGCGGCGTGGTAGAACTCGATGACACCGAACATCGTGCCGTGGTCGGTGATGGCCAGGGCGGGCATGTCCATCTCTTTGGCGCGCTTGACCAGCTTCTTGATATTACTAAAGCCGTCGAGCAGCGAATATTCGGTGTGAACGTGGAGGTGGGCGAAGGACATGGTCAGACCGATAAATTGAGTGAAAGCCTCCCTGCGATTATAGCATGCATGTTTTGCTTAAAGATTGATCGACTTTGGCGAAGGATGGGAGACGGAGGACGGGCAGCCGAAGCACTCCCTTATCAGTAAGGAGATAGTTTCGTCGGGCATAGAACGCCCTCCTCCCCCAAGAACTGGGGGACGATGTTGCGAGGATACATTTCAGTAAATGAATAGCCAATTGATAGGTTGAAACCAGACACTTCCGGTATCATCCGGCGTACATCATTGAAGAGAAATCCCATTTTCAGAAATCGAAGGAGATGCAAATGAACACCAAACTTTTGAAAGCCACCATCGGATTGACCATCGTGCTGCTTTTAGTCAGCGCCTGCGGGATGCTGCCCACGCTCGGGTCGCGCAACATAATCACCGAGACAAGGATTGTCAGCGGGTTCGAGCGCGTCGATGTCAGCGGCGGCGGCTCCATGGAGATCATCCAGGACGGAACGGAAGCGCTCACCGTCGAAACGGACGACAACGTGATGCAGCACATCACTTCCGAGGTGCGCGGCGGGACGCTGTACCTGGGCTTGGATTCCAGCCAGGGCTCGTTCCTCCCCAGCAAGCTGCACTTCAGCCTGCACGTCAAAAACCTGACCGGCATCACCACCTCCGGCGCGTGGGATGTGACCTCCGCATCCATCCAGACCGGTACCCTGAACATCGATATCAGCGGTTCGGGCAAGGTCATCATCAATGCCCTGACCGCCGATAAACTGGACACGACCGTCAGCGGCAGCGGCGAACTGGACCTGACCGGAGAAGCAAAACAGCAAAGTATTGACATCAGCGGCTCGGGAAAATACCTGGCGGGGGACCTAAACACGCAGGATTCCACAGTAAGAATCAGCGGATCGGGCAACGTGACCGTCTGGGCCAGCGAAACCCTGGCGGCGCACATCAGCGGCAGCGGGGATGTCAGTTACTACGGCAGTCCGCAGGTCAGCTTTGAGCAGTCCGGCTCGGGCAATATCCACAGCTTGGGGGAGAAGTAAAAGCCTGAGGGCCTGGTGCAAACCCTGAGTTTGTGAAAACCGTGAGTTCGAATGCCCTGACCCTCAAAGGAGGATATGGCTTCGGCGCCTCGTGGCGCCGAAACAGCCGTGTTCGGCGAGCCATCTCGCCGAACCGGTCGATAGCATTCATCGAAGGCTCGTGCCTTCGATGTGGCGCACTGCGACTTGAAGCCGCAGTGCGCGCATGACTCTGCCTCGACTCGTGGCGGCTTGGCCCACGGGGCTGCTTCGCGAACGCCGCCTCGGCTAGTGCGGGGCTTTTGGTTTATACTTGTCCAAGAATATCCGTCAAAAAAGGAGTCAGACCGATGGAAAATCCCGTCATCCAAACCATGCTCCAGCACAAATCCGTGCGTAAGTACACCAAACAAAAGCCGACCGAAGAAACCATCCAGACCATTGTGCGAGCCGGGCAGCAGGCCCCATTCGCCTCGCAACTTTACAGCGTGCTGCTGACCCGCAAGAAGGCTCCCTTTGGGGCACCGCTGTGGTTCACCATCTGCGTGGACCTCTACAAGCTGGAACGGTTCATGAAGGTGCGTGGCTGGGAGGTGGTCACCAATGACCTGTCCCTGCTGTTCTTCGGCATCCAGGACGCGGCGTACATGGCCGAGAACATGGTGGTGGCCGGGGAAAGCCTGGGGCTGTTCTCCTGTTTTCTGGGGAATGCTCCCTATATGGCCGACAAGATCGCCCGGGACTTCAAGTTGCCGAAGCGCGTCTTTCCGCTGGTGCAACTGGTGATGGGCTACCCGGCGGAGGAATTCCCGCCCCGGCCGCGCTGGCCGCTGTGGTTCACACTGTTCGAGGATCAGTATCCCGAATTCACCGATGAGCAGGTGGCTGAGGCGATGAAAGCGATGGACGAGGGTTACCTGGCGCAGGGTTACTACGCCAAGCAGAAGGCCAAGATTCGCCTGGAAAAAGGTCGCAAGGAAACCTTCACCTACGAGAATTACTCCTGGACCGAGCATATCTCGCGCAAGTGGGGCCAGTGGTACGAGAGCCCGGAGGAGCTGCTGGAGCAGCTGGAGGAGAGGGGGTTCAAGTTGGCGGAGGAAAAGAGGTAGGAGGCGGAAAGCAGAGTGCAGAAAGCAGAAGGCAGAAGGCAGAAAGCAGAAAGCAGAAAGCAGAAGGCAGAGAGCAGAAAGCAGAAGGCAGAGAGCAGAAGGCAGAAAGAAGAGAGCAGAATGCAGGAAGTGAGCTTGCCCCGATAAAGTGGACACAAAAGATGTCCAGATCCAGTACACTAGAAAGGATAGGAACAGGATCATGGACGAACAGAAAAGGGAATACCGAACGTACGCGGAAGAATTCAAGTTAGAAGCCTTGGAAC
>CAIQQN010000314.1 GCA_903873975.1 uncultured Anaerolineales bacterium
CTGCCGCGACTGGCCGGTGAAATCACCCGATCTGATGACGACCAGGTCGCCGTCGAAGTCCGGCTCGGCGGCCAGGTCGATGCAGATCAGGGTGGAGCCGTCCGGCGCTCCCGGTGCCGTTGTCGTCCCGTGGAAAACAACGAGCGAATCTATGCTCTGCTTCAGGTCCGTGACGGCGTTTACCAGTTGGGTGATATCAACCTTTTGCTGCTTACCTTCAATGTAGAACTCGCCGGGCATGGCCTACCTCCTCTCCTCACGCGGCTTCTCCCCACTGGGCTTCAGGGAGGAGACCATCATCATGCCCAGCATCATGAACATCAGCATGGGCATCATGGACGTGAGCATCGAGGTCCAGTCTGTGGTCGTGGTAGTAGTAGTCCCCGGCCATGCCGGAGGCAGGGCAGCGGTAGTGCCGGTCGGGGCTATCAGAGTGGTGGCCACGCTGTCAGTCTCGGCCTGTGTCTCCTCCTCAATGAGGGAGACAGTGAGGACGGCGTTGGAGCTGTTAAAGCGGAGGGCGCCCTTGAGGACGGCCACGTCGCCCGGGTCCACCCTGAACCAGGTCTGGCCGTAGACCGGCAGCGCTTCCTCGCTCAGCATCTGGCTGCCGCTGGTAAGCCGGGCGATCAGGGCATACCCCTTCTCCACGTTGGTGGTATTGGCAACATAGATAGTGCAGCCGATGTCGTAGCCGGCGGTATAGCTTATCGCGGGCGCCAGGTCCCAGAAGATGTCGCCCAGCTTACCGGCCATGACGCTAACCTGCATTACGCTAAACTTCATAGCGGAAATGGAACCTCCTCTCCGCGGAAGGCTTTCTTGACCAGTGAAAAGGCCCAGGCGGCCAAGGCCACCAGGATAATAATGCCCATCACCCCGCCCGGGATTTCCCACTGTGTGGGGGAGTACTGTTGCGGAACGTACTGCTGCGGGTACACATCCATCGGGTACGGGTCCATGCCGGGCGACTGCCATGACCGGACGGTCATAGCGTCCATCAGCACGGGGAGCAAATCATCATCCTGCGCCGGGCGGTACCCGTTCATGTCTTCGCCTCCGCGAGCTCCCTGGGCGGCTCAACCTCGGGTTTCTTCACCTGCCTGGGCGCGGCGGTAGCTGTCAGGGGCTTCATAACCTGGGACATAAGGTACATGACCACAGCCATCATGCCCAGGTTGACGATGCTGCTGAGTAGGTCCTTCAACGACTGGGGCAGGATCCACCACATCAAAGCGCCCAGGAGTACCGGCAGTATCGTGACAGCCAGGATGCCGCCGATAATGGGAATCCAGGCGATGCCCTTCTGCCAGGCAAGGTACAGCGACGGCGTACTGGCGTCGGCATAGACGATGTAGCCGTAGCCCGGCCATGCCGGAACGCCGGCATCCTCTAGCGCCTTCTCCAGCTTCCCCAGGGCGTCGGCAGTGGGAAAATCGGCGAAGTCCAGCCGCATCAGCATTAGGCTGCCTTCAGCAGTGCCCTCTTCCAGGGGCGTGAAGGTGTCCA
>CAIQQN010000315.1 GCA_903873975.1 uncultured Anaerolineales bacterium
CCAAGCCGCCACGAGTCGAGGAAGCATCAAGCTGCCCTCGACCGGTTCGGCGAGTTGACTCGCCGAACATGGCTGTGTCGGCGCCATTGCGAAGCATCCCCGTGGGACGAGGCGCCGAAGCTCCATTACAGGGGAGGGCCGGGGGTGGGGATTACCAGATGCTGAGCCATCGGTTAATTTGCACAATAACCAAAATATTTGGTTTATTGCCAATATTATTGACAATTCAACAATATCATGCTAGACTCTCATCAAGAGGTAGCCATGAGCGTCATCCCCCGCAAATGTCCAAGTTGCTCCGCCCCCCTCGTCGTCACCCAGTTGAGTTGTACCCGCTGTGAGACCAACGTGGTCGGCTTGTACGAGATCAACCCCTTCCTGCGCCTGTCCAATGAAAGCCTGCAATTCCTGGAAACTTTCATCCAGAATCGCGGCAATGTCAAAGAGATGGAACGCCTATCCGGAGAATCCTACTGGATCATCCGGCGCAGGCTCGACGAGGTCATCACCGAACTCGGTTACGAGGTGGAACCGGTGGAAGACGAGATCGCCCTCCGCCGCCAAGAGATTCTCAGCCGCCTCAGCCAGGGAGAGATTGACGTCACAGAAGCCACCCGCCTGCTCACGCTTCTGGGCGAAGAGATACCATAACCACAGGTCCATGACTACAGGAGATAAGAAAATGCCTACACCAAGTGAACAAATGCAAGTGCTTGAAATGATCTCGCAGGGAAAGATCACCGCCTCCCAGGGGGAAGAACTTTTGAAGGCCCTGGCCGCCAGCCTCCCCAAGCCAAAACCCCAGCCTCTCCGGGTGGACCTGGGCGGAGTCGCCGCGGCCGGTTATAGCCCCGGTGAAGGCGCCAGCCTGGCCGCCGAACTGCGCAAACTGGGCATTGAGCGCATCAAGCTATCCGAATTGCAGGAGCTGCGTCTGCACGACGTCAATGCCGGCTTCGTGCGGGAGATCGCCGCCCTGGGCTACGACGATGTCGACCTGGACGAGCTGGTCAACCTGCGCATGCAGAACATTACCCCGGAATACATCCGTGAGCTGCGTGCAGCCGGTCTGGATGCTGTGAATTTCGATGAGTTGATCGAATATTCGCATCATGGCGTCACCCCTGAGTTCTTCCGTGCCATCCGGGACGCAGGACTCAAAGACTTGGACGTGGATGAAATGGTTGGGTGCTTCGAGCATGGCGTCACCCCCGAGTTCATCCGTGCCATGCGCGACGCCGGCATCAAAGACCTCGACGTGGACGAACTGGTCGAATGTTCCGACCATGGCGTCACCCCCGATTTCATCCGGGCAATGCGCGCGGCCGGCATCAAGGACCTCGACGTGGACGAACTGGTCGAATGTTCCGACCATGGCGTCACCCCCGCGTTCATCCGGGCCATGCGCGACGCCGGCATCAAGGACCTCGATGTGGATGAACTGGTCGAGTGCTCCGATCACAATGTCACACCCGAGTTCATCCGCGCCATGCGCGATGCTGGTATTAAGGATTTGGATGTGGACGAACTGGTCGAATGTTCCGACCACAACGTCACCCCCGGGTTTATCCGCGCAATGCGGGCGGCCGGGATCAAGGACCTGGACGTCGATGATCTAATCGAATGCTCCGACCACAACGTCACCCCGGAATATGTCCACGATATCTTTACGGTTGGGCTGCCCGGCCTGGATACCGATCTCCTCGTGCAACTGGCGGATCACGATGTCACCCTTGAAGCCCTGCGCGCGGCTCGCCTCGCCTTTCCTGACCTCGACGTGGAGGAACTGGTCGACCTGGTTACAGAAGGGCTCGACCTCGAAGACCTCGAAGACCTGAAAGCCACCGGTCTGCCTGCGAAGGGTGAAACCCACATTCACCTGCATCAGGAGAAGTCGTAGCGACGACTTCAGTCGTGTCCCAGAGCCCAGGCTCCCCGGCAGATGCAAACTATTTCCTCCCAGCTAGGTGCTTAGAATATTAATAGACATGGATCATCCGGGAGATTCGTGTCTATTTGTTTCCGAGTTGCCTAAGTGTCTTTGCGAAGGCTGGATGCTCTTCCCAGCCTGAAGCAATCTCCTTCTTAATCAAAGGATTGCCTCGTTACGGCGGCCCCCAGGGAACCAAATACTGATCGGTTTGGAAACAGACACGGATCATCCAAGAGATTCGTGCCTGTTTGTTCAGGTTGCCCATCTTTCGACGACATGGGTGCTGCCTCTACAAAATCTTAATGACTTTTACAAGAGGTCTAATAAAAAAACAGCGCTCACGCTGTTTTTTTTCTTTCATCCCATCATCCCGCCGCCGCCTTCGTCTTTGTAAGCGTAGGAATCGGTCCAGCCAGTGCGCCCGATGATGGAAATCGCCTTGGGTGGGGACAATCTCTTAAAATCGGCGTCCTTGGGACGGCAAACTGGTTCGAAAATACATACACCGCCAAAAATCCGCAGAAGATTCGAGTCTTTTAAAAGAATCTCGCCTTTATCATCACGCGGCAATTGTGTGGCATCCACCTGGCATGGCATCAGCCTTCTTACCGGCGTTATAGTAGCCCGGCACTTGCGGCAGAGTTTGATCTGCGCTCCGAAGTAAAAGAAACGATGACCGTTCTCGCAAGCGAAATCCACTAGTTTATCATTGCAATATTCGCGCCCAATCCGGTAAAGCAGGAAATCCATCATGCAGGGCGCGGGCGGAGCGGTTTCCGGCTTTGTAGCTTTCCACTCTTCCCAGACTGCCCGCCAGGCCGCTGCGCTCATTTCGTCTATATAGCCGTATTGATACCCAAAAATATCCAGGAAACTGGACAGGAGCGGAATATCGGTTTGCAGGATGCGGGTCCGTAGGGCCAGTTTCATCGTGTTGCGGTCGCTTGCCACGTTAATAACTTCCATGTTGGACAAATTCGGCCAGACCCCCAGTACCGCCATATCCCGGATGAACATATCCGTTTTCTTGCGACCATACCCCATGCCCACACTGTCTAAAATTCCTTGCCGTATTCTGGCGGCATCATTATCAAAAAATGCTGCAATCTGAAAAGCGTTGATTCCCCGCTCCTGCAGGAATTGGGCGGCATGGTTGGCAAAATCGAGTCGCTTATCGTTTTGTGAGAGGCGCGGCGCGCCCAGGAAAGCCAAATAGCCTGCCGGGTCTTCGGCAATGGTATGCGCATCGAACTGGATATCATTTTCAAAATACCTACCGAACTGGTCTTCGGGAGGCTCACGAAAATCCTGGTTGGCAGTAAAAAAACGCACCTGAGCAATAGCTTGCGGGGAAAGCCCATGCGTATCGAGAGTCACATCGAAAATGTGTTCCCCGTATTTCAGGCGCGCCTCGTGCAGGGACCGCGCCGCCAGCCGTGCTTGCAGACGGTCCAAGTGGGCGTTGACGATTTCGGCGTGGTGGGCTTGCCAGTATTTATGGAAATCGGGAAGATACTGATACTCCTTCTCATCAAGCGTGCCAATTCCAATCCCTTCATAGGTTTGATAAAAATTCTTGTTCAACCTTTCTAATATATGGCGGGCTAAAATTACATTGTCTGTGATCGTGTTAAGATTTTCCATCAGCAGAATGCCTGTTTGCTGTTGAAACTTTTCAAGAGAATTTTGCAGACTCATCTTTCACTCCTTATGGGGCATCCAAAGAACTTGGGCTATAATAATTGCATTTCTAGGAGAAACTGCAATGAATTTCAATCTTGGCGGGAGCATATCATTAGAATTATTCAACCTTGAACATGCTTCACAATTAACTATACTTGCCATTCAGACAGATCAAGAGATTTACACATTGAAAACCGCAGAGCATTCAAACTGGCTTGAACGTGGTATCCATATCGTTGATGAATTGGGATTGGTTCTACTTCCCAAAAATTACCCTCACAATATTAATCTTCCTGACGACAATCCCGACGATGCTCTTTAGATATTTCCGAAGAGGCTTGCATGAAACAACATGATGCAGTTATTCAAGCGCTTGAACAATTGGGCGGCCAATCAACTCTCGCAGACCTTTATGTTGAAACGATGAAAATAAAGGACTGTGAGTGGAGAACAAAAACACCTTTTGCCTCCATTCGCCGAATTGTTCAAACTCGCCCGGAAATCTTCCGTATTCGTCCTGGCCTTTGGGCATTACGATCCTACCAGAAAAAACTTGGTTTGGTAGAGGCTGACAAAGGGGATGATATACCAGAAGCCACACAGAACAGCCATACTTATTATCAGGGTCTATTGGTAACAATTGGCAATTTTCGTGGTCATTTAACCTTTGTCCCAAACCAGGACAAAAACCGATTATTCGTCAATAAACCACTTGCTGAGATTCGTTCTCTTCAAGAATTGCCAACATTTAGTTACGAGTTCATTGTCAGGAAGAGTGAAAGCGTAGATGTAATCTGGTTCAACGAAAGGCAAATGCCGCATAGTTTTTTTGAAGTTGAACATTCTACTGATATTCATAACTCTCTGATTAAATTTGCCGACCTTCAAGATTTCTATTCCAGAATGGTAATTGTTGCAGATGAAAACAGGTTGAGGGAATATGAATATAAACTGGAGAAAACGGCTTTCAAAGAGATTAAGAACAGAGTAAAGTTCTTAGGCTACAATGCTTTGGTTAAGGAATATGAACACGAAGTGTTGAAAGCGGCTCAACCATTTTCCTTATAATGCCTGCACTTTCACACGATCTGCCTTCCCAGAAGAAAAGCCTGTTTGACAAATTAGAACATTTGTACTATAATTACTATGTGGTGTTCATTGCCTTCCTTGCCGCGTTTTTTTCGAACCTTAAAATCTGAATATTCCGAAGAAGCCCATTCGTAGGGGCGCACTAACCGAGGCGGCTTTCGCGAAGCACCCCCTTGGGGGGCCAGCCGCTGTCGGTTGCTTCGACGACATGGGTCGTCGAAGAAGGCGCCCATCTTCTTACATCGTCCCTGCAAATTCCTCCCACGGCAAATGGTTTTGGCAGTCCTGTGACCAGCACAATATTCGTTCCGCGTATCGAATCCCTTCCCTCATACTTAACTATGAAGGAACATCATATGTTAGTCGTTCCTCATTCGTTTCTCAAGTTCGACTAGCCGAGGTGCCGAAGCCCCAGCTTCCTGCCTTCTGCCACCTGCTCTCCGCCTTCCGTCCTCCGTCCCCCGTCATCAATTATCCCGGTGGTCTTCTTGGGGGGAGGTTGTTTGTTTTGCTTAAAATCGAATATGGGCAGAATCTCATGCCCACTCATGGAATTAATAATGAAGAAGCCCCCGAAGAGAGCGCATGACTTGCAGGTATTCGTTTGTTATTTGATTGATTCTCGAAACAATCAATAATCGAGGCGGCTTTCGCGAAGCACGCCATCCCGATGCTTTTCCGGGGTTATTCGTTTGTTGTGCAAAAAATAAATCCAGACCTAACCACTGCCTTCACAGGTAGAGTTGATAATGAAGAAGCCCTCGAAGAGAATACAGGAACCGGGGGGTATTCGTTTGTTCCTCTTTTTTCTCGAAAACAAACAACTGGCTGAGGCGGCGTTCGCGAAGCAGCCCTGTGGGCCAAGCGGCCACGTGTCGAAGCGGCCTCATGCGCGCACTGCGGCTTCAAGTCGCAGTGCGCCACATCGAAGGCACGAGCCTTCGATGAAAGCTATCGACCGGTTTGGCGACACGAGTCGCCAAACACGGCTGGTAGACGACATTGCGAAGCATCCCCTTGGGATGAGTCGTCGAAGTACGCCGACGCCCGTCCACCCTCTTTGACGTTCGACGTTTGATATTCAACGCTCTTTTCCTTCATGAAACTTCGTGCTATTCGTGGTGAAAATCAAAATTGAGCTTGAGCATTGGATAAGCTTGTGTTTCTGGTTCGCCTTGCCGTTATAATAAAAATAGAGGAACCTGTGCCAATGAAAAAATGGGTCCAATCCCTCATGCGGGTCCCCCTGCGCCTGCTGGGGCCGGCAGCCAGCCTGGAATTGACGGCGGCGGTCGCCTATCTACTATTTAACCGCACCAACGGGACGATCGTCTCTTCGGGCGAGAGACGGTCCTACCTGCTCTACGTCCCTCGCACCTACGACCCTTCCACACCCACCCCGCTGGTCATCAGCCTTCACGGCTATTCCGAGTGGCCCGCCCACCAGATGCAAATGACCCACTGGAACGACCTGGCCGGGCAATACGGCTTCATCGTTGTCTATCCATCCGGCACCCGCTTCCCGAAACGCTGGCGCACCCGCCCGGAACCTGGCAGCGGCGCGCTGCCGGACGTCACCTTTATCTCCGACCTGATCGACAAATTGGAAAGCGAATACAACCTTGACCCGGCCCGCCTCTACGCCAACGGGCTGTCGAACGGCGGAGGCATGGCGTTCGCAATTTCCTGCAAACTTTCTGAACGCATTGCCGCCATCGGGACGGTCTCAGGCGCTCACCTGTTCCCTTGGGATGAGTGTCATCCATCCCGCCCGGTGCCAACGATTGTATTTCACGGCACAGCCGACCCGATTGTCCCCTTCCTGGGCGGCCCATCCGCTTCTTTTGATCTTCCTTTTCCAGCCATCCCCGAGTGGGTCGCTTCCCTGGCCCGGCATAACGGATGCACCGGCGCACCGCTGGAGATACCTGCCAGCGGAGAGGTCAGCGGCGTCCAATACACCGGCTGCGCTTCCAACGCCGGTGTGGTTTTCTACACCATCGCGGGTGGCGGGCATTCCTGGCCGGGTGGCGACCTTATGCCGGAATTTATAGTCGGGCATACTACCCGCGATATTGATGCGACCAGGGTAATGTGGGACTTCTTCCAACAGCACCCTCTGCCGGGAAAATAGTCCCCCGGATCGCCTCCTGCTCTCCGCTCTCCGCTCTCCGCTCGCTTTCTGCTTCTGAGCTTGCCCCGGTTTAATAGACACGTTTAATGTCCAGAAACCAGTTCGAATTCGGCAGGGCTTAGGTAGCCGAGAGTGGAATGCAGACGCTGCCGATTGTACCAAACTTCAATATACTCAAAGATCGCTGTTCGTGC
>CAIQQN010000316.1 GCA_903873975.1 uncultured Anaerolineales bacterium
GAAGACCTATTCTTATGACCCCCATCTCGACCCGCAGCTTGTCTGGTCGGGCAAGGCGGAGCACACCTCCTTTGAAGTGCCCACCGTCTCGCTACATGTCCATGAGCGCATAGACCCCCGCACCATCATCGAGGCAGTGCGTAAGCGGAACGGGCAGAAGTCGGCGCAGGCATCGTTCTTCAACCTGTTAGAGGAGAACCCACCTCTTCGTGAGGCAATTGACTTCTACAAGCATAAGCACAACTGGTCGAACCGCCTGATTGCAGGCGACTCGCTGCTTGTAATGAACTCGCTCATCGAAAAAGAGGGCATGGCAGGGCAGGTGCAGATAATATACATAGACCCGCCCTACGGCATAAGGTATGGCTCCAACTTCCAGCCCTTCGTCAACAAGCGCGATGTCAAAGACGGCAAGGACGATGATTTGACCCAGGAGCCGGAGATGATAAAAGCCTTCCGCGACACCTGGGAACTGGGGATTCACTCCTATCTCACCTATGTGCGGGACAGGGTATTGCTAGCAAAGGAGCTTTTAGCAGATAGCGGTAGTATCTTCGTTCAGATTTCCGATGAGAATGTTCATCACGTGAAAGAGTTGATGGATGAACTATTTGGTGCAAATAATCTGTATGGACTCATTCCTTTCAAAAAGACCAGCGGGCAAGCAAGTACACTGATAGCTGGCATATGTGATTATTTGCTTTGGTATGGCAAAGATAAGGCCAAGGCAAAATACCATCAATTGTATAAGGAGTTGGGTATAGATGTTTCAGACAGCTCGTATAATTGCATTGAATCTCCTGATGGGAACTGGAGGCGACTCACTGTGGGAGAACTCAATGGCGACAGTCCTTTGCCAGCAGGACGACGGTTTAGGACAGACAATCTCACTTCACAAGGAGCAAGTGAAGAGGGGTCTGCCCCATTTGAATATGAAGGCAAGACATATAGACCATCGGTCGGAAACCACTGGAAACCTGCACGGGAGGGTCTGAAAAACCTTGCCCAGAAGGGGCGTCTAGTAGCAGTTGGGAATACTCTCGCATTTAAGAGATACATTGACGACTTCCCTGTAGTGGCACTCAATAATCTATGGACGGATACTATGGAGAGCACTTTCGTAGCTCAGAAAGTGTACGTCGTTCAAACGGCTACTAAGGTCATTTCACGCTGCATCCTCATGACCACCGACCCCGGAGACCTGGTTCTCGACCCCACCTGCGGCTCGGGCACCACCGCCTATGTCGCCGAGCAATGGGGCAGGCGCTGGATTACCTGCGATACCTCCCGCGTGTCAATAACATTAGCCAAACAGCGGTTGATGACCGTATTATACTATTACTACGAGCTGGCCCATCCCGACGAGGGCGTGGGCAGCGGCTTTAAATATAAGACTGTGCCCCATATCACCCTCAAATCAATAGCCAACAACGAGCCGCCCGGTCAGGAAACCCTGTACGACCAGCCCTTCGTGGATAATTCCAGGGCAAGGGTGAGCGGACCTTTCACCGTGGAGGCCGTGCCCTCTCCTGTGGTGAAGCCGTTCGATGATGTAGGGGCACAGCGTGCTGTGCCCGATTCCGCAGACAAATCCATCGCCCGCTCCGGCGAGACTCTGCGCCAGGCGGAGTGGCGGGATGAGCTGCTCAGAACCGGCATACGCGGGAAAAAAGGGCAATATATCATGTTCTCGCGCGTAGAAGCGCTGCCGGGAACCCGCTGGCTCCACGCCGATGCCGAGACCAAGCCCGATGCCCGCGGCGCCGATTCCGTTAAGGAGAGCAAGAGGGAGTATAATAATCCGCAGCGGGTGGTTATCTCCTTCGGTCCCGAGCATGCCCCTCTGGA
>CAIQQN010000317.1 GCA_903873975.1 uncultured Anaerolineales bacterium
GTATAGAACAGGAGCACAAAAGTGATTACAACCAGGATGAGCATAATGTATACGATCATGTTGTTCTCAAAAACCACCGGCCCCAGGATCGGGATTTTAACCAGCAAAGGAATCGGGATATTGGGGAAAACCCCGGAATTATTGATCTTCTCGGCGTATACTTGCATGTAGCGGTTGGAAATGAAACTGGTTGCTCCCGTACCGACAATATTTATGGCCACACCACTGATGATCTGGTCAACCTTGAATTGGATGACGAGGATTGCATGGATACCTGCCACAAACATTCCAGCCAGGATCCCTGCCAATAGACCTGCGTAAAGATTATGTGCCAGTGTGGCAACCATCACAGATGCTAAAGCCGACACGAGCATGATCCCTTCGATCGCAATATTGACCACCGCAGCACGTTCGCTGACCACCCCGCAAAGGGCTGCTAGGGCAATCGGAGTAGCCCTGACCAGGGAGGTATTCATCATTCCCGCCAGATCCATTGAGTTATCTCTGGCCGCCCAAATCAGGAAAGCAGCCACAAAACAGAAAGCCACCGCCCCGGCCAGGATTCCGGTTGAACGGATACCGCGTGCCAGCTGCCAGCCTCCCACAAAGAACGCAACAATTGCCAACGCATAGATAGATGGTAAAACCGGCAGGACCAAATCCGGAATGGGAATGACATTTTTGTCCCCCAGTGGGGTGAGTCCGAATGTGGTAACAAGTCCCGGCTTAATGTTCAGGCCAAACAAGAGGATGATGGCCAAGCCGGCAACAATCAACAAAATGCCGAAGGCCAGGCGGGACCGGAGAGTGGTTTTCTTTTCGCTTATTTGGACCAGGTTGGTTGTCATGCAGTCCTCAAAATAATAATGTCAATATAGGGTCGACGGCAAAAGGTTTATTTACCCCAACCACGTGTCAGCACGGTTGTTTCCGTGCGGATGGCGCGGATGCGGTAGATCCAACGGATGACGGCCGGTGCGGCCACGAAGACGATCACCAATCCCTGGATGATGGAAATGATCTCGATCGGCACTCCTGCCAGGGATTGCATACTTGTTGCGCCGCTGCGCAAAGTGCCCCATAAAAGGGCTGCCAGTACAACACCCAGTGGGTGACTTTGCCCCAGCAGGGCGATCGCGATCGAATCAAACCCATAACCGGCCGAAAAACCCTGTCCCACCCAGTGGTCTATTCCAAGTACCTGTGTTGCCCCGGCCAAACCAGCCAGCGCCCCGCTGAGCGTCATGGCGATCACAAAATTCCGCACGATGCTCATACCGGCGTAGCGGGCTCCGTCGGGATTCGCTCCGACTGCCCGGATTTCAAACCCGAGAGTGGTCTTGAACAAGAACCAGTAGACAAAAACAGCCATCGCCAGGGCCAGGAAAAAGCCCCAGTTGAAGCGCAGCGGGTCCGGGAAGAAGCGCGGCAGCATGGCTGATTTTTCAATGACAGGGGTCAGAGGCCGGTAACCGGTCGCTTTCATCGGGCCGTTCAAGAGCCAGTCGCTCAAGCGAAAAGATATATAATTCATCATGATGGTGGTGACGACTTCATGTGCCCCGGTGAACCCCTTGAGGAAGCCCGGTATTGCCCCCCAGATGGCACCTCCAGCCGCTCCGGCCAACAATGCCAGCGGCAAATGGATATACCAGGGCAGCCCATGGATACTGTAGCCAACGAAGGCCGAGCATAACGCCCCAATGCCAAACTGCCCTTCCGCGCCAATATTGAAAAGCCCACACTTGAAGCCCACCGCCACTGCCAGTCCAGCCAGGATGTAAGGAGTAACCGCAGCCAGACTTTCGGTTATAGGATAGATTGCCAGCAATAATGGTTTGCTATCGCCGGTTGCGAAATAGTTTTGGATGCCACGGTAGATATCAGGAAAACTGCCGATGCACCCTTTGAATAGTGCCCCGTACGCAGTGGCAATAGCATTCCAAGTGGCAGCCAACGCCGCACCTGGGGCATGGAAGAAATTCCGGTATGCAGCGATGACCGCGTCATTGGATAATGCAATCACGAAGGCACCGATGATAAAACCGGTGAGCAAAGCCAGGGCCGGTACCAGCAATGTCTGGAGAAGCTTCGAGCCTTTCCTCTGCTGCACTTCGGCTTTTGGGTCTTCCTTCCGGCTGGTTGTCTCTGGATTGGTTTTAGTCACTTTTGTGTTCAAACTGAAGTTCTCCTAAAAAACGCGCTCGACTTCGGTTTCATGTGTAGTAATTGGAGCTTCCTGAAGCGCTTCTGACGGTTTGACTCCCGCCATGAGCAGACCCAGGTACGCTTTATTGACCCTCGCGGCGGGCACAATATCCACGATTTGCCCCTTGTACATCACAGCGATGCGGTCAGACAGGGCGATGATTTCATCGAGTTCGGGTGAAACCAGGAGTACAGCAGTCCCTTCGTCCCGTTTCTCAATAATACGGCTATGAATATATTCAATTGAGCCAACATCCAGACCGCGCGTCGGCTGTGAAGCGATCAACAACCTGATCGACCGTGAGAATTCACGCGCCACAATCACTTTTTGCTGGTTGCCTCCCGACAACGTGGATACCGGTACAAACACATTCGGAGTACGCACGTCAAATTGATCCACCAATTTACCGGCCGTATCGATGATAATCTTTTGCTGCAACGACAGCCCTCTTGCAAAAGGAGGCTGGTAATATGTACACAAGACCATGTTATCGTAGACGGGGAATGGAAGGATCAAGCCGTGCCGCTGCCTGTCTTCAGGGATATGGGCTACTCCCCTCTCCATAATATTCCGCGGGGAAGAATGGCGGACCGGTTTGTCCATAATGCTTATTTCTCCACTGACCACCGGTGCCAGCCCGGTCAGTGCATAAACCAGCTCGGTCTGGCCGTTGCCTTGCACACCCGCAACGCCCAGGACCTCGCCTGCGCGTACGTCAAAAGCTGCACCATTCACCGTTAGATTCTGCCGCTCATCGCGGACGTACAAATCCTTCACACTCAGGATCACATCCTTGGGGGAAGCAGGTTTCTTCTTTACCACCAGGTTAACTTCCCGTCCCACCATCATGGATGCCAGTTTCTCCTGAGAGGCATCTTTAGAGTTCACCGTGCCGACCACCCGCCCGCTGCGGAGAACTGTAATCTGATCGGCAATTGCCAGGACTTCCTTAAGTTTGTGCGTGATAAAAATGACCGATTTCCCATCGGCGACCAGAGAGCGCAGCACCTTGAAGAGTCCATCCACTTCTTGGGGGGTCAGTACCGCAGTAGGTTCGTCCAAAATCAGGATATCTGCTTGACGATATAAAACTTTGATAATTTCGACTCGTTGCTGGGCGCCCACCGGCAGGTCGCCGATATAGGCTTGCGGATCCACTTCCAGATCATATTGCTTCGAGATCTCCTGGATGCGTTTTGCCACCTTGGATTTGTCCAGGAAAACGCCGTACCGCGTAGGCTCCACGCCCAACATGACATTCTCTGTAGCAGTCATCACCGGTATGAGCATAAAATGCTGGTGGACCATGCCAATCCCACGGGCGATGGCATCACTGGGATCGTGGATGGCGACTTCCTCCCCATTGATGAATATTTGCCCTTTGTCCGGTTTGTAGAGCCCATAGAGAATATTCATCAGGGTTGTCTTGCCTGCCCCGTTCTCACCCAGCAAAGCGAGGATTTTCCCCTTTTCTACGGACAGATCAATGGCATCATTTGCCAGGACACCCGGAAATGATTTTGTAATCCCACGCAATTCCAGTACCGGTGGCATGCAATTTACTCCTGGACAAAAAAAAAGCTATCTTAAAGAGGGCTGGGTTAATTCCCGGCCCTCTTTTTATCATGAACTGTTTATGGGGCTTGAAGAACACCATCAACGGTTATAGCGCCGCTGATGAGATCGGTTTTTGCTTTGGCAATTTCGTCCTTCAAGGATTGAGGCACCTGGCTGTCGAAATTGTGGAAGGGGGCCAGATCCACACCGCCATCGGCGAGCGCGTAGGTGACCGTGCCGCCGGTGAACTTGCCATTTACCACATCCTGGATGGACTTAAGGACCGCCACATCGACCTTCTTCTGGACGCTGCTCAGCTCGACGCTGGCGTATTCATTAGCGGAAACGAACCAGTCGGTATCCACGCCGATGATCAGGCATTTGCCGCTGGTCTGGCAGTAGGCAGCGGAGCCCAGACCAACCGGGCCGGCCACCGGCAGGATGATGTCGGCGCCTTCCTGGGCAAAGGAGGTGGCAGTATTCTTGCCATCATCCGTGGAATTGAAATTCCCGACAAAAACGCCGGTCTGCGCGGCATCGTCCCAACCTAGCGCCTCAACAGTTGTACCATGCTTCTGGTTGTAGTACTTGACGCCCGCTTCGAAGCCCTTCATGAAGATGGTGACGGTCGGGATCTGAATGCCCCCGAACGAGGCAACCTTGCCGGTCTTGGTCATGCCAGCGGCCAGGTAACCGGCCAGGAAGGCAGCCTGATCGGTCTGGAAGGCCAGGCCGCGAACATTGGTTAGGTCAGTGGAGGAACCGCAGTCCGTGCCTTCAACAGCGCCCGGCCAGCAGTCAGGGTAGGTGTAGTCGACAATGGCAAACTTGGAATTTGGGTTGGCCTTGGCAGCCGTAGCCGTATCGACGCCCAGCAGGAAACCGACCGTAATGATCAAGTCTTCTTTCTCGGTCAGCATCTGCTGGATGTTCTTGGCATAATCGGACTGCTGGGTGGATTCCAGGTACTTGCCGTCCACGCCCAATTGGGAGATGGCATCCGTGACGCCTTTCCAGCCCAGGGCGTTGAAAGACTTGTCATTCACGCCGCCCATGTCAGTCACTTCGCCGACTTTGATCTTGGGGGCAGTGGTGGCAGCAGGACCACATGCTGAGAGCAGCACAGAAGCCACCATCAAAACTGTGAAAACAAAACTCATTTTCTTCATGTTCTTTCTTCTCCTTGTTTTATATTATTGAATGGGAATGAGCAGAGGCTTTCATACAATCGAGTTGTTTCTTGCGAGCTGCACCTCCTTTTGTCGAGCCATAGATTATCAATCACAATTCTTGACTTTAGTATACAAGGTTTAACCTAATAAAACAAGATGAACTATAACATATGACCTTCATTCGGTTGTCACGGATAGGGTGTCGATACTCCAGTCGGGGTTTCTCCCGAAATGGAAGCTGGACTTAACTCAGTCATACGCAACTTAACTGCATCTGGGATGGACGAATCCAGGTCATGATACGGAGAAAGACCAATCTGCCCCAGATAATTACCGGTTGGGAAAACGGAGGTTCCAGCTTGATTGCCCCTGGCTGTTTTAATTAACTCCGCTATCCCCGGAGCAATCAATTTTAGAATACTCGCGTATAAGTGCGGGGCCGCTGCAGGTAAAGTGTAGTATTGGTCAATATCTGCACCAATTCCATATGCACCCCGTGTCACCGCCGCGACAATTGCATTGTTCCCGGTTGTTCCGCCGACGCCAAAGATGATATCCGTTCCTGAATCAACCAACGAATTGGTCTTTGCCGCACCCCATTCCGGATCGACAAAGGTTTTATCAAGACCGACATCATTATGATAAATAACCGTCACCTTTACTTCTGGATTGATATATGCTGCGCCGGCAAGAAATCCTTCACCATAGCGCTTCATGAACGGCAACTCATCACTGGCACACACCGCACCAATTTGACCTGTATTCGACATCAAGGCTGCCAGCGCACCGGCCAGATAACCTATCTGGTCCTCGGGAAAAACAAGCCCGGCTAAGTTTGGACTAACGTCCTGTTCAGTCGATTGGTCCTGATCCAAACCAATAAAATACAAATCTGGATATGTTTTGGCCGCAGTGCGGGTAGCATCACCCATCGCACCCCCAACTGTCACAATGACGTCGTAGCCAGCCTTTGCAAAGACGCTGATATTTTCTTCAAAATCTCTGGCATCGACTGTCTCGATGGAGGCAACCCAGTCGGTCACACCACTGGTCTTTGCCTGCTGGATTCCCTCCCAAGCCGCCTGGTTGTATGCACGATCATCGCGCCGACCGACATCTGTCACCAGACCAACACAAAACACGTCCGGCTGTTTGCAATCGTAAGATTTTGGCGTGCACCCGGGAATAATTAACCCAACTGTTACCAGAATCGCCGCAATAAAATGCAAATTCTTCATCGAATTTCTCTTTCTGACCAACACATCCGTAGCGCTCCGGACCTCGTGCCTGTTTGCTGTTTAGGCGGCTATCTGCGCTTCGCCGCGTTTTACACCCAGCATTAGAACCAGTGCCACCATCAGGAAGAGCGGGCTCACGAACATCATCGAGTTGTAGTTGTTGCCAGTCAACTGGACGATCCAACCATTCAGGTTGGGTCCCACAATGGCGGATAGCGTGGAGAAGAGATAGTATAAGCCGGTAAAGGTGCCAATCCGGGCGGCAGTGGTCAGGTCCACAACCATCGGTAGGGAGTTGATGTTAATGAAAGACCAGGCGATACCTGCCCCCATCAGGAACAGATTTATCACCCGGATGGTGCCCAGTAGCGGTAGTTTCGTCAAGGTTGTGGACAGGAGTCCGACTGGGAGCAAGGCGATAAAGAGGATCAAAATTGCCATCGCGACGATGCCGATGGAGATGGTAATCCGCCGCCCGATACGGCTGCCGAGGATGCCGGCGACCAGTGCAAAAAGGACGAAGAAAATGCCAATGTGTCCCATCATCCGGCCGGCATCCCCTGCAGGGATACCCAGCCGCTTGGTGGCGTAAAGGGTGAGAAACGCCTCGATGCCGGTATAGGCCAGGAACCAGAAGAAGATCGCCAGCAGGATACGCAGGCCGCTCTTGTCTTTGTCCTGGGCTACTTCCTTCAGGCTCTGGAACATGTCTGGTTCTTTCTCCCCTGCCTCAAATTGCTTCGGCTCCTTGACAAAGATGAAGACCAGCAATGCAGCCAGGAGGACCAGCACCGACCCCATCCAGAAAGGGAAGTTAACATTGATTTCGTACAGTGTGCTTCCAACCAGGGAGGCGATAATGGTGCCGACACCGCCCATCAGGTTGATAATACCGTTGGCCTGCGAACGGTATTGCGATGGGGTGATGTCAGGCATCAGGGCCACTACAGGGGTCCGCCAGAAAGCCATGCTGAGCAGGAGCGTGCTGGTGCAGGCCACGAACAGGGCCGGGACAGCCGCGATCGGGATCAGGCCAAAGGCAATTGCCCCAACGGGGGCTCCGATCAGGATGAACGGCATACGGCGTCCGATCTTCGTCCGCAGGCGGTCGGACCAGGCTCCGACTGGCGGCTGGATGAACAAAGCCGCGATATTATCCAGCGTCATGAAGAAACCGATGAGCCAGGGGGCAAAATGAAACTTGTTTGCCAGGAATAATGGCACGAAAGCGTTATATACACTCCATATAACGCTCACGCCAAAGAACCCAAAACCAAGCAGAAAAATCTTGCCATAGTTGAACTTCATGAGCTTTCTCCTTCTTCTTGGATTTTTTTTAGAACCTTTCGGTCTGTTTCACTTAGCGGAGCACTTTCCAGCAAATCGAGGCGGCGCTTGAGCGTCCGACGCAGGGACTGCTCGCGGCGCCATTTTTCAATTTTTGCGTGGTCACCAGAGAGGAGAATTTCGGGCACACCCCAGCCGCGGTATTCGGGCGGACGGGTGTAGTGCGGGTACTCGAGCAGACCGGCGGCGTGTGAGTCGTCCATTGCGCCGTCAGGATCACCGAGCACGCCAGGGATGAGACGGGAAATGGCATCGATCAGGATAAGCGCTGGAAGCTCTCCGCCGGTCAGAACGTAATCGCCAATGGAAATTTCGTCCGTGACCAGGTGTTCCCGGATGCGCTCATCCACGCCTTCATAGCGACCACAGATCAGGGCCAGGCGCGAATGCCGGACTAATTCCAGCGCTATTTTTTGGCTGAAGACGCGTCCCTGGGGGGTGAGCAAAATGACCGGGCAGCGGGTTTTCGATCCGAGCACACTTTCAACGGCAGTGAAGACCGGTTCAACTTTCATCACCATTCCACCACCGCCGCCGTACGGCTCGTCGTCAGTGACGTGGTGTTTGTCTGCAGCCCAGTCGCGGATGTTGTGGATGCGTACGTCAATCAACCCATGCAGACTGGCACGATGCAAAATACTACTATTGAGATAGGGGGGAAAGACTTCCGGGAGCAGCGTGAATACGTCGAACTCCATGGTCCAATTCTAGCCGCAAGCGGATTGTCTGACAAGAGGCCTGGGATTGACGGCCTTTTGCATAGGATGGTAAGATGATTGCATGTATCTGCGAGGTTCGAAATGGAACATGCGCCAGCGACGCCCACGCATCAATTGGTTCCTGGTTGTGGTGGTGGTGATTCTTATTGCCATTATCTCTTACGTTGATCGATTCATCCTGCCGACGGCACAGACGCCGTTCGTGGCGACTTTGACGGCTACGCGCGACCCGGAGTCTTACGTCACGGATGCAGAGAACTTGTTTGCTGAAGGGAAATTACTTCAATCGATCGACACCTATAAGGAGGCAATCCGCATCAAACCGTATGATCCAGCGATCTATATCGCCCTGGCGCGCGTCCAGGTTTTTGCCGGGAAATATGACGAGGCGCTGGTCAATGCCGAAGACTCTCTGCTGCTCAATCCCAATAACTCAATGGCGCATGCCGTGCGCGCCTGGGCATTGACTCAGACGGGGGATTATGTTAAGGCAGACAATTCTTTGCAGGAAGCCCTGCGACTGGACCCCACCAACGGTATCATCCAGGCTTACAAGGCATTCTTGTATGGCCAGATGTACGAGAATGGCGCCGGTCCATACGCTGACCCAATCACGGTTGCCATTGAAGCATCCCAGGCCGCTGTCTCATTGGCCCCCAATAGCCTGGAAGCGCACTGGGCGCGCGCATATATCCTCCAGCTCACTGATAACGGCGAACAAGCCGTCCAGGAATATTTACTTGCAATCCAGATTAACCCGAATATTTCGGAAATCCATCTGGAACTTGGTGTAACCTATAAGGGGTTGGGCGTGATTGACTCAGCTATCCAGCAATACACGCTTGCCAATACTTATAACCCTTCCGATATTCGTCCCTACTTGTACAGTTCGCGTGCTCTGGCTTCCATCGGCGAATATGACAAGGCCGCCCAATACGCCGAAAGTGCGGTTGCGAACGATCCTACCGATCCTTATTTGCGCGGCAATTGGGGGTATATGCTTTACAAGAATTACGACTGGCCGCCCGCAATGATCCAACTTTCTCTGGCAGTCAATGGCGGAACGAATGAAGATGGTCAGACCGTCCA
>CAIQQN010000318.1 GCA_903873975.1 uncultured Anaerolineales bacterium
GAGGTACAGCATCGCGAACACAGCAGGGCACATGTTTTATACCATAAAGTCAGAGGGGTGGGTAGGGAAAGATTAAGGTTCATGGTTTTATGGATAGACCCTCTTGATCATGCGCGGGAAGGCAATCGCTTCACGGATATGCTCAATACCGCAGATCCAGGCCACCGTTCGTTCCACTCCCATCCCAAAGCCGGAGTGAGGGACCGAGCCGTAGCGGCGCAGGTCCAGGTACCATTTGTAGGCTGCTTCCGGTAGTCCTTGCTCGTGGATGCGCTGGAGCAGCAGGTCGGGACTCGATATGCGCTCCGAGCCGCCGATGATTTCGCCGCACCCTTCCGGAGCAAGTAAATCCACCGATTTGCAGACTTCGGGACGACCCGGCCAGGGTTCCATGTAGAAGGCCTTGACCCGGGTTGGGTAGCCAAAAACAAAGACCGGTTTCTCGTAACGGCTGGTCAGGGCAGCCTCGTGCGGTGCGCCGAAGTCCATGCCCCATTCGAATTTGAGCAGTTCCTTCTTTTCCGAGTCGGTCTCTTTTTCATAAAGTTCCTGAATGATTTTGGTAGCCTCGTCGTAGGAGATGCGTGGGAAGGGTGGCTTGATCATTTCCAACTTCGCCAGGTCGCGGCCTAGCGATTTCAACTCAGGTCCCCGCTCCCGCAGGACGCGCTTGACGATATGCGTGACAAACTGCTCCTCGATCTCCATCAACCCGTCCAGGTCGCAGAAGGCGATCTCCGGTTCGACCATCCAGAACTCGGTCAGGTGGCGGCGGGTCTTGGATTTTTCGGCGCGGAAGGTCGGGCCAAAACAGTAGACCTTGCCGAATGCCATGATATTCGCTTCGTTGTAGAGCTGTCCGGACTGGCTCAGGTAGGCCTTGCCCTCGTCGAAGTATTCGGTCTCGAACAGGGTGGTGGTACCTTCAACGGCCGCCGGGGTCAGGATGGGCGTGTCCATGTTGATGAAGCCGTTGAGTTCGAACCACTCGCGGATGGCTGAGATAACAGTCCCGCGGATGCGCAGGATGGCCCACTGGCTGGGCATGCGGATCCACAGGTGGCGGTTGTCGAGGGCGAAGTCTACGCCGTGCTCTTTGAGCGCCATTGGATAATCCTCGGCCGCGGTTTGGACGATTTTTATCTCTTTGATGCCGATCTCGTATCCGCCAGGGATGCCAGGGGCGCGCTTGTCTTCCCGAACCACTCCGCTGATGATGACCGAGGATTCCTGCGGCAGGCGGGTAAGTTGGTCAAAAAGCGCCTCGGGCAGGTCGCCTTTGAACGCCACACACTGGACGAAGCCGGACCCATCCCGGACAAGTAGGAAGACCAGCTTGCCTTTGTCGGTGCGGCTGTAGACCCAGCCCTGGACGGTGACCTCCTGGCCGGAGTATTTTGCGATTTCTTCAACACGGATGATTTCCATAGCTCTCACTCCTTGTATCTTTGCGAGCTGCGTTCTTCACTGGCACCGCCCGCCACATCGTCCCTGAAGGGGAAGGCCACTATTCTGTAATTTTTATATGTAATTCCTTCAACTGCCTCTCGTCCGGGTACGACGGGGCATTCGCCATCACGTCGCGGGCGGCCTGGTTCTTTGGGAAGGCGATCACCTCGCGGATGTTGGGTTCGTCGGCCAGCAGCATTACCAGCCGGTCAATGCCGGGAGCTATCCCGCCATGCGGTGGTGCGCCGTACTCGAAAGCCTCCAGCATGTGTCCGAACTTGAACTGAGCTTCCTCTTCTTCGATGCCGAGCAGGTTGAACACCTTAGATTGGATGTCACGCCGGTGGATGCGGATCGAGCCGGAGGCCATTTCGTAGCCGTTGCAGACCATATCGTATGCATCCGAAAGAATTGTGGATGGGTCGGTCTCGAACCGGTCAAGGTGTTCCAGGCGCGGCATGGTGAACGGGTGGTGCGCAGCGTCCCATTTCTTGAATTCCTCGTTCCACTCGAACATAGGGAAATCCAGTACGAATGCAAAGCCCATCACGTTCGGGTCAGCCAGTTTTAGGGCGTCCCGGAACCAGGTCCGCAGTCCACACAGTGCCTTGTGGACCGTCTTTGGGCTGTCGGCGACGAACAGGATCAGGTCGCCGATCGCTGCCTTGGTTAATTTGGACAAGGCTGCAATTTCCGTCTTGCCGATGAACTTAGCCCCGGAGCCTTTCGGACCCTCAGCCGTCAGCGCCAGCGTGACCAGTCCTTTTGCCCCGAGTTCTTTTGCTATGGGTGTCAGGTCGTCCAACTGCTTGCGGGAATACCTCGCGCAGCCTGGTGCGACGATGCACTTAATGATACCGCCGCTTTCCAATGTTGACTTGAAGACGACAAACTCACTCTTCTCGAAAATAGCGCCAACGTTATATAGTTCCATGCCGAAGCGCAGGTCTGGTTTATCGGTACCGAAGCGTTCCATGGACTCGCTGTAGGTCAGGCGAGGCCAGGGTGAGGCCAGCAGTTTCTTTTGGGGAGCCACTTCCGGGAGCATGGCGGTGATAAGCCCCTCGACCATTTCAAGAACGTCATCGCGGTGGACAAAGGACATTTCCAGGTCGAGTTGTGTGAACTCCGGCTGGCGGTCGCCACGCGAGTCTTCATCACGGAAGCAGCGCGCAATCTGGAAGTAGCGCTCAATCCCCGCCACCATCAATAGTTGCTTAAGCTGCTGGGGGCTTTGGGGTAGGGCGTAGAATTGGCCGGGGTACACGCGCGACGGCACGAGGTAATCGCGCGCTCCTTCAGGCGTGGTCTTGAACATCATCGGCGTCTCCACTTCGATGAAACCGCGCTCCGACAAATACTTGCGCATGAACAGCACCACCTCGTGACGCAGGATGAGGTTGCGCTTCATACGCTCTCGCCGCAAGTCGAGGTAGCGGTACTTGAGCCGCAAGTTCTCGTCTATATCCTCGTCATCCCGGCTGACCACAAACGGCAGGGCCTTGGCCGGGTTCAACACGGTTACTTCGTGTGCCTCCAGCTCGATCTCGCCGGTGGGCATCTTCGGGTTGAACTGATCGGCCGGGCGCATCCGCACCAGCCCGGTGACCTGCACCACCCATTCGTTTTTCAGCCCCTCGACGGCTTTGGCCGCCTCCGGGAACTTTTCTGGGTCCGTGACGATCTGGGTGATGCCGAAGCGGTCGCGCAGTACCAGGAAGACCACCCCGCCAAAGGTGCGGAAGTTGTGCACCCATCCGGCCAGCGTGGCGGTTTGCCCGGCATGGCTGGCGCGCAGTTCACCGCAAGTATGAGTTTTGTACATAGCCTGCCTCCAAATCCTTTTTCCACAAATCTTCTTGTATTTTTCGTGTCTCTCACCTGCACTCCCTGGCACTGCCCGCCAGGGCAGGTGTGCGTGCGGTGCAAGCGTCGTGTTCTTCGTGGATAATTCCTTACAAAATAAATCGCCCTCCGCGAATGCGTTGGGC
>CAIQQN010000319.1 GCA_903873975.1 uncultured Anaerolineales bacterium
GACCTGCGCCGCCAGCTGGGGTTGGTGCTGCAAGATACCTTCCTGTTTTCCTCCTCAGTGATGGATAATATCCGTTACGGGCGGCTGGAGGCCACAGACGAGGAGGTCATCGAGGCTGCCAGGATGGCAGATGCCGACCATTTCATCCGGAAATTGCCACAAGGCTACCAGACCATGCTTTCAGAACGGGCCAGCAACCTGAGCCAGGGGCAACGGCAGATGTTATCCATCGCGCGTGCCGTCCTGGCCGAACCCTCGATCCTGATATTGGACGAAGCCACCAGCAGCGTGGACACGCGTACCGAAGTCCGCATCCAGAATGCGCTGCTGCGCCTGATGAAAGGCCGCACCAGTTTTGTCATCGCCCACCGCCTGAGCACCATCCGGGATGCTGATGAGTTGTTGGTCATCAAGGATGGTGAGATCGTTGAGAAGGGCACGCACCAGCAGCTGCTTGACCAACACGGCCTTTATCATCACCTGTATCTGAGCCAGTTCAAAGGCGAGGAAATCTAGACACAAGACAAGAGAATTTTAGTTATAAGAATAACCACTATCTCGAAATCCCTCAAACCGCCGGGAGTGCTTAATCCTCCTGCAAAAATGCAACTGCCTTTCCCGCATCATCGTTCATCACCAGCGAAAGACCATGGCCGGGGCGGAAATCGTCCACTTTGAGCAGGCGCAGGGTGCTTAACAAGGTCTTGTTGGCGGCGAGAAAGTCGGGGAGACGATTGGGGGTTTTATCGAAAAAGTTCCGGTTGAAGACGGAGTCACGGTCATCCAGGTTGATGTTGAGCGGGTAGATGTGAGCCTCCATCAGGTCCTGGAAGAAATGTGTGCCGAACGACGGCTCCAGATCCGGGCCGACACCCCTGCCAGTCAGTTCGACCAGGGCGCGGGTGTGGTAAATATCCCCGTAGGCGATGCTGACGCCCAGGTCTGGCGTCGAGGTTCCCCAGCGGCCGGGGCCAACGCAGATGAAGGTCTCATCTTTCAAGGCGGCGTTGAGCCTGCCAATAGCGCGTTCCAGCCGGTTCCTTTCGGTAGGTGACTCAAGTGCGAAGTAACCCTGCGGCGGGACAAACAGCACCCAGCGGATGCCGGTCACCTTGCCGCGCGGCACCATCCGGTGGGTCGCAAAAACGACATCAGCCGGGTTGAGCAGGGCAGGCAGGTCCACTTCACCGCCCTCGCTCAACGCACTCTGCGGGCGGCACTGGAGTAGCGTGATACAGACCTCGGACTGCGCGGCCTGCGGGTCCACGATCTCGGCGGTGAACTCGGTATCCACCGGGGAACCGTAGTGCTTTTCAAGCGTGGCGAGGATGGTTCTCATGCGCCCTGCGAAGAGCGTGCGGCGCAGCAGACCGTCGAAGGTGATCACAAGATTCTTGGGTTCCAACAGGCTGGAGTGGATGTTCTCGACGAAGCCGCTCTCGTCCAGTTGGGCGATGCTCCGCAGGGCGGGATATTGCGGGTTCAGCACCTCGCGGACGGGCAGGGTTTTCAGGGTGTTCTCTTCCAGGTCGAGCAGGTCTACGAACTGCTGGGAGTGCTGGCGAATGGCTTCGGCGGAATCGGCCGGGAGCAGGAGCGGGTGGCTGAGCGCCACGAGGCGGGGCTGGTCATCGGCGACCGCTTCGACCGCCCGTGTTCCCAGCCCCCACACCAGGCGCAGGAAGCCGTCCTCTTTGCGGATTTGCGGCGACCAGCGGTACAGGTTGCGGCTGAAGGCCACGCCAGCCGCCTGTGGGAGGAAATATCGCCCGTATTGCAGCCCCTCTACGAACTGGACGAGCACGGCAATGCGCTCGTCGTAGTCCACCAGGCCTTTCTGGTGGCGGTAGAGCAGGGCATTCGGGTTGAGACAGGAAGCGTAGACGCGGGCAATGGCACCCGTCAGGGCGGTGAGATTTTCTTCGGGTATGCCCTGGTTGGGGCAGAAGAAACTATCGTATTTCCCGGCGAACGAAGTGCCAAAATTGTCCTCCAGCAAGCTGGATGAGCGCACGATGAGTGGGCGTTTCCCGGCCTCGTCCAGGATGAGGCGCAGGCGCTCGAGGATGTCCTCGGGGAAGGTGCCTTTGATAAAGTCACGCACGATTTTGGGGTACTCGAGACGCATCTGCGCTTCGGGCTTGTATTTTTGATCCGACCAGTGCACCAGTCCATTGTTTGCCATGAAGGTGTAGTACAGGTCGGAGGCCAGGAAATACGAATCAGGGATGCGGATCGCTTTGCAGACCTCGGGCGGTGCCTCGTCCCGCAGGATGCGGTACGCCAGCATCATCCCCGCCGATTTGCCACCTATCTTGCCGGAGCCGATCTTCCGGTTACGGATTTCCTTCAGGTCTTCCACAGTAAACCACTTACGGGCGATGTTCAAGTAAGCAAGCTGGTCGCTGATCATGGTGCGGATGAGCACCACCTTGATCTCTTGCAGGCGCGCTTCCAGCTTCTTGCGTTGGGCGGCGGGCATGCGTTCGATGTTTTCAGCCTGCTCGAAGAGCATTTCCTGTGGGGCCAGTTCGGGGTTGAAGGTGATCAGGTCGGGATTCTCGCCGCGCTCAGCCAGGATTTCCTTGACGATCCGTTCAAAGTCCTCGTAGAGCAGGTTGTAGGCGAAGTAGAAATCCGTCTGGGCGTCCCGGATGCGGTCCAGCCGTTTCTCCCAGATGGTGTCATCTTCCTCCACGTACGGGTTGTGCAGTCCCTCGCGTGCCTGGGATTGCAGGGCCTTTTCACGCACATCGGCTTCGAAAGCCTCGGGCGTAATGATGCCGCGCTCGAAGAGTTCGCGCCGCATGCGGGCACGGATGCGAGTCCGGAGAATTGGGTACTGCCGGATGGTGATGTAAATATCCAGGAGACGGTCGGAGGAATGGGTGGAGGCGGGCATAGGCCTGTTTTAACAAAAGCAGGGGCGCAACGAATGCGCCCCTACCGGAAGTTTATGATTTTTAACCAAGATGCATCGGCATGATGACGTGCAGGAAGTTATCGTCTCCCACCGGGCGGACAACACCCGGAGCGTTCGGAGCGGAGGTCTCCAGCGCCACGTTGGGCGATTTGATCACTTCCAGCACCTCGCGCAGATACTTGACGTTGAAAGCGATCAGCAGGCCGACGCCGTCAATCGTCGCTGCCACCACCGTCTCGTTCGAACCGGTCTCCTCGGACTGGGCGGAGATCTCAACCGAGCCGGGTTCCAGTTCGCCGGAGGATTTGATGTTAAAGCGGGCCACGTTCGAGCCTTCGCGGGCGAAGATCTCGGCCTGCTTGCAGGCCTTGAGCAGGGCCGGGGTGGAAAGGATGGTGCGTGACTTGTACGAGCGCGGGATGATCTGCTGGTAATCCGGGAAGGTCCCGTCGATCAACTGCGAGACCACTTCCACTTCCTTCATGCGGAAGACCACCTGTCCGCGGCCCTTGGGCATGACCATTGAAATCATCTCGTTGCCGTCACCAGACACGCGCGCCAGTTCACCCAAAGCGCGCGCCGGGATGATGGCCGTAAACGGCTGCGCGGCCGGCTGGGACAGGGTCCCTTTGCGCACCGACAGGCGGAAACCATCCGCGGAGGCCATGGTAATGGTATCCTTTTCCACCGTTACCAGCACACCCATCAGCACCGGACGGGCCTCGTCCACCGAAGCGGCGAAGACCACCTGCGAAATCATGTCCTTGAAATCGGCCACGTTTAGCAGGATGGCGCCTTCCATGTCCGGGACGGGCAGGGGCGGGAACTCCTGGGCGTCAATGCACTTGATGTCGGTGTTCGAAGCACCACAGCGTACATTCAGGGTCTGGGTGGAAGTGTTCAGGTTCAGGCTGACCTGCTCCTGCGGTAGCGTCCCGACCAGATCGGAGAAGGTGCGCGCCGGGACGGTGGTCGAGCCTTCCTCTTCGATCTTGGCACCGATCCAGCAGGTGATGCCCAGTTCCAGGTTGGTGGCCGACAGGCGCAGACGGCCCTCGTCGCTGGCGACCAGGACGTTCGAGAGCACAGGCAGGGTGCTGCGCGGCGAAACAGCGCGAGAGACAGTGCTCAACCCACGGGTCAAGCTTTCTTGCAAGACGGTTACTTTCATCGCTCAGTCCTCTCCTTGATTATTACTGCTATGACAAAGTATATCCTGAACGTATCAAAGTGAAAAGACGGTTATCGCATAAATGCCGAAACCAATGTGCCGATCAACGAAACCAGAATGGGCAGGCCGACCAGTGCCGCTACAACATAGACCGCGATCAGCCAGCAGGGCGTCCCGGAGGCACGCAGTTCCTGTCCTTCAGCCAGTTGACGGAGGGTCTGCGCCGTCTGGCTGAACGGCAGGCGCGCCGGCTGCCCCACCAGGGTCCACTTGCCCGCCGGGCGCGGGACCACGAGCCGGGTTCCGTCGAATTTGTCCAGCCATTTCCGCAGCGAGGCGGGCGGGTCGAGGGCCAGGTCAGACGGGAGCACCACGGCCAGCGGTTTGGCCGAGTCCGCCACCGGCTGGTCAACCGCCTGGAGGGCAGCAGGCAGGCGCGGGGTCTGTTTTTGAACCGCCGCCAGCAGTGCCGGGCCAAACCCGTCACCGGGATCGAAGATCAGCACCGGGAAAGCGGCATGTTTGGCGGTCAGGGCGCTGGCGGTGTTCCGTCCATCCCGTCCCAGCATCAATCCATGATACAGGCCCAGTCCGATGAACAGGAACAGGATAACGGTTGAATCGAGCAGGCTCCTGGTGATATTGTTGAAGTCCCCAGCGAACACAGCCCCCAGGAAGGTATTCAGCAGGACGACGGCGGTGACCATCCCGCCAATGACACCCGCGAACAACGCCAGGTAGAGGATTATCTTGCGGATCAAGGAGCGCCGGGCGTGGTCGCCAGCGTCATCCGAGCCGAAAGCCTCGGCCTGCATCGGCCGCCAGGTCAGCAGCCAGAGCGGCAGGCCAACGACCAGGAGCGCCAGGGCGGCGGTCAATTGCCGAAGCAGCTGGTGGCTGCCATACAGGTTGAGCAGTACCCCGTCCACAATGAAGGACAACAGCATGGCCAAACCGACGAAGGTCACTCCCAGACCGAGGGCGGAAAGGATGTAGCAATACAAACGGCGCATCCCGGCCCGGCGCGGTGTATCTGTATCTTCCAGCATGGCGCGGCCCAACCAGCGCCCGTAGTAGAGCCAGATGCCCAGGAAGGGGATGCAGACTGCCAGCGGACCGTCCATCGCCTGCACGAATTCCTGGATGGTCCCATAGTCTCCAAAGACGAGGCGCAGGAGGTCATCCACGATCACCCCGCCCGTGGAGAGGGTGACGATGACCCCGATCAGGGAGAGCAGGTAAAGCAGTCCCAGCCGCAGGAAAGACTCGCGTTCAGCCTGTTCGGCCAGCGACTTCTGGATGGTCAACCAGGCGTAGACCCAGATCGGCGCGCCCACCAGCGTTACGACAATGCCATTCACTGCCCAGTAACGCTGGAAATCCAGGCTCAGCAGGCCGGTATTAAGGCTCAAAATGAAACGCAGGATCTGGTCGAGGCCGGAAACCAGCAAGCCCAGCCCGTAGAGGGTCCAGACCCAGCGGTAGATGCGCCGCAGGTTGGCAAACGCCTCTTTTGGTTGGAGCTCTTTCCAGTCACCGCGCAGAACATAATAGAAATAAGCTGCCACCAGCAGGTTCATCAGGATGGCAATGATGTTGTCGCTCCAGGCCTGCGCCCCGCCCACGAAAGCCCGCGAGCTTTCCATCTGCAAACCGCTCAACACAGGCCGGTTGACCAGCGCCAGAATGTTCTGCACCACCGGGATGAGCGTGCCGAGCAATACGCCGTACAGGAAGGCGGCGCGGATGCCCGAAGCGCGTTCGTCCATTTCATGGCGGGTAAAGCGCTGGGCTATCAACCAGTGGAACCCGAAGACCGGCACTCCCACCACCACCAGCGCCAGCCCCCGGGCCAGGGCAGATCCCAACCCGCCGCAGGCGACCAGTCCCGGGCAGAAAATGGAACGCACCAGGTTGATCAACCCCCACAGGACGACCTCCAGGCTGATCAGTGTAACCGCATAGAAATAGATCCGACGGATGGTACGCATGCGACTCCGGTCTCCTACGGCTGCTTCACCGGTACGAGTGTCGGTGCGGGTGTCGGCAGGTACCAGTCCCCAGACCAGTAGGGATAGGGCATGGAAGAGATCTTCCAGGCCCCGTTCTGCCTGACCAGCACCGCCCGGCCGTGGTTTGAAGTACCGCTGTCGAACGGCCCGCTTCCCAGATACTGAATGGTCACGTCCACCCAGGCCTCCTCCGGCCCCTGCATGGTCACTTTGCCCACCTGCAGTGCATTCCCGCTGACGTTCAGATAGCCGTTCTGGCTGGCCTGGAAGAAGGCGGCCCGGGTGGGTTTGCCATCCAGGTCGGCCAGGTAGCCATAGGCGCTCTCCAGGTCGTTTTGCTGGATGGCCAGGGCAAAGTTGTAGACCACATTTTCGGGAGTATCCTCGGTCCGGTAGACGGCTGTATCCTTTCGGATGAAGAACATTGTCAATGCAACCGCAACCAGTAAGCCGATAAAGGCGAGGATGCCGATCAGAAACTTATCCTGTTTCATGGAATTATCTCCTGACAATTCGACTGGAACGGTGAGACAGCCCCTCGTGGCGGTTGGCGGCGATTACCAGAAAGGGCCCCAAAGCCGGGACTAGCAGTGCAAACAGCCCCCATAACATGTACCGGCTGAAGGTCAGAGGCAGCCGGCGCAGGGTGAGCACCGCCAGCAAGTACATGGCGATGAGAGTGACCGCCAGCAACAGCCGCAACGTTTCAGCGTTCATCTGGATTGATTGTATCTTTTTTCAAGTCGAGAAGCAAGCGACCAATGACGTTTTGATAGGGCTTTCTCAAAGTCGTCGTTTTTAAGCCCCATTCCCCTGTCCCCCTTCCCACTGGAAAGGGGGAAAAAGAATAATCCCCCGCACCTTGCGATGCGGGGGACTTCTTTACTTACATCTCGGTGTTCCCCAAAATCAAGGGGTCCACCCTTCTGACACCTTCAACTATTTCGAAGGCGACAGGATCGGCCAGAAGCCCTGGGTGACAAAGGCGGGCTGGATGGCGGTAATAATGAACTTGGCCATCTCGCCGCGGGTCACATTCGCATCCGGGCAGTAGTACAGCGTCAAACCATCCCGCATGCAGCCACTGGTCAGGTTATCCCAGAACAACTCCTCGATCCAGGTGTTGGCCCAGTCGGTCGAAGGTACATCGACAAAGGTCAGGCCAGGCACCAGAATGTGGAA
>CAIQQN010000320.1 GCA_903873975.1 uncultured Anaerolineales bacterium
AATGGGCTACCTGGAAATACCCGAAAAGACCCTGGTCAGTCTGGAAGAAGCCCTTCACCTGCCGGATAAAGATGTGGTATTGATGTGCACCGGTTCGCAAGGAGAGCCGTCATCCATCATCGGGCGACTTGCCACCGGCACCAACCGTCAATTCGACGTGGAAGCCGGCGATACGATCGTGCTCTCATCCCATCCCATTCCCGGCAACGAGGAGGCCATTAACAAGACGATCAACCGCCTGATGAGGCGCGGCGCAGAGGTGGTCCATGAGGCAATCTCACCTGTGCATGTTTCGGGTCACGCCAGTTCGGAGGAACAAAAACTCCTGCTCAACCTGGTGCGGCCTACATTCTTCATGCCCATCCACGGCGAACTGCACCAATTGAGACGCCACGCCACCCTGGCAAAACAAGTTGGCATCCCGGTGGAGAACATCGTTGTCGTTGAAAATGGGCAGGTGGTGGAACTCACTGATGGCAAGATCTCGTTAGCTGAACGCATGCCTGGCGGCTACATCTTTGTTGAAGGCGAAAGCGTGGGTGAAATCGACATGGATGTGATGCGCGAGCGCGAGCAACTGGCCCGCTCCGGCATTGTTCTCGTTACCGCAACACTGGATAAATTCTCCAACCGCTTATTGAAAGATCCCGAGGTCATTACGCGCGGCTTCATTTCCCCTGAAGATGCCGAGACGCTCGTCCCGGCCGTCCGAAAAAAGGTCACCGACCTGGTCAACAGCGGCGGATTTGACGATGAAAAAACCATCACCGACGCAGTGCGTAGCCTGCTACGCAACCAGACCGGCCGCCGTCCAATGATCTTTGTGGCGATAACGAAAGCCTGAAGTCAAAAACGGAGCTGCAAATGGAACCGGATTATAGCGGGCTGGACCCTGATGAACGCTACCATAGGTATATGGCGCTTGCTTCAGTTTCATTGGGGATCATCAGCCTTTGCGCTGCCTTGATCCCAATCTGTGGGATCATTTGCAGTCTCGCCGGTATCGGGCTGGGAATTTTTGGCAGGAAATCAGAAAGCCGCAAAATGGCAATCGTCGGTATTGGATTGTCAATATTGGGATTTATGATCGCGGTTACGTACCAGTTTCTTATGTATTTTAAAAATTCCTGATCCATCAAAACAGGACGCGAGAGGAATCCTCGCCTCCTGTAAGGGTTGATCCCTGGTTATAAATAGGAGCACGCGGTATCGTGCTCCTATTTGCATCTAACCGGTGCGCTTCCTGACGAGGAATACTACCAACCCAACAGCCGCAAGAATGGCGCAGACTATGCCGAGGAACACGAGTGGAGACAGGCCTCCCGATCCTGCCGCTGTTGGCTGTTGAGTGGCAGTCGCCTCGGCGGCAGGCTGAATGACCGGATCGGCTGCATCGTTCGAAACAAACACGGCTGTTGTGCGGCCAGGTACTGTGAAAATACCGGCGGCAGAGTCAAAAGCAGCAGTGCGCACGACCGGGTCAGCGGAGTTTTGCTGAACGGGATGCAGGCTGTATTCCTTGCTGATAAAACCACTGTCAGTGAAATTAAGTTCTTCCTGGTTGGCATTAAAGAGCACCACAATATGATTATTGTTCGGGTCAAGGTTATCCGCATCATTCAAGTGCATCACGATCAGACCTGGAACCTGGTTTGGTCCAGTATTGAGGAAGGTTAGTGAACGCTCAACCTTGTTCGCAGTCGGCAGGCGGAAGAGTGGTGAGCTTTTGCGGATCTGCAGGTATTCGCGAAAAACGGCTGAGGCATTGACAATGTCGTTCTGCTTGGGTTTGAGTGCCGGGTCCGCAAGAAGCGGTCGGAATATGTCCCAGCGGTCGCGCCCCTCACCCGGGAGTCCCACACCCCAGTTATCGGATTGGTATGTCCAGTCCAACTTGTTGAACCAATCGCCAGAATCGTAAGAATTTCCATCAAGCGATTTGGAGCGCAGAATATCATCGCCGGCATGGAAGAACGGCACTCCCTGGCTGAACATGGGAATGCTGAGAGCAAGATTGTTCATACGGATCCGGTCGGCCAGGGTGGCATCCGCCGGGGCTTTGAGTTGGATGGCGTCAAAAATTGTTGCGTTATCGTGCGTCGAAACGTAAACGATGTTTTCCTGGGGATCAAGCGTATAACCGGCGGCTGCACCGTTATAGAGGATATGTGCGCCGTCTACCACATCACCGTTGGAGCGCGTGATCATATAGTCGCGCAGGTTGCCTGCCAGGCCGAGGCGGATCCAATCGCTGTAGCTGTTCAATTTGGCTTGCTGCTCGGCGAGGATTCGGTTTTCGGCGGCATTGGGGTCGAGGAGCAGGCCAGTACTGAAGCCCTGTTCGCGCGGGTCGCTGAAGGGATTGCCACCTCGCACCCCATCGCGCAGGCGGTCATTGAAAACCCCAATGCCGGTACCTCCGATATTGAGCTGTGTGGCATTCACGCCGCGGGCGTTATTGGCCACTTCGCCGAAGTCCCAGCCTTCACCGTAGATGTAGATCGACTTGCCATCCACACCATCTTTCTTAAGAGTAAGGGCATCCAGGGCGGCACGCACAGCTTGCATATCACTGAGCATATGAAATCCCATCAGGTCAAACCGGAAACCATCCACTTTGTAGTCGCGCGCCCAGGTGATGACCGAGTCCACCATCAACTTTCCCATCATGGCATGTTCCGTGGCGGTATTCTCACAGCAGGTGCTCTTTTCCACCTGGCCGTTTGCATCCAGGCGGTAGTAATAGCCGGGCACGATTTTATCAAGCACTGATTTGGGACTCTGCCCACTTTCGGAGGTATGGTTGTAGACCACGTCCATGACAACGCGCAAACCTGTCTGGTTCAACGCTTGCACCATCTGGCGGAATTCGACTATGCGCGACGTGCCATCAGGATTGGTGGCGTAACTGCCTTCAGGCGTGGTGAAATGATATGGGTCGTAGCCCCAGTTAAAACCATCCTGGCCTTTGATCGCATCTACCGCCGTGATTTGCTTGTCTGAATCTGGAGGATAGGTGGCAAGCAAGGCTTCGTCCACGGTTTGCCAGCTGGATTTATCCTCGTTGACACTGGCAATGTCGAAGGCAGGCAAAAGGTGAATATGTGTCAACCCGGCCTGCGCCAGGGCCGCAAGGTGTTTCATGCCATCAGAGTTTTTGACCGTGAATGCCATGTAAGTACCGCGCATCTCCTGCGGCACGGTCTGGTCGTGGATGCTGAAATCACGGATATGCAGCTCGTAGATAACAATATCTTCGGGCGCAGCTAGGGTAGGTTTCTGAAGCAAATCCCAGCCCTGGGGCTTGAGCGCAGGGGCGTTAAAATCCACGATCTGGCTGAGCAGGCTATTCGTTGAAAGGCTTAACGAATACGGATCTGTCACCAGGTTCGTTTCGATCTTTCCGGTCGAGGG
>CAIQQN010000321.1 GCA_903873975.1 uncultured Anaerolineales bacterium
AGATAGAAACGACTGAACATGTTCATATCCATCGCCAAGCCGCCCAGCATCTCCACAATGGTTACCTTCTTCCCCTTCTCCGCCAGGAACCAGGCAAGCTCGCTTCCCACCTCACCGCCACCGATGATGACCACCTTCTTGCCCGTCCTTTTCCTCCCCAGCAATATGTCAGTAGCTGTGGCGACTTTGTTCGCCCGCGCCCCGGGAATACCCGGAATCACAGGGATTGCGCCAGTCGCCAGAACTACCACGTCAGGCTTCAATCTCTTAATCAACGCAGGCGTAGCTTTTGTACCAAGCTCGACCTTCACCCCCAGCTTCCCGATTTGGTTCTTGAGATATTCCGCCAGCTCTCCGATAGGATTCTTGAATTGCGGTGCCGAGGCTGCTATCAGTTGCCCACCTAAGGTTTTCTCTTTCTCGTAGAGCGTCACCTTGTGGCCTCTGAGCGAGGCAATCCTTGCCGCCTCCATGCCTGCAGGGCCACCGCCAACAACGAGCACCCGCTTTTTCCTCTTAGCTGGCTCAATCTGATATTCCCTTTCCCTGCCCAGGGCTGGATTGACCACACAGCTTATGCGCCAGAAGCGGGAAATATTGCCAATACAGGCCTCATTGCAGTAGATACAGGGACGAATATCCTCCAATCTCCCTTCGTATGCCTTGTTGAGTAACTCAGGGTCAGCAAGCAGGGGCCTGCCCATGGCGATCAAATCTGCTTTCCCTTCCTTCAGAACCTTTTCAGCAAGCACCGGGTCGCCGAGCTTGCCGGCAACGATAACTGGTATCTTGACGACTTTCTTAATTCCCTCTGCCAGAGGCACGTTGCATCCCACAGGCATGCCTGCCGTGGGGAAAATCCTGCTGTACCAAGGGGTAGATTCATAAATCCCCGACGATACGCTGATGGCATCCACTCCAGCGGCTTCCAGTCTTCGCGCGATAAGTTTGTTATCCTCCAGAGTGAGCCCGCCTTCTACATATTCGTCAGCGCTGAGCCGGAAGATGATAGGGAAATCGGGCCCTACCACCATGCGTATCCCTTCCACGATACCAAGGGGGAATTTCATCCTGCCCTCGAAATCTCTGCCATACTCATCTTCGCGTTTGTTGCTATAGGGAGACATAAACTCGGTGATTAAATATCCGTGGCCACCCTGAATCTCTACAGCATCGAAACCAGCCGCTTTGGTGATGGTTGCGCCCATGATGAATTTACCTATGAGTACCTCAATTTCCTCTGTTGTCAGAGCATGGGGCATCTCCGCCCCTGTGGGCAGACAGGGAATTTCCGAGGGGGCTACAAGTTGTTGCCCTTCGGCAGCGGTCAGCGATGAACCCTGCCTTCCGGGATGCTGCAGTTGAGTGGCGATCTTGGCGCCATAGAGCTGGACCGCCTCCACCAGGTCATGCAGACCCTGGACAAACTTCCACTCATCAGCCCTTATCGGGTTGGTTCCAGCCTTCCCCACTGGCCAGTCTATGCAGGTGTTCTCGATTATTATCAGGGCCACTCCGCCCTTGGCTCTCTCCGCGTAGTAGTCTATCATTCGATCGCTCATGGCGCCCCATTCGGTGCCGAACTTAGTGTTCAGGGCGGGCATTACTATTCTGTTCTTGAGCTCCAGCTTGCCTATTTTGATCGGTTCAAAAAGTCTCTTCAGCTTAGCCATCGCTGCTACCTCCTTTGCTAGTCAACCATTATTTGTCCACCATTCACATGAATGGTTTGGCCGGTTATGTAACGGG
>CAIQQN010000322.1 GCA_903873975.1 uncultured Anaerolineales bacterium
AGCAGTTCCAAGGCTTCTAACTTGAATTCTTCCGCGTACGTTCGGTATTCCCTTTTCTGTTCGTCCATGATCCTGTTCCTATCCTTTCTAGTGTACTGGATCTGGACATCTTTTGTGTCCACTTTATCGGGGCAAGCTCAAAGCCCGCCAACGTGGAGCTTGTCCCATGCGCAAGCGAGGCGGCCAGCCCGGCAACACCAACGCCTTCCGGCATGGGTTCTATTCCAGCCGTACCCTCTGCCCTCCTTCCGTCCCGATTCCAGCCGAAAAGCGCGACATGATTGCGGCTCTCACCAGCAGTTTGGCAGAAAATCGCCACAAGTTGCAGGATATCCTTCGCATCACCAAAACAGGTTTGCCGTTCGACGAAATGTGCGCTTGGCTAGGTGTTGCGTCGAAAATAGTTGGAACCCGTGTGATGGCATCCAGTGTCTTGCATGAGGCCGGCGATCGGCAGGAGCAACTGTGCAGTCTTGTCAGGGATCTGCCCGCCCTCCTCCGCTGGGAATCCAAACGCCGCGGCATTCCCGCCCAACCGATATTCGTTCCTCTGGAGTTAAATAATTTGCACGCGAATTTGAGCCGGTCGGATCTTGGCTGGCGATCTCCCCATCTCACCGACGCCCAGTGGCTGCTCCTGCAGGAAACCTGCCTCAACTTGCATGCCGAACTTGATTCTTACCGGAAATACCGCCGTCGCAAGCCTCTACCTTCTGACCGCCTCCTCTTCGAGGGCATCCTGTGGAAACTTGCCGGCGGCCTCCATTGGCAGGATCTGCGGGGGATGTATCCTGTGCGCCTCTGCCAGGATCTCTACCGTGCTCTCTGTCGCGCGGGGTACATGCAGTCCATCTTGGAACAGCTCCAATGGCATTTCAACGTCTATGGTGAGACAACCCTGGCTAAACTTGTCGAGCTGGGCTGCTTCGAGATATCCGGGCCTCGCGTTCTTCTCTCTTCGTCCGAAGCCCTGACCTGGGAGAAGTACAACGCCCTGCTCCTGCTCCAGCAGGGCTTCCGTGTTCGTCGTACCATCCAGCGGGAAGCCGACCTGGAACGTCGCCGCTGGGGCAACTTCTATCGTCTGCCTCCCATCCGGTTCCCAAGTTCCCATCTTCGACCTGCCCGGCCGCCCTCGCCTTCACCTTCGCACCCCGCTTCCGTCCCCGTATCGGACACACATCAAGCTGGGTCTGGTATTGTTGGGGCGAGGTCTCCTGACCGGCCCTGGCAAATGACCGCGGATTTCCCCATCCCACCCGGCTTGGTTTCCGCACAGTCGCCGCCTCTCATCTAGTCCTGAGTCCTTACCGCTTTTCTGTTGGACCTTAACATTCGAATTCCAACCGGTATACTGCCCGGTGGTCTCTCTGCACTAATGGGGCGAGGTCTCCTGACCCGCCCCGGTCAAGACCGCAGGTCTCCCTTCCACCGCCGTTCCTCTGTCTCGTACTTCCTCCAAATTGGCGGTCATTTCGGTCTGGACAGATTCCCTGCCGTGCTGTAAAATGATGCGCCGTGAAATTGTATTAATCTTTGGAGGATGTAAGTGGCTAACATTAAGTCTCAAATCAAACGTAACCGGCAGAATGACAAGAAACGCCTGCGCAACCGCGTCTACCGCGGCGAAGCCCGCATCGCTGTCAGGACTGCCCGCACCACCATCGAAGATAGCGCCCCTGAATCGAAGACGGCTGTCTTGGAAGCCATCAGCGCCCTTGACAAGGCTGTCGAACAAGGCGTGCTCCACAAGAATAACGCTGCCCGCCGCAAGAGCCGACTGATGAAGGCGTATGCCAAAATGGAACCGGTCAAGGTGGAAGCTACCTCTGCCGCGCTGGAACCCGCCCCCGAGGCCGAACCCGTCAAAAAGAAGACTACCCTGCGCCGGGTGGCTGCAAAGAAGAAGGTGGAAGAGCCCGCGGTTGTAGCTGCGGAAGAACCCACGGCCGAACCGAAGAAATCCTCCCCGAAGGGGAAGAAGACCGCTGCTAGGAAACCGGCGGCTACATCGTCCCCGAAGGGGAAAAAAGCCGAGACAAAGAAACCAGCAGCGACATCGTCCCCGAAGGGGAAGAAGACAGCAAAGAAAAAACCCACCGCGACAAAAGAGTCCTGAGTTTGCGGCTTGCAAAAACCTTGAGCGGGAGCGCCCGGAACGACGGGCCTCCCGTTTTTAAATCCGAGGCCGTCCATGGAAAGTGGAATGGAAAGCGGAAAAATCATTTTCATCAACGGCACCTCCAGTTCCGGCAAGACTTGCATCGTGCGTGCTTTGCAGGATTTGTTGGATGAACCTTATCTCGAAGCCGGGATTGACAAGTTCATCTGGATGTTGCCCGAACGTTACCTCGACCGCCCGCTGTGGGACGAATTGCTCGGACGGGCGAACAGGGCCGGCGCGGCGGGTCACGATCTAGTGCGCGGCATGCACCGTGCCATCCAGGCTTTGTCGAAGGCTGGCTGCAATGTCATCGCTGACCTCGTGCTGGTCGAACCCGCCTGGGCGAAGGACTGCGCTGATTTGTTTGCCGGTTTACCGGCCTATCTCATTGGCGTACAGTGCCCGCTGGAAGTGCTGGAGCGGCGCGAGCGCTCCCGCAAGAACCGCACGCTGGGTCAGGCTGGCCTCCAGTTCCCGGTCATCCACAAGTACGCCCTCTATGACCTCGAAGTGGATACTTCCCTACTCAGCCCCGAGGAATGCGCCCGCCGCATCCGGTACCGCCTGAACGAGCCGCCGAAGGCTCTCCGCCAAATGCGGCAGATGATATAATTTCCGAAGCGAGAGATTATGATTTTCACTGAACAACCAGCCATTGAAGCCAAGATCAAAGCCTACTGCGAAGAGCATGGGATCCCATTGATTCCGCTGGAGTGGAAGCCGCTCCCCTTTAGCGGGAAGTGGGGCATCTCCACCTCCTTTTTCGCTGCCGCGGCCGCCGAAGCTCGCTCCGGAAAAAATGTCGTCGTCGCGCAGCGCGCCCAGGAGATTGCCGGGCAGGTTAAGAACATGGTAAGCGACGTGCCGGGCATCCGTCTTGTGGAAGCGGTGAAGGGGTATCTCAACCTGTTTTTCGACACGCAGGTATATACCCGCCGCCTGGTTGATGCCGTCCTGGAACAGAAAGACCGCTTCGGGTCCGGACCCGCCACCGGCCAGCGCGTGATGATCGAGTTTTCCCAACCAAATACGCACAAGGCCTTCCACGTTGGGCATCTGCGAGGCACCATCCTGGGCGATTCCCTCTGCCGCATCCTCGAATTCGCCGGACACGAGCTGGTGCGCGCCAACTATCCCGGCGACATGGGCTTGCACGTCATCAAGTGGCTGTGGGGCTACCTGAAGTTCCACAACGGCGAGGAGCCTGCCACGGACATCACCAAGTGGATGGGCGAGGTTTACGCCGAGGCTGCCCAGCGTTTAGAAGAGGATCCTGACCTTGAAGCGGATTTAAGGGCACTTTACGCCCGCTGGGACCAGCGTGACCCGGAGATCGTGGCGCTGTGGGAGCGGACGCGTAAGTGGTCGCTGGAAGGCTTCCGCCAGATGTACGCCGCCCTGGATGTGCGTTTTGACGTGTACTACTTCAACAGCCAGGAAGAAAAGCCCGGCAAGGAAATCGTGGAGGAACTTATCCGCCGCGGCATCGCCACCGACGAACGTTCGCAGGGTGGGGCGGTGTTCGTCAAAATTGACGAAGTGCTGGGCCTGAAAAAAGAGCAGTTCCACACCGCGGTCATCCTGCGCTCGGATGGGACTGCCCTCTATGCCACCGAGGACCTGGCGCTGGCGTTGCACAAATTCCGCGATTATCCCGACCTGGCGCGATCCGTCTACGTGGTCGATGTGCGCCAGAGCCTGCATTTTACGCAGATTTTTAAGATCCTGGAAATCGCCGGGCACCCCCAGGCGCAGAAATGCAGCCATGTGTCCTACGAACTGGTGAACCTGCCCGGGAACGTGGTCATGTCGTCCCGCGAAGGGACGGTGGTGCTGTTGGAGGATTTGCTGCGCGAGGCCACCACGCGTGCCAGGGCGGAAGCCAGCAAGAAGAACCCCTCCCTGACCGAGGCACAACTCGAAAGTGTGGCGAAAGCTGTCGGGCTGGGCGCCCTCAAGTATCCCATGCTGGCGCGCGAGAACACGAAAATGGTCACCTTCGACTGGCAGACGGCGCTGGATTTCAACGGGCAGGCCGCACCTTACATCCAGTACGCCTACGTGCGCTGTAATTCGATCCTGCGCAAGGCCGGGGTTGACATCTCCGACCTTCAACCTTCGACTTTTAACTATTCTCTCGAACCGGCCGAAGTGGAATTGATCGATTGGCTCTCACGTTTCCCATCCGAGGTCCAGCGCGCCGCCGCTGAATATAAGCCGCTTGCCATTGCCAGCATCGCTTACGATATCGCCAAGGCTTTCGCTGGCTTCTACGACGCCTGTCCGGTCGTGCAGGCCGAGCTGCAGGTCCGCCTCGCGCGACTGCGACTGGTAGCCGCCACCAGGCAGACGTTGTCCAATGCTTTGGCGCTTTTGGGCATCACTGCCCCGGATGTGATGTGATCACCGTGGCACGTTGTCAAGTCGGCAGGTTGTCCCATTGACCTGCGACCATGTGAACGTGCAAACGTGCAA
>CAIQQN010000323.1 GCA_903873975.1 uncultured Anaerolineales bacterium
TGATTGGATGCGGGATGTAAGCGACCAATACATTAGCGCTTTTGCAATGTTTGTGAAGCGGATGAGTGCCTACATCGAGCAGGAGGCTAAAAAGTATGGCTTCGAGTATATAGAGATGGACAAAGAGTTATTTGGGAATGTAACGGAAGATGTTATGAAATCACTAGGATTGAGCACCAGCTAACACAGCGTGCACCCGACTGGTGGGACTCGCCGCGTTTTCAAGCCGTTTCTATGGCTTGAAGCTGGTTCCGTCAAAGCGGCGTTATCTCGTCCCGCCCACCAGCGGGTAACACAAACCGTTGGGCGTCAGTCGTTGGAGAAAGGATAATTTCGATGAAACCAAAATTTTCCCGCCGTGATTTTCTGAAATTGATGAGTGCCACAGCCGGCGGCTGAGGCGCCAGGCATTGGGCGGACGATCAATATTTTTTTAGAAGGAGAAACCCATGAACATCCTGAGCAAACTAGGGCAGCAATGGCGGAAACCGACAGGCTGGCCTGGTAGATTGCTGGTGAGGGCAATGAACATCAATCATTCCAGGCTGAATGACTGGGGGTTGAGTCACGTCGCAATCGGGAAACATGACACGATCCTTGATATAGGTTGTGGCGGGGGTAACACCGTCCACAAGTTGGCTGGTCTTGCTGCAGAAGGGAAGGTCTTCGGCATCGATTTCTCTGAGGAGAGTGTCACGGTATCCTGCAGAACCAACAAGCGGTTGATAAAGATGGGCCGCGTCGAAATACAACACGGTTCTGTTTCTTGTTTACCGTTCTCTGACCACATGTTTGATCTCGTCACCGCTGTGAATACACACAACTACTGGCCTGACCTGGTTGCTGATATGCAAGAGGTTTTACGCGTACTGAAACCTGGCGGAAAGCTAATGATCCTAGGAGGAGGTTATAAGGGCGGGAAATATGCTGACCGTAATGAAAAGTTTGCAGAACTGGTCAACTTGGCATTCCTCAGTGTCGATGAACTTAGTGAACGCTTTTCGATGGCTGGTTATTCAGAGGTTCAGATGTTTGAGGAGTATGGTTGGGGTTGGATCTGTGGCATAGGCAGAAAACCCTCGTAATCAGCATGGCGGATAAGGAAGAACTGGTCGTAAGAGGATCGAGGCGCTGAGCGGGTCTGCCAACACCGTCTCCTGCGGACGCATTCGCTTCGCTCAGTGCAGGCCATTCGACAGGGTTTCGACAAGGTTTAGGCAGGCTCAACCCACCGGATCAACCTACCAGCTCAGGGCAGGAAGCGGCTCTACCTCTGAACTACACCCGCTTGCTTTCCCGTATTTTTCCCAGAACCTGAGCGCTTGAAGCCGCGAGGCAAGCGCTCATTTATATTATGTAGCCGCCTGCGCAAGGCGTCAATGGGTGGGGGACTTCTAAAAAACAGAGTCCAATGGTTAAATTATTGCACTAACGAAGCGAAAACACAAGGGATGGACGTTACAACCAAATGCCATATATAAAAGAAAGAAAATAAATAAGAAATAGAAGATAATAACAATCAGCCATCCTTTATTGGTAAATTTCCTCCAAAGCCATGTTAAGAGACTGAATATATATAACCATCCAACGAAGTTTTTAACTATTCCAATTATTAAATTCAAAATTAAATCATTGGAACGAGCAATAAATTCTGCTTCCGAACTAAATGGAGAACCCAGAAAACGAAGTATCGTCGCTATGGCTGCCAATACGGTAATCACACCTGCCCAAATCGCCCCCGTTACCAAAACTGACTGTTTTGTCTTGGCAAGAAGGACATACGGCCGGTCAGGAGAGGATTGTGATGAGGCGGAAGAAACAAGTTGGTCGGTTGGCTGAGGCAAATACCGTCCGCAGTAACGGCAGACAATAGCTTCATCTTTTATCTTTTCAGCACAGAAAGGGCATTTCTTCATTATTGAATTTAATTCCGTGAAATAATTAAGAATGGATTTAACTGATAAATTTTAGGGCGTGAAAGACGGGCAAGTGTTAGACGTTACGTAAGGTGAATGGGGTGATGGTTTCACGAAAAACCTTTGAACAAATAATTCACTTTATCTTGTTGGGGGCTCTTTAATCTATTTCAGAATGACACTTGGGGAGAGCCAAAGGAATAACGCAAAACCAACGCTAATTACCCCCAAGACGAACACTATTGTAGCTGAGAGGCTGCGTCGTGGGAAAAAACTATAACCAATGGTCACAAAGCCAGCAATCAAGAAAAACCAGAATGCCCAAGTTGGTAAAACGTACATTTGGAACTCCTCTCTAAATGCATGTTTCCTCCTGTTATTATCGCGCAATTTCTCAAAATACGTTCATCCAACTGAAGATTAGAAGGATTGTCGCAGCGCGACAACCCCCCTGGCAGACAGCATCTCCGCTGCTCGCGAATGGTGCGCATTCTGCAAGATTCGGCGCGATAATGGAGATAGAGTCCCGCCGCTGTTGCTGCCCTAAAGGGTGCTACGCGAAGCCAAACCGTTGGGCAGCCTCGATAAGAATTACTCTAAGGAATGTAGAAAACAGGATCTCATTGATGTTACCTCCTGGTATTAAAATCACAACGGAGACGCTCTGGTTGGGGACTTTCATCCTTGTCGCATTTGACGCGGTGTTTGTTCCCATCCTGGCTTGGCGCATCAAAACTGCGACATTCCGCCGCTTCAAGTGGACATTGGTCATCACAACCGCCATCTTCTGGAGTTCTCTATGGACTTGGGGATTAGCCACCTTCTGGGATTCCATCTATCACTATGTATTTCCGGCCTGGGCGCACTGGCTAATTCCACCGACCTTTGGGTTGCTCTATGCAGGCATTAGCATCTTATTTTGGTGGCTAGCGTTGCGTTTACGCGGTAATGCGGTGGCGAATTTTTGTCTCTTGGGGGGACTCTGGGGGATGATAACGCATTTGTTCGCCGTTTCGATCGGGATAGTAAGCAAGCCACCGGTCTTGCAGGGCGCCGCACCGGCAGCGGCGGTCATCTTCGCAATATTCGAGTTCATGTTCTATTGGTGTATTATTCTCACTGTAGCGGTACTTTTGCAGCATGGTTGGCGTGAATTGAGACACGTATTGGTCTAAAGTGGTGTGGCCCAACACCGGCTCTCCCGCCAAAAACGCGGGACAGGCAGCGGACAGGTTTCGAGACCTGCACTGCACCACACCTGCCCTCCAGGAAGGGCGCCGGGACGGTGTGGCGGGCGGTGCCAGGGAACACAGTGCGGTGCAAGTGTACGGCGAAAGATCATCGCCTACTCAACCACCAGCCGCTCGCGCACAGGCGCGTTTCTAGAAGTGAGGCGTGTAGACCTGACTGGTTTTGAAACCTCGGGTTTGGAAGGTGAAGAATGAACTTCTACAAAGGAATAACCCATGACCATCTATAAGCTCAGCCCGTCAGATCTCACGTTCCTGTGGGATGGCTGCAAACGATGCTTCTACCTGAAGGTAAAACATAACATCGTTTACCGGGGGCCATTCCCGGGCATGTTCGGGAAAATGGGGGACCTGACCAGCCATTATTACCTGGATAAGCCCGCGAGTGAAATATCCCCCGACCTGCCGGCAGGGGTCGTGAAATTCAGGGAAAAGTGGGTCAAATCTGTTCCGATCAGCTTCCCGGAGACTGCATCCCAATGCATCATCAAGGGCCGGTTCGATGCGATCATGGCTTTCGAGGATGGCTCCTACGGCATCATCGATTACAAGACCTCGGATGCTTCGGAGGAAAAAGCAGCCTTCTACAGCCGGCAATTATCCGCCTACGCCTACGCTTTGGAAAACCCGGCTCCCGGGGCGCTGTCCATAATGCCCATCACCCGCCTGGGGCTTTTTATCATCACGCCAGACCGCTTCGAACAAATGCCGAACGGAGAACTGGCCTTTGTCACCAGGACGACCTGGATGGATGTCCCCCGCGACGATGTCACCTTCCTGGGGTTATTGAGGAAAATCGTCACATTGCTGGATGTGCCAACCCCGCCAGATCCGGCCGAGGACTGCGGATTGTGCAATTACAGGAAGGATTACAAAGAGGCAGGGATTTTGGAGTGAGGTCAAATTGGGACAGCCCCCGATAAAGGACATGACCCAGGGGAATGAGGTAACAGGGGTTGTTGTATAGTCCACTTGAAAATGATATACTTTCAGCAAGGATCCATAAGCCATTAAGCCACCAAACGATGGCTGAGCACCTGGTTGCGCAGCCTTCAGGTGAAGCAGCGGCATGCAAGTGACTTCGGACATGTCGATGTTCGACTGTGACCATGCGTCGCCCGAGAGCACCATGATGACTTGAGAGGCCTGCAATGAACCCGGAAACGAACGAAGCGCCTGTCATGCCCACCCCCGAAATCCTGGATCAAATGGACGCGTGCATCTACCAGGTCGCGATCTTCCGCGCGGCTCTGGAACTGCAGATTTGGGCGAAGGTGGCGGCCGGAGAAGATACTGCCGATCGAATCGCTGCATCACAGCATTGGGATCCTCTTGGGACGCGGATGCTGCTCGATGATCTTTGCGCATTTAAGCTCCTGGCTAAGGAAGGGAATCGCTACCGTCTGCTCCCGGAGGCTGAGTGCTACCTGCTACCCGACAAGCCCACGTACATGGGCAGATACCTGCTTTCAGATTTTGGTTGGGAAGGGAATGGACAGCTGGCAGAGGCAATCCGGACTGGAAAGCGGTCGATCGGGTACAACGCCACAACCATCGAGCTAGCTGATACCTGGATCGGCGTCTATTCCCGCAGTTGGGCCGCGCCAGAGACCTATCTGGGGCGGTGCGATGAGATGTGGCGCACCTTGGGGATTCAAGGGCGCAATGGGCTGCGGGTCCTGGACGTGGCGTGCGGGCCTGCTCCCAGGTCGTTGGCTCTCGCCCGGGCTCACCCCGGGGTGCGTGTCACCTTGCTCGACTGGGAAAAGATCTTAACCGTAGCAGGCAAGGTGGCCGCTGACCTGGGCGTCAAGACCCAGGTCACCCTGCTTCAAGGTGATTTGTGGAGGGTGCCTTACGGTTCCAATCTCTATGACGTCATCTACCTGGGAAACATCACCCACTTCTTCAGCCCTGAGCAGAACACCCGCCTCTTTCGCAAAACACATAAGGCACTGATCCCGGGTGGTACGCTGGTCACCAATGCAGTTCGACGCGAGAGCCCGGACCCAATGGGTCCTGCCCTATGGTTCTACGCCATCTCCGAGGGTGGGGCGCCCTACGAGTTCCAGGAGTACAAGGATATGCTCGAGCGCGCCGGGTACAGTGACATCGTAGACGTGAATTCACAGCCCATAAGAGCAACCAAACGCTCTTAGCGCAAACTCAGGAGGTGCTGTATGCGTTACGTAAACCTGGGACGGACGGGACTTAAGATTTCGACCATTGCGCTTGGTTGCGGTAATTTTGGTGGCATGGGCAGCGTACCTGCGCTGTTTGGCAAGGTTGCAACCCGGGAAGAAGCCTTTGCCATCATGGATAAGGCGTGGGAATTGGGGATCAACTACTTCGACACCGCCAATTCCTACGGCGGTGGTCTTAGCGAAAGTTTCATCGGTGAGTGGCTGAAACAAAAGGGAACAAGTGTCAGCGACCAGGTTATCTTGAGTACGAAAGTCTATAGCCCGGTGGGTGACGGGCCGAATGATCGGGGATTATCCCGGCGACATATTCTGCGCCAGATAGACCTCAGCCTCCACCGTCTCGGGGTTGACCATCTGGATCTTTATATCATCCATGGCCCGGACCCAGAAACGCCGCTCGAAGAAACCCTGCACGCCCTGGATGATCTGATCCATCAAGGCAAAGTGTGCTATATCGGTGCAGCCAACATGCCGGTCTGGCTCCTGACAAAGGCGTTGTTGATCAGTGATCGCTTTCACCTCCATCGTTTCGAATGGGTCCAAAATTCCTATAGTTTGCTCGATCAGGCTGAAGAGCATGAAATGTTTCCCCTTTGTCAGGATCAACATTTCGGCCATACGCCGTTCAGCCCACTTGCGGGTGGCTGGCTGACTGGCAAATACCGGGTCGGTGAGCCTTTCCCAGCCGGCTCACGCATGGATTTGCGCCCGGACTTCCGGTCGTTGGTCAGCGAGAAGACATATCCAGCTTTGGACGTTCTGCAGCGCTATGCGACTGAACGCGGGGTGGATATGGCCTCGCTGGCGCTAGCCTGGGTTATGTCACACCCAGTCGTGACAGCGCCGTTGATCGGCCCCCGCCGTCCAGAGCATCTCGACATAGTGAACAGCGCGCTGGAGATCAGAATAGACACAGAGGAACGAGCAACGATTGCTGGCTTCTTCAAGAATGATAACTCACAAGCATAGTGCAAACTTTCCTGCCCAATCCACACATAAAGGCTGACCGATGCGTCGCCACGGAAGGTGCATGCCGCACTGTAAGAAATGTGCGATCAATGAGGAGAAGTCTTGCCAGTATCGTCGCCGCTGCACCCTTCGGGTGTGCTTCGCGAAGCCAATCCGTAGGGCGGTCTCGAAAATGGTAACAGGAGGTCACCATGAAACACGCCAGTGAGTTATTTTTCAGGATCGCCCTCTTGGCGTTCGCATTGTTTATCTGGCTGTGGGCGCTCAATCGGCCGATTTCAAACACGATGAATCTGCTCATCATTATAGGAGGTATGTTGTTGGTATACCCCATTGTCTGGCTTGGGAGGATGATCCTTGACAGACAGCCGACGACGAGCCGCGCCGTCTGGATAACGACGTTTGTCCAATTTGCCGTAGGGACTCTTTTTGGCGCAGCCATCATTCAGGCAGTAACCACTCATCAAGATTGGCCTGGCTGGAGGCTTCCAATTCCGGTTGGAATCGGCCTGCTGTTGGTCATTATTACCGGGGCGGCTTTTTTACTGACAGTGGTAAACCTTGCCTTGAAAGGGTTCGGTGCACCCTTTTTCATTGCGCTCAGTCGGAAACTGGCGATAGATTGGTTGTATGCCTGGACGCGTAATCCCATGGTGCTGGCAGGCCTGGCTTTGCTCCTGTCTTTGGGGATCTGGTTCCAATCAGCGCTGTTCGTACTCTGGGTGCTCGTCCTGTTTGCACCGGCATTGCTTGTGTTTATAAAGGTATATGAAGAACGGGAACTGGAGATCCGGTTTGGGGCATCCTACCTGGAGTACAGATCCAGGACGCCTATGTTGTTCCCAAGAAAACCAAGGGGTTGAACGATGCGTCGCCCAACAAGCGCGTCCGACCGACCGCTTTGCTCACTGCGCTCGCCTCGCGGCGGCTGAGGCGTAATCCGTTAGCCGCCATCTCGGTGATATGAAAGACTATGAACACAAAGCTTATTGTTCTTTATTTCTTTGATCAGATATTAGGTATTGTCGGCATGGCCGTGGCTCTGTTCTGGTCAGCCGGGCGGATTGACTGGTGGCCTGCTTGGGCAGCAATCGCCGTGTGGCTGGCTTGTTATACAGCGATGGATATTCTCCTCCTCCGCTTCAATCCAGATCTGATGGCTGAGCGCCTGACTCCCCCCAAGGGAGCCAAGACTTGGGATAGAGCCATCCTGAGCATCCTTCGCCTGACGCAGTTGGTACGCTATATCCTCGCTGGGCTTGATCTACGGTATGGCTGGACAAGTGGTTTTCCTTTGGCTGCCCAAATTGCTGCATTGATAGCGTGTGCCTTGAGCTATGCTCTGCTCACATGGGCTATGGTCTCCAACGCCTTCTTCTCACAGATCGTTCGCATTCAGTTCGACCGTGGTCAGTCTGTCGTGTCAGGCGGTCCATACCGCTATGTCCGTCATCCGGCTTACGTTGGCATGATTATCTTTGAATTAGCCATGCCCACCCTACTCGCTTCCTGGTGGGCAATAATCGTCAGTGGATTGTGTGCAATTTTGCTCATCCTCCGCACAGCTCTTGAAGACCGCACCTTGCACGCCGAACTGACTGGCTATGTGGATTATGCCCGTCAGGTGCGTTATCGCCTGTTACCGGGCATTTGGTAATCAAGGTTCAAGACCAAAATGGAACGCACAGTAGCTAACATCGGCTACAGCGGACAATGGCTCCACCGCTGAGCAGCCCAAAATGAATCGTCGAGAAAATAGGCTCTAAAATATGATGAACGTAAATGACCTACTTATTGATCTACTTGAAGATAATAGGCGACGCTTACACCGCGTGTTTGATGCGATAAGTGATGATTGTATGTTTTGGAAGCCTGAAGCAGAAGCCAATAATATCGCAGTTACGGTTTGGCATATGGCTCGAATCTTTGATGTCTTTCTAACGCAACAGGCTAAAGGAGATTTGGCAGAGGAAGAATGTTGGTATCAGCACGGTTGGGCAGAGCAAACAGGGTATTATCCTCGCGGTATTGGTCAAAATGGATGGGGTATGCTCACCGGATACACTCAGGAAGAAGTAGCTGCTATGCCGCGACTAACAAGGGAACAAGTGCTTGGATATTCGGATGAGGTTTATGATACGGTCAAAAAGTATCTAAAAAACATACCCTTAGAAAAGATGCAAATGCCAGGAGCAGGTTTCGAGGGAAAATATTCTCATTATCAGTGCATACAAATGGCACTGCTTGATAACGTAAGGCATCTTGGTGAAATATTAGCTATTAAAGCAAGATGGGATCGAAAGATAAAGCAATGATGATATAGAGTGAGCTGTCTAACATCAGTTCCAGCGGACAGCGGCTCCGCCGCTCGCGCATAGGTGCGCTTTGCCAGATTTGGCACGATAATATAAAGGATTCTCGCTCTTGCCGCTGAGGCCATTCGTTAGGCGGAGTTCGATTTGCCCAAGTACTTCTTTATGAAAGGAGAATGTCAAATGTCCAACAATCGAAGACTCATCTGGTTGAGGTATATCCTGGTCGTCAAAGTCGCCCTTATCTTACTCGTTTGGGGCTTGCCATCTCTTCTTGCCCCCATGTCATTTCTTCAACGTCTTGGTGTACCGACACCGGACGACCCTCTCTTTCTAAGGCTCTTTGGAGCCGTTGTTGTAGCATTCGGGGTCGCATACTGGTACGCCTACAAAGACCCGATCCATAATATTGCAATACTTAAGGCGGGGGTCGTTGATAACGGGCTAGTTACACTGGTGATTCTCTTTTTCATTGCTTTCTACGATCTCAGAAGCGTCCTCATGTGGGTTTCTGCACTGCTCACATTCATATTATTCATCTCATTCATCCTGCTGATGCCGAGAAAAGAAGCCGCGTAGCACTGGCACATAATTTCCATACATCGCCCCGCCCAACATCGATTCTCCAGCGGACACATTCGCTTCGCTCAGTGCAGGCAGCGGTTGCACAATCCGCGCCGCTGATGATGACCGGTGCCATTAGGAAACGAAGAACAGGCCACATAAGAAATGTGACCTGTTATGTGTCGGGGCGCCGGGAAGAGTAACATCCCCATTGGGGATCGCGAAGCACTCCCGTAGGGAGAAACCGGGCCTAAAACGAAAAGACTCCAATTTCTTGGAGTCTTTCGTGTCGGGGCGCCGGGAATTGAACCCGGGACCTCTTGCACCCCATGCAAGCGCGCTAGCCGGACTGCGCCACGCCCCGTCAGGCAAGCATCGGGCGCTTATGCGCCCGACACAGCCAATGGCGGCTCGAA
>CAIQQN010000324.1 GCA_903873975.1 uncultured Anaerolineales bacterium
GCATTCCTTACTCCTTTATTTGATTCCGGTTAAGCGGGCTGATTATATCGGCGATGCCCACGAGCGTCAAGCCCGATTTTGCAACTATTTACCCTTTCGCAAATACGCTTCCATGAACTCATCCAGGTCGCCATCAAACACCGCCTGCGTGTTGCCGGTTTCATGCTCCGTACGATGGTCTTTGACCATCTGATAAGGGTGGATCACATACGAACGGATCTGACTGCCCCATTCCGCCTTGGTGTATTCTCCACGCAAAATGGCAATTTCCTCATCCTTTTCGGCCTTTTTGATCTCCAGCAAGCGTGACCGCAGAATGCGCATGGCAAATTCCCGGTTCTGGGTTTGCGATCGTTCGTTCTGGCATGTCACCACAATCCCGCTTGGGAGGTGGGTTATGCGAATGGCGGTGGCATTCTTTTGAACATTTTGCCCGCCCGCGCCGGAAGAACGGAAAACGTCTATTTTTAAATCTGCAGGATCAATCGGAACCTCTGGGCTGTCGAAGGCAACCTGAGGCAGAACCTCCACTAGTGCAAAAGACGTATGCCGGCGATGCGCAGCGTCAAAAGGCGAAAGCCGTACCAACCTGTGAACACCCTTTTCTGAACGTAAATAACCGTAAGCATATTTCCCGCTGATACTGATAGTGGTAGATTTGATGCCGGCTTCTTCGCCTTCACTCGAGTCCAGAACCTCGGCCTGGTAACCATTCTTTTCTGCCCAGCGCAGGTACATCCGCAAGAGCATGGCAGCCCAATCCTGAGAGTCGGTACCGCCGGCTCCTGCATGGATGGCGAGCAAGGCATCGTCGGTATCATAGGGTCCGGAAAGCATCGCTGTAAAGGAGCGTTTGTCCAGTTCGCTTTCCAGGCCAGATATTTCAGTTTCCAGCTCCGCGCGCAAAGATTCGTCAGCCAGGCCGGCTAATTCGGATGCATCCTTCAAACGCCGCTCAAAACTGCGCCAGTCATCCACCTGATCGCGCAGACTGGCGGCAGTCTTGCTCACCTGCTGGGCATGAGCGGGATCGTCCCAAAAGTTCGAGGCGCTGATCTCTTTTTCGAGCTCCGCAAGTTGAGATTCTTTGGCGGGTAAATCAAAGACGCACCATTAACTGACGAAGTACATCCCCTGCGGTCTGCAAACGATTGAGTAAATCCTGCATGTTCTTATCCTTTCGACTTTTATTTCGAAACTATACGCCGAGAATTCCTTTTACGAAGGCATCCGGATCAAAAGGTGTCAAATCTTCAGCCTTCTCGCCCAGGCCAGCATATATGATTGGCAAGCCAAGTTCGCGTTGAATGGCAAAGGCCATTCCGCCGCGCGCCGATGAATCCAGTTTCGCCAGGATAACGCCAGACACTTTTACGGCTTCCTTAAAAGCTCGCGCCTGTACCAAGGCGTTTTGCCCGGTGGTTGCATCCAGCACCAACCAGACCGCATGGGGAGCGCCCATGAGCGCCTTTCCGGCCACCCGGTGCACTTTCTTTAGTTCTTCCATCAAATTATAACGGGTATGCAGACGACCAGCCGTGTCCACCAGTACCAGGTCATAGCCCCTGGAGATGGCTGACTGGATACCGTCGTATACCACTGCCCCGGGATCGGAGCCCATCTGCCCAGCCACGATGGGCAATTCCAGCCGTTCGGCCCATACCTGTAATTGATCCACGGCGGCTGCCCGGAAGGTATCCGCTGCAACGAGCAGGACGCGTTTCCCATCGTCAGCAAAGCGGCGGCCCAGTTTGGCAGCTGTGGTGGTCTTACCGGAACCATTCACGCCAACCAGCAGGATGATTGTTGGCCTGGATGAGAAGTCCAATCCGGGAAGTATATCGAGCCGGAGGCGTAGTTCAGCTCCCAGCAAGGATTGGAGTTCGACGGACCTGGTCAGTCCCCGCGTCCGCACAGTCGTGCGGAGCGAGTCGAGCACGGACTCGGTCGTTTCCAGTCCCAAATCAGCCTGGATGAGCAGGCTCTCCAGTTCTTCCCAAGTCTGATTGTTGATTTCTGTCGCACCAAACAGACTGGCCAGCCGACCCAAGGCAGCCTTGCTGCTACGTGAGAGTCCGGTTTTCCAACGTGAGAAAAGGTCAGGCATATCGGGAAGATTATACTGCAAGTGCGCAGTACAACTAGAGGGCTTTCATAAAACCTGATGGTCTGAGAATCCCAATCTCCACCTCGTTCCATGGCGGGATTTTCGGCACCCCATCCCACCGGGATGCTTCGCAATGGCGCCGAAACTATCGATGACGGCTTGGCTATGGGGACGTTTCGCGAACGCCGCCTCGACCAAGTCTAGGCTAGTTGTTTGTTTCGAGGAACAACGGAGGAACAAACAAACCCTCCCTGCTCCCATATTCTCTTCGAGGGCTTCCTCATTATTAAGTTCATTTGTGGACATGAAGATCCAGCTTGAGGTTGTTTTTTTGCAAAACAAACAACCCTCTTTCCCGTAGGAGAACCAGGACGATGTGACGGTCTTCGGCGCCTCGTGGCGCCGAAACGTCCGATGGCGGCTTGCCCCACAGGGGTGCTTTGTAAAAGCCGCCTCGGTCAGGAACAACTGCCAACCCCACGAACTGACTTCTATGAAATGTTCAGTTTTCAAGGTACAAAAGAACAAGCTCCTAGATGCCCTATGATCACCCTTGCCGCATAGTGATTATAAAACATGTGTTCTAATTTGTCAAACAGGCAGCGTGCATCATCCAAATCATGAAGCATACCCAAAGTAACTTTTTTCATCGTTTTGCATCTTAATAATCAGTGCTTAAAATGATTTATGATATACTGGCGCCAAGATGGAGTCTTATGAAAATTAATGAGTGAAGATCTGACCGAAATCACTGCAACCTGGAAAGGCGAAATGGCCTTCGTTGGCCAGAACGCGATTGGCGGAACCGTCCAAATGGGTACACTGGATGGGAAGCCGGGTGTCAGTCCAATGCAATTATTGCTAGCTGCCGTCGGCGGATGCACCGGCGAGGATATTCTCTCGATCCTGCGTAAGAAACGCGTAGATCTGACGGATATGCAGGTAAAGATAAGCGGTAAACGAGCCGATGATTTCCCGAAGATCTGGACCCATATTTCCATTACATACTTGATCCGGGGTAACGGTATCAAGCCCAAAGATGTAGAACAGGCTATTGAACTCTCCGAAAAAAAGTATTGTTCAGTTGGGATCATGCTGGGTAAATCTGCCAAGATCACATCCGAATATTGTATTCTAAAACCTGGTGAAACCGACCATTAATAACTCACCTTACGTAAAACGTCCCGCAGTTTCTTGTGATTCAGGCTTGATTTCTGCCAAAACCTGCGGGGTGGATCGTAACATCCCTAGATAAATAGCGAGGAAAAATGAGCGAACCAATTCATGTAACCGATGCCGCTTTTGAAAAAGCCGTCCTGCAAAATCCCCTGCCAGTCATCGTCGATTTCTGGGCTCCCTGGTGCGGTCCGTGTAAAATGGTCTCCCCAATGCTGGAAAAAATTTCCCAGGAATTGGATGATAAGGTCGTAATAGCCAAGGTCAATACGGACGAGAATCCGCAGTGGGCAACCCAGTACGGGGTGCAGGGTATTCCGACCATGTTGTTCATCTACGGCGGCAAGATCATCCACCGTCAGGTAGGGGCGCTGCCAGAGCGGATGCTGCGCGAAGCTGTGACACAATTCATGGAAGTGACGGCGCAACCGAAGCCATAAGCGGTTATTAATTGGAGAGAAAAAGAGACGCTTCTCGGGAGCGTCTCTTTTTTATAACAATAAGTCTTTATATTTAACTTTAGCAGCTACTTCACGCTCTTTCACCATGAAACCAACGACTGAAGTCGTACCTATCGCTCGGTAATCCTTTCAATCTTCGCACCCAGAGAGCGCAATTTCTCGTCCACCCGTTCGTAACCCCGGTCAATCTGCCCGACATTTCGGATGGTAGAACTCCCCACAGCGGCCAGGGCGGCCAGGAGCATGGCCATCCCGGCGCGGATGTCGGGGCTTTCGAGCTTTTCGCCGTATAGCCTGGTGGGACCATTGACGATACAGCGGTGAGGATCACACAGGATTATCTGGGCACCCATGCCCTTAAGTTTGTCAGTGAAATACATCCTCCCCTCGAACATCCAGTTGTGGAAGAGGACACTGCCGCGCGACTGCGTGGCAACCACAATTGCAATGCTCATTAGATCGGTGGGAAAGGCCGGCCAGATGTTGGTCTTGATCTCCGGGATGGCCCCGCCCAAGTCGGTTTCAACCTTGAGGCGTTGTTTTGACGGGACGACGATATCCTCGCCATCAACGTTCCAATCTACACCCAGCCGGTGGAAGACTATGCGCACCATATCGAGATATTGCGGACTGGCTTTGCAGATGCGCACTTCACCACGCGTCACCACCGCCGCGCCGACAAAACTGATGACTTCGAGGTAATCAGGCCCGATGGTAAACTCCCCGCCGTGCAGTTTCTCCACGCCATCAATCGTGAGCGTATTAGATCCGATGCCCGTGATGTCAGCCCCCAAGATATTCAGCATCTGGCAGAGTTCTTGTACATGCGGCTCGGAGGCTGCATTGCGAATGACGGTCGTCCCTTTGGCAGTGACAGCCGCCATGATGACATTTTCAGTACCGGTTACAGAAGCCTCATCCAGAAGGATATTGGCGCCTTTCAGGTGTTTTGCCTTGAAGTCGAATGACCGGCGGTAATGTACGTCTGCACCGAGAGCTTTAAGAGCCAACAGATGCGTGTCCACGCGCCGGCGGCCGATCACGTCTCCACCGGGAGGCGGGAGGTGCACCTCACAGGTGCGGGCCAGCATCGGTCCGGCCAGTAGAATAGATGCGCGTATGCGGGCGCACAGGTCCGGGTCGAGGTCGGCTGGACGGACGGTCCGGGCAGTGATGCGCCAGGAGTTGTTCCCCAGGTCTTCCATTTTCACCCCCAGACTGGCAACCAATTGGCGCATGTCACGTACGTCACGGATATCCGGCAGGTTGTGCAGGATGACCGGCTCATCCGTCAACAGCGTTGCGGCCAGAATAGGCAAGGCTGCATTCTTGTTACCTGACGGTGTCACCTGCCCATTCAAAGGAATTCCACCTTCGATGATGAATTTCTCCACAGGAACCTCCTGCGCATCTAAGCGCACCAGGATTGTAAGGTAATTTTTCTTTTCCGCCAAGTATCTATTTTAAAGGTATCAGTGCGTTCTTAAAGTCTTTTTCTTCAACCCCACCCCTTACCCCCCCCCAAGGCTGGGGTTTCGACGCCCCATGTCGCCAAAACAGCCGCTGGAGGCTTGACGCCGAACCGGCTAAAAGAAGATCTTGGGGAGTTAGCGGACAGGTTTGCCGTCCGCTAACTCCCCAAACACCGAGTTTTTTAGAACCTAACCACCTAATAAGTCTGTAAAACAATCAAACTTGATTCGGGCTATAATCAGGGAATGGACTTCATGCTTTTCATCCCCTTACTTCTCGGTTGGCTTTCCGGCTGGCTGGTTAATTACCTGGCTGATGTGCTGCCCTTCACTCATAAGTTCAGCCGTCCAGTTTGCCCGGCGTGCCAGACAACGATCGGATTGGCCGACACCCTGCTCTTCCACAACTGCAAGAATTGCGGAAAACGACGCAGCGCGCGGACATTGATCGTCCAGGCCGTGATGACGGTGACACCGGTATTAATTTGGATCCTCCCAGGCCAGACGCTACCCTTCCCGCTGGCATTCATCCTGCTGGATTACCTGGCGGTCGTCCTGGTAATCGACCTGGAGCACCGTTTGATCCTGCATCCTGTCAGTATTGCAGGCGCCGTTCTGGGGCTCGGGATTGGCATCTTCCTGCGCGGAAAACAATCCATTCCCTATGGAATCATATCCACGCTACTGGGCGGTGCAGCCGGTTTTGGGATCATGCTGGTTTTTTATTTCATCGGTGAATTATTCGTCAAACGCATGTCGAAAAAGCGCGGCCTATCTGCCGATGAAGTTGCGCTTGGCTTCGGGGATGTAAACCTTTCCGGAATCCTGGGATTGCTGCTTGGCTGGCGCGCGATTTTTGCTTGCCTGTTCTTTGCTATTCTGGGCGGGGGACTAGTGAGCCTGATTCTCATTCTCGGGATGCTGATTGCTAAAAAATATAAAGCCTTTACCGCCATCCCATATGCACCGTTCTTAATCTTGAGCGCAATCTATTTTCTTTTCCTGTAAGAAAGTATCAGGTAGTTGTTCTACCGTACATGTGCCATTGCGAGCCGCCGGAAGAGCATTGACGGCTCCCCAAATAACGGGGATGATATCGCAATGGTACCGGAAATGAAAAGGGGTGAACGAAAAATAGAGCCATCTGGCTCTATTTTTTATCCGGGTTTTGATCCATTAGCGGTGGAATTAGTGGCGCAGTGCCCAGACGGTATCCAAACCCGCGCACGGTACGTATCCAAACCGGTTGGGATGGGTCAAGCTCCAGTTTTTTACGCAACATCAGGATATAGCGGCGGACGAGGGCTGGATCGTTGCGGGTTTCGCCCCAGACTTCGCTCATCAAGTCATTATCCGATGCTACTTTACCCTTACGCCTGACAAGGGCTTCGAGTAAACGGAATTCCGTTGGAGTCAGCTCAAGGGTCCGGCCGCCGAGCGATGCCCGGAATTTTTCCATATCCAGCAGGATTTCCCCGTGAGCGATGTACCCGGTCTCTTTTTGCTCGCTGTGTATCCGTCCAACCACCGCCTGGATACGCGCAACCAACTCAGCGAAGCTAAACGGCTTGGTCACATAATCATCCACGCCAAGATTGAAGCCGCGCAGTTTATCAGCCTCGGTGGTTTTAGCGGTCAGCATGATGATCGGTAAATCAGTCAATTCGCGCAAGCGGGTACATACTTCCCAACCGTCCATACCGGGTAGCATCACGTCCAACAATACCAGATCCGGTTTTTCACCATAAGCCAACCGCAAACCCGCCAGACCATCCGAGGCTTCAATCACATCGAAAGCGGACTCGCGCAGATATTGACCCAGCAGATGCAACAAGGTTGGGTCATCATCAATCAGCAGGATTTTATTCTTCATCACGCCACCTTCAGATAGAAATAAAAGCGGGCGCCAAGCTCGGGAGGTTCTTCAAAAGCAAGATCGCTCCCCATGAGGCGCAACATGCGCTGTGAGAGGTATAGACCCAGACCATATCCATAAACTGACTGTGAATCCCTGGCGTCAAGCCGCTGGAAACGCTGGAAAAGCAGAGGCTGCTTTTCCCTGGGAATACCCGGTCCGGAATCGGTTACCTGAACCCGCAGCCTGTTGCGCTGCCGAACGGCGTCCACCGTCACCACTCCCTGGGAGGCATATTTCAGGGCATTATCCACCAGATGGTTAAATACACTCTCGAGGAAGCCCGAATCGGCGAGCACAGGCGGCAGATCCTCCGGCAGGCTGATCCGGATCCGCTCTGCCCCAGGCCCGGTGCGAAACTGACGGCAGACATCCTCTACAATGGCTGAAAGTGATACCGGGAGGGAATGCACTTCCAAACGACCAGCTTCCATTGCAGAAAGGTTCAGGATGTTTTCCACAAAATGCGTCAGCCGCTGAACCTCGTCCTTCATAAGCGCAAGGGGCTCCCGGTCTGCAGCCGAGCGGCCTTTACGATTGAGCAAAAGTTCCAGTCCACCATTCAGGCTAGTGAGCGGTGTGCGCAGTTCATGGGACACCATCGAAACAAAATCGCTTTTCAACTGGTCGAGTTCCTGTAACATTATATTCTGCGCTTCCAACCGGCGGTAAGCTTCCTGCAAAGTGCCGGTGCGTTGCTCGACTTTTTGCTCCAGTTGCTCATTGAGTTCCTCCATCTGGCGGTAGACCACTTGCAACTCATTATAGGCCTTCTGGATGGCTTCCTGCTGGCGTTTTTGCCCGCTCAAATCATGCGCCGACCCGGCGATCAACGCCTTCCGGCCTTCGGAAAAGATCGGGCTCAGCGAAAGCAGGAACGGGGTGTGGTCCGGGCTGAACGGAATCTCGAGTGTACATTCCTGCCGGGAGGCGCGTTCCAGCAAATCGGCCGGCAGGACCTGGTCAGCAAAGATGGCCGCCAGTGACATGCCCACCACCTGGTTCTCATCCCGCAAGACAAACGCGCGGGCCATAGCAGGATTAGCCAGCAGGATCCTGCCGTGTTTATCGCAAATGAAGGCTGGTTCTGCCAGGCTGCTGAACAATTGCCAGTATTTTAACAGTTCTGCTTCGCCAGCACGGATGCCCACACGAACGATCAACGCCAGGGCCAGGAGCAGGCTCATCCAAAGTCCAAATACCGATAATTTCCCACTCAACTGCCAATTCTCTATCACAAACCAAAACAGGGCCAGAACAAGTGTGACCGGAAGAATATTCTGAAGCCGCGCACCAAGGTCAAGACCGAAGCCGCGTGCCTGACCCTTATGGGGAGATGAATCGGCCTCGATAACGCACCCCAGGCTGAAGATCAAGCCTCCCGCCACCCAGCCAAGACTCCCCGCACCTCCCGCCTGGTAGCTGTCCAATTGAGCCAGCATGCTATAAACATAATCCGAGATAAAGAACGCCAGCAGGCCAATCCCCCATAGAAGTGTTGTGCGGCGCGCTTTTCGGTTAGCCAGTAGCATGTTAAGAAGAATCATTAACAAGATCAGGTCGACGATCGGATAAACCAGCGGAACCAGCGCTTTGGGGCCGGTGGAGACTTCCGGCTGAGCCAGGACCAGCCAGCCCAACGCAGCAACAACACCGGATGTTATGGTCGCATCGAGCAGGAAACGGAAACGGGAAGGCGCATACCGGTTCTCAAAAGGATAGAGCACCAATGCATAAAAAAAGAACGGATAAGCTAGGAAATTAAGAACATCCGCCACCGAAAAATTCGGAAGCGGAATTCCACGCAGTCCTTCATAAAAAGTCCGGATGCCGTTTCCGGCCGCCCAGCACAAGAGTGCCAATCCGACAAAGCGCCAGGTAGGCTGGGATTGAGGGCTAATCTGCGGGAACAGCATGAACGTCAGCAAAACAGACGTTACCAGAGGAGCCAGAACCGCCAGGTTGCCGATGAGAAGGCGACTGCTGGAGGCGGGAGACCGAAAGATCAGCCAAATGATATAAGCTGCCAGGAATAGCAATGCCTCGGCCAGCACCCCCTTCCAACGTATCTGCCAGGGAAATAACCGGTTCAGCAGCTTTTGCAACGCAATCTCCAACGGTTAGTGAATTTACTGCTCCATGAATATATTTTCAGTACTTCACGAAAGAGGTTTTGTAATGACAACAATCGTTGCTTTTTGGCATAACGACTGAGATCGTTAATGCGTTTTCGTGATCCAAGGAATAAACAACAATAGTGAAATTATAACAACGTTCTTTGAATATAGTAACTGCTCACGGGTGCATGTCCAGGGCTTTCACAAAGTCGGAAAGCGTGGGAATCCCCACCCCCTAACCCCCGCACCGAGGCGGGGAAAAAAAAGATCTTGGCAGTGTTGTCGGACTCCGTTGCCCCCAAACCGACCTACACTCCTGCTCACCCTTGCGAAGGTCTTGCCACACTCTGACATTGCTTTCGAGTTGCTCTGTTGCAAACATACTCTATTCCACCGTAACAAGTGATTTCCCAAATGAGGAGGGGATTGCCACGCCGCCGGAAGAGCATCGGCGGCTCCCCGAAGAACGGGGACGATGTCGCAATGACACCGGGTGGAGGGAAACAAGAGGTGTTGGTCAGAAATAAAAACCAGGAGGCCTGACTTGCCATTGGCTGGCACAGGCCTCCTGTTCGATTACACTTTTTGCATCCCTCAACCCTGGCACATAAAGCATAAAGTCTTAGTTGGCGTGCGAAACACGAAGAGCGTAGGCATAGCGGGCAGAGCGCAGGTAGGCGTCCGTGCTTTGGTGATAACGAAGATACGCCTCGGCAGGTGTTCTATTTGGATGACCCGGCGTTACCACATACCCCATGCCACAACCACCCGCACAGAACGTAGGTGTTGGTGTGTTTGTAAGCGTGGGAGTATTCGTAATTGTCGGTGAATTCGTAACCGTTGGAGTTTTCGTAATTGTCGGCGAATTCGTCGGTGTATTGGTGCGCGTGGGCGTGTTCGTCTTCGTGGGGGTAAGGGTGGGCGTATAAGTGTTCGTCGCTGTGGGGGTATCGGTGGGCGTAGAAGTTTTCGTCGCCGTTTTGGTGGGTGTGAACGTGTTCGTCGGCGTGTAAGTTGACGTATTGGTCGGTGTATCGGATGGCGTACTGGTGGCTGTAGACGTACTCGTATTCGTCGGCGTCCTCGTAATCGTCGGTGTAGCCGTAATCGTCGGCGTCCTCGTAATCGTCGGTGTATTCGTCGGCGTCCTCGTATTCGTCGGTGTATTCGTATTCGTCGGCGTCCTCGTAATCGTCGGCGTCCGCGTACTCGTCCTCGTATTCGTCGGCGTCCTCGTATTCGTCGGCGTCCTGGTGAGTGTACGCGTAGAGGTCTTGGTCGGTGTATTCGTAATCGTCGGTGTATTCGTGATCGTTGATGTATTCGTACGCGTAGGCGTATTGGAGATGGTTGGGGTGTTGGTACGCGTGCCGGTGGTGGTAGGCGTGGAAGTGATTGTGTGCGTAGGGGTGATGGTAGGCGTGGAAGTGACCGTGTGCGTCGGGGTGTGCGTAGGTGTGGAAGTGGCCGTAGGCGTGGAAGTGCTGGTGTGCGTCGGGGTGTCCGTCGGGGTACTGCTACTGGTGGAGGTCGGTGTATTGATATCGGTGGGAGTCGGCGTGTCGGTTATGGTAGCCGTGTTGCTAGGCGTGAAAGTCATTGAAGGGGTGAAGGTATTGCTTGGAGTAAAAGTGTTGGACGGCGTGGGAGAATCCATTAAAATCTGCGGTGGCAGGTTGACCTCCCGGGATACGCGGAACTCTTCAATAACCCCGCGCTGAGCCGAGACGAGGTGGATCATCGGCCAGATCTGATTCAGGAAAGGGGTGATATACGGGTGGTTGAAATCAACCATTACAATCACGGTGTCGCCCGGGCCGCCGGGGTCCTCTACGAATCCTTGCGAGACCAAGTTGTCATCTACTTTTTCGCAGTCACTATATTGGGTGGCGGATCCCATCCGCCCAAGGTGCGTCTTGAAGTTCGCCACTCCATCCGCAGTTAGGTCGCGACTTGAACAGATGGTTAGCTTCAGATAGCCGGGATCCGCTCGAGCAGTCGCAGGTGGACTAATTCCATAGGCCTCCTCCAGAGCGGGGTCCACCAGCAGCCCGGCAATGAAACTTACCGCCTTGTCCCGAATGGAGTACAGCCGGGCATTATCCTGGTCAACGGAATCGGTTTTGGTTGTCTTGCAGGTGGGATTGCTTGCCGGACAGTAAATTGCATTGAATTCACCGGTCACAGCATAACGCACCGCCTGGCGGGACATGTTCTGGATCAAGAGCCAGGCCGAGAACAGGAGCGAGAAGTCAATGATGCCAAACAGAAGCATCAGCAGGATGGGAAGAGCGAGTGCGAACTCAACCACGCCCTGGGAACGGCTGGAATTCTTCCGGAACCGTTTGCGGAAAGTAGAGGAGGCCTGGTTAGTGGATCTCATTTTCATCATCCTTAGTGAGACAGCCGGGTGGCGATATTCTCGGCGATCTTGCGGAACACTTCACGCAGGGCAGCGCCATTCGGCGCAAAAGTATACGTGCCGGGACATATGGTGGCAGGGTGTCCTGGATCACAGGCATGATCGGCGGCATATTTAAGAAAGAGCTCGCCGAGAAACGTGTGATCCACGCTGCTGGGGGTTCTAACCTGGGAGCCCAATCCAATGGTAAATAAGAGCGCACTCTGATCATGGGCGACGAATTCAGCGGCATCATAGGCATAATCCTCAGCGTCATACTGGCTATTCAAATTAGTAGGTTCATACGGATGGTGGGTGGCGCTGATGCCGTCATTGCATTTGGGCGGTACATTCGTATAAGACCAGGTGCCATCCGGGCAGAAATAGGTTGTAATGTGAGTAACTTCGTCAGTAGTATTACCAGCATTGGCCACCCCATCGGTCAGAAGAATGACCACCCACAGGGCTTCCTGCCGGACAGGTTCGATATTAAATTCCCTCCCGGCAAGATTCAAGCCTGCACCTATATTGGTGGTGGTGCACGGGGCGGGGCTGGGATAATCAGGATAATAGGCCTGGAGAGCCGGATCCATCTGCGGGCAGCCCAATCCCAAATAATCGCCTGTGACGGGATCGTAATAGCGGGAGGGAAGCCCATTTGGGTAGACCCCTTCGCCCGGATAGACCTTAAGAGCTTTTATTTTGCTAATGATTTTGTCTTTGTCATTAGACCAGTAAAGATCATGGCCTAAAGAATCAACATCAATAGGAACCGAAAATGCATTCTTGTCAATGGTCACCACAGCCACCCGGTCATAGGGGAAGTACAACTGTTCGACAAAACTCACGGCGGCCTTTTTTACCTCGTCGAAAGGACGACAATATCCTAAATACGAAGAATCATAAGTATCATTTGTATCAAAATTCGGATCAGCCGGATTATTACACACGCTGGGATCCCGCATTGGATCGTAGGGGGCTTGGGGGGCGGTATAGGTCATCGAATCAGAGCGATCGAGCACCAGCACCACATCCACCGAGGCAGTCTCTGAAGTAGCGTCGGCTGCGATCGGAACCTGGTCAATATTGATCACCGGTAGAAACGCCAGGGCAACGGTCCCGGTTGCGACCACGCGCACCAACTTCCGCGGCGGAACGGTACAAAGGGCCGGATCATAGTGGCTGAATAGATATGGATCAGCGATGGGATCAGGCACGGGGGTGATGCAAATTAGTACGCGGGCATAGGGATCATTGATGCCATTTAATCTCAAGAATTCCGTGGCAGAGTTATCCAGATATTCCACATGAAAGCCTGCGCGGTATTGCAGCGCAGCCGCCAGGGCAGCCGAGTCCACTGCCCGGCGTAAACGGGCGTTGCCAATGAACATCACACCCACATCCAGCGCAAGGCCCATTATCGCGATGATCGCAACAATCGATACAGCCACCACCACGAGCACCTGGCCGCGCTCCATCCTGGAAATTCGTTTCTTCGTTTTTTTCATGAGGTTTGACATAGCTCTAGTGACTCGGGGTGGCTGTCGGCTCGGCGGAGGAGAGCGGCATCACCGAATAGGTATAAACAAGAATGGGGTCAGGAATCACCTGCTCAAAGACAGGTAATTTTAAGATCTGAGGGTAATTGTAATAAACTTCGACCAGCAAAATACCACTTGCTGGTGCAACACCACTCAGCGCCAAGATCTGATCGGTTGTAAAATGTGAAAGGCGCGGCGTACATGAACTCCAATTGTCAGTATCCAGATCAAGATCAACCTGAAAGATCGGTTCTGAATTATGGTCACACAGGCTCCAGCCATTCACGTAACCATCCGGCCAACGCACGATGGACGACCCAGCCACGCTGAAAACAGAAATGATGATATCATCGCCCCGGTACCCCTTATCGTTCAGGACAACCGGAGACATCACGCGCATTGTTTCAATGGCAGTTTTTGTATAAAAATCTTCATAGCTGACGCCGGTGGTATTATCAAAAGCCACCGAAGAGTTCATGAAACGGGCGCCCTCGCGGGCACCGTCCTGCACTTTCAGGTAGCTATTCAGGAGATAGCCAAATTCCACCACCCCGGCCAGCATGAGCGCCAAGATGAGGAGAACGAGGGCGAGTTCCACAAAACTTTGCCCATGTTTCCTGGTTCTGCTGCGGTAGAAAAATCGTTTGCTCATGCCTGTTCAACCTTGGATTAACACCAGATTAATAATATCAGGGTAGGGGTTGCAAGTCAACAACTCCATGGAATCTGTAAAGCGGTTTGGACGTGGAATTCACAGAATAGCGACATTTCGCCCATTAAAAAGCGCGATATAATCCTCTCCACTCTATTTTACAGGAGGCAAATCCGAACAGCTTGAATTGGGAAAGACAGCGCATGATCCTAGGCTGTCCTTTGTATAACGAAGGACTGTCCAAGGATGACGAGGATGAGGGTTCTCTGCCGCAAGGTAGAGCCAAGCGCCCTCACCCCACCCCTCCCGGACTTCAGCCGGGTGGGGATGGATGAGGGATGCGAAAATCGAATGATCAGCGGATACCCTCCGGGGGTGCCACACCCCCGCCTTCTTTCCCTCCGAAATAAATCCTGTACCAACGCCCGCCGGGTAACCGGCTGGACAAACATGCAGGAGGTGGCGAAAAAAAAAAGAGAGAAGTAAACAGAGAAAAAAGAACAGTCAGTTCCTGCTCCCTAATCTCGGCTCTCTGCTCTCCAATTTCTTACCCTGGAGGAATCCCATGTGTGGAATCGTCGGTTATATCGGCCCGCGCGACGCGACGCCGATTGTTTTGAACGGCCTGAAGAGGCTGGAATACCGCGGCTACGACTCAGCCGGACTGGCTGTCATTCAGGATGGGAAGATCGAGGTCAGGCGCGACGCCGGGAAACTGTCCCGCCTGACCGAACTGTTGAACGACTCCCCCATCCATGGGACGCCGGGCGTGGGCCACACACGCTGGGCCACCCACGGTGCGCCGAGCGCGCGCAATGCTCATCCCCACCTCGGAGCGACCGGCCGGGTGGTCGTGGTCCATAACGGTATTGTCGAAAATTTCCTCGACCTGCGCGACGAATTGACCGCCGAAGGCGTGGAATTCAACTCGGACACCGACACCGAAGTGATCGTTCACCTGGTTGAACATCACCTGGCGGCTGGACTCGACCTGACCGAAGCCGCCCGGCGCACCTTCGGCGAAATCGCCGGGGCGCACGGCATCGTCCTGATGTCTGCCGATGAACCGGATAAAATCGTCTGCGCCCGCATCGGCAACGCCGGGGGCGTGGTGGTGGGCCTCGGAGAAGGTGAAAACTTCATCGCCTCCGATATCCCCGCCATCCTCGAGCATACCCGGCGGGTCATCTTCCTCGAGTCACACCAGATGGCAGTGGTCACCAGGTCCGAGGTGAGAGTGCAAACACTGGACGGGGCGCGGGTGGCGACCAAAGTCAACAACATCGCCTGGGATGCAGCCGCCGCCGAAAAGGGCGAGTACCGTCACTTCATGCAAAAGGAAATCCACGAGCAGGTCCGCTCCCTGACCGAGACACTGGCCGGTCGGGTGGACTTCACAGACGGCAACATCAACCTGCCGGAATTACACATGACCCCCGAGATGGCCGGCAATATCCATAAGATCATCATCACCGCCTGCGGTACTGCCGCCTACGCCGGGATGGTTGGCAAGCTCCTCATCGAGAGCATCACCAGGATCCCGTGCCAGATGGAGATCGCCTCCGAGTTCCGCTACAGCGACCCCATCCTGGACAAGCACAGCGTTGTGCTGGCCATCAGCCAGTCGGGTGAGACCGCCGACACGCTGGCCGCCATGGAAGAGGGGAGACGAAAAGGAGCCTTGCTGTGGAGCATCGTCAACGCGGTCGGCTCGCAGGCAATGCGAGTTGCGGACGGTTCCATCTCGATGCAAACCGGACCTGAGATCGGCGTGGCATCGACCAAGGCCTTCACCGCCCCGCTGGTGGACCAATACATGCTGGCAATCATGCTGGCCCACCTGCGCGGCACGCTGAGCGATAAAACCCGCCGCCAGTTGGTTGCTGACCTCCGCCTCATCCCCGATGTGGTGGGCCGGGCGCTGAGACGTGAAGCAGAAGTGGAGAAAGTGGCCTGGGCGCTCAAAGACGTACGAGATTGTCTCTACCTGGGGCGCGGCATCAACATGCCAATTGCCTACGAAGGGGCACTGAAACTCAAGGAAATCTCCTACGTTCACGCCGAGGGCTACCCGGCCGGCGAAATGAAACACGGGCCGATCGCCCTGATCGATGAAAATATGCCGGTGGTATGTATTGCTCCGAAAGACCCCTGGCACGATAAGATGATCAGCCAGATCCAGCAAGCCAAGGCGCGCGGCGGGACGGTTATTGCTGTGGCGACAGAAGGCGACGAACTGGTGTCATCAATGGCGGATCATGTACTATGGGTGCCGGAATGTCCCTGGATGCTATCGCCGGTAGTGACCGTTATTCCCCTGCAACTGCTGGCCTATCACATCGCCGTTGTACGCGGCCTGGACGTGGACCAGCCGAGAAACCTGGCAAAGAGTGTGACAGTGGAGTAAACGAACATTAAATTATCATTGACTTGTCCCTTGCCTCATGGTATAGTTGTGGCCTAAGGATACCAGTAAGTTCGCTTTGGGAATGCAACCACATCGGCTCATGGGTTCAAATCCGTGGGCCTTTTGTTTTAGCTCTGATGGCGAAAAACCGGGTCCGCCAATTTCTTTTTTTGCCTAAGGAGGCAAACAATGTCAGATCGTATCATCGGCACAGTCAAATGGTTCAATGGAAGCAAGGGCTACGGCTTTATCACTCGCGAAGGCGGCCCGGACGTTTTTGTCCACTTCTCCGCCATCCAGGGTGAAGGCTTAAGAACCTCGAAGAAGGCCAGAAGGTCGAATTCGCAGTGGAACAGGGTCCCAAAGGCCCACAGGCCAGCAACGTGACTTTGATCACCGGCTAATCCCGCTGAATGCCAACAAAAAAATCCTGAGACGAAAGTTTCAGGATTTTTTTTCTTTGATATCAAGGTCTTTTTATTTTTCTGAAGAAGAAACTGGTTTCTCTTCCGGTTTAATATTCTTCCTGATCTCTTTAAGCCGCAATTTTTCAGCCTTCTTCTTTTTCTTTTCCAATTCTTTTTGACGCTTTTCGTATTTATAGTTTACGGTTGGCAAGGGTTCATCCTTCTGGAATATTCTTCCATACATTTTTTCCGAGACTATCGTAGATATTATAGCACCCTTGCAGGGCCACAAACAAAACAGAACAGGTCGCGGCTCTGTCCAGCAAAATCACTTTACAAAATACAGAATCCCGGTCGCCCCCGGTCCGCAATGGCTGGAGATCACACTTCCGGCTCTTGTAACACGTACTTCCTGGGGCGCGGCGATACGTTTAATCTCATCCGCCAGGAACTTTATGTCGGCGGCATTATCGCTGGTTGTAGTGATAAAAACTCGCCCGCGATCCAACTCGTGCACGTGACTCTCAAAATCGTCCAGTACCTTCTGGAGTCCCTTCTGGAGGGATCCGCGTGTTTTTTCCTTCACGCCCAATGTCCCATCCGGGCGAACTTCGATAATGGGGTGAATTTTCAAGACACTGCCGGCGATGGCCTGTAAAGCAGTGCAGCGACCGCCCTTATACAGGTATTCCATTGTATCTATCACAAACGAAGTGCGCACTTTACCTACCAAAGCCTGGAGTTCCTGCTCAATCTTTTCCCCAGAAAAGCTTCGGTCACGCAATCCGGCCGCGCGCAAAGCCAGCAAGCCAACTCCAGTTGAAAGATTGAGCGAGTCAATAACACGCACTTTGTCAGCCGGGAGCATTTCCGCTGCCAGGCGGGCATTTTGAATCGTCGCTGAGAGCTTGGAAGAAATGCCGATAAATACGCTCTCGCCGGGACATTCGAAAGCTCTGCTGAATTCGCCCACGGAAGGAGCAGCTGTCTTGGGCAGCTCAGCGTGCTTTTCAATCAGAGCAAACAAATCCTTCTGAAGAATGTTTACTCCGTCCTGATAAACTTTGCCGCCAATCGTGACAGACAGCGGAACAACCGTTAACTTGAACTCAGCTGCAATGTCTGTGCCGAGGTCCGCTGTGCTGTCCGTGATGATGTTAACCATTTGGCCTCCAACGCATAAAAGCTTCGGCAACTATACCCCTTTATTTTCAGAGCTGCAAATGTCATCCATCCTGAATAATTTTGATGGAATAATCCTGCTGTGGCAAATGCGAACTCTATTAGGTCAACAGAAATACTTCCTCAGGATGTTCAAGCGCCAGGAGTGTGCAGGAGACATGTTGCTCATCAGTCCCCTACCATTAAGAAAGCGCAAAAAGGTAGACCTTTGTCGCTCAACTGTAATTTCGCAGTCTGTTCAACTGACGCACCAAGCCTTGTTTCAAGGAGAAATGCATCCATCCGGCACAATTCGGGATGATCGGCGACAATCGCCGCATATGGACAATGACCTAGGATGAGACGTGGTCCTGCCGCGCTCGCTTCCCAGCGTGCCTGGTAGTGTAATTCGTTCAGCCGCTCGACCGCCCGGACCAACCTTTTCATAACGGGGGCTTTGGACTCCGCGCCACCTGCCAGCCGTTCAGCCAAAGACCTCAAATCTTTTTCCCGCCTCTCGTCAGCCACACCATCCAGCCAGACATCGAAAAGCGTCCCAGCCAGTTTATCCAGCCCGTCCCCCAGCACCCGCCGCGATAGCCCATAGACATGCATCGGCCTGCCACGTCCCTCTTTCCGCTGGCCGACAATTTCAATCAGATCATTTGATTCCAATACCGCCAAGTGATGGCGAATATTCGCCCCGGTCATCCCCAGGAGGCGACTCAATTCTCTTACCGAAGCAGACTGGTGTTTACGGAAATGGTCAAGAATGCGCAAACGCGTGGTAGGTTTCATCCTGTTCATTATATCAATTATGCAAATATATATTTGCATAATTAAATTGACGCACTGGCATCTCTCGACTATAATCCGTCCGCTTTGCACTGATCATTTTCGTCCCAGGAGAATCCACATGGAATCGAACGAACTGAATTCCCCCGATCATGAAATTCCTCCCGAACTGCAGGCACAGGTAGCCATCACCAGCCTTGATAAAATCTACAACTGGGGCCGGAGCGCATCCGTATGGCCGCTGATGTTTGGATTGGCCTGCTGTGCTATCGAAATGATCTGCGCAGCTGCCAGCCGTTATGACATAGCCCGCTTCGGTATGGAGATCATGCGTCCATCCCCACGCCAGAGCGACCTGATGATTGTCTCCGGAACAGTGACGAAAAAAATGATCCCCATCCTTGTCCGCTTGTACAACCAGATGCCGGAACCGAAATACGTCCTGGCCATGGGCGCCTGTGCTTCCGGAGGTGGCCCGTTCAAAGAAGGTTATAACGTCGTTTCCGGCGTTGACAAGTTCATCCCGGTGGATGTATACGTCCCTGGCTGCCCGCCCACCCCACAGGCCCTGCTCAACGGACTGATGAAAATCCAGGAAAAGATCAAGGGTGAACACATTAAGACTGCCCGCTGGTATCAGAAAGGCCCGGACATGGCTGAAATCCCCGTCCCGATGCTTGGCCCGGACCTGATCGACCCACGCAAAATCACGCTCATCCAGAAAGGTGAAAAGAACTAGGAGATGAACACGGAGACCCCTGCACCTGTCCAGACCCTCGATCTGTCCGCCCGTTTTCCTGGTGTTCTCAGCCCCGATACCCGCCCCGGTTACTCAGGTTGGATCGTAAATAGCGCCGATTTGCTCACATTCGCAACCGCACTGCGCAACGAATTCGGCTACGATTACCTTTCCTCTCTTACCGCTGTGGACTATCTGCCCGAAGGCAAAATGGAGGTGGTCTATCATGTCTACAAGACCACCGGCGGAGCAGGCATGGTATTCAAGATCCAGGTCCCGCGCGTTGACCCGATAGAAATCCCTTCGTTGGTCTCTATTTATCCGGGCGCGGAACTCCAGGAACGTGAAGCCTGGGATCTGTTCGGGATAAAATTCACCGACCATCCCGATCTGCGCCGCATCCTGATGTGGGAAGGCTTCGCCGGTCATCCCATGCGCAAGGACTGGCACGAGCCTTATTTCGAAGAGGAAGCCAAACC
>CAIQQN010000325.1 GCA_903873975.1 uncultured Anaerolineales bacterium
CCCGGATGCCCCTGTAGCTCAACGGACAGAGCACCTGCCTTCTAAGCAGTAGGTTGTGGGTTCGAATCCCGCCAGGGGCGCTCCCCTCACCCGCACATTTCGCCATTTCCCCGGAAATGGGGAAGCTGGGAGGAACAGGAGGAAAAATGACCACAGAACGTTTTGGGATTGTTAAATTCAGAGGCCAGGCTGTCACAGTCCTCGGACCGGATTTGAAGCCGGGCGATGTCGCTCCGGAGTTTTCTGTCCAGACTCTCGACTGGTCTTTGTTCAACGGATTAGCGAACACGCCAGGCAAAGTCCGCATCATTGCGGCTATTCCCTCGCTGGAAACCGATGTTTGCGACCGCGAGACCCGCCGTTTCAACCAGGAAGCCGCAGCCCTGAGCAAGGATATTGCCATCCTGGTCATCAGCACCGACCTGCCTTACACCCAGAAACGCTGGTGCGGCGCGGCCGGCGTGGATCAGGTGACCATCCTTTCGGACCACATGGACGCTGATTTTGGCGCGAAATATGGCTGTCTCATCAAGGAGGTGCGCGTTTTGCGCCGGGCGACCTTCGTGGTGGACCGGGCTGGGAAGATCACTTACGCGGCCTACATGCCAGCTCTTGGCGAGGAACCAGATTATGCCGAGGTTTTGGCGGCGGCCCGGGCGGCGCTTTAGTAGTCATCCGAAAATTGCTCTCGCCGCCGTTCTAGGCGGCGGGGACGCCGCCTAGAGAATAATTGGAGTTGTTGAGTAAGGAGGAAGTTATGTCTTCGCGATTCTCAAGGAATTTTCAGACTGAGCGTTCGTTCTCCGGGATGCATGCCATCGGCTGGCAGGTTGGCATCCACTCGTATGCCTGGAGTCCGCCCACCGATGTGTACGAAACAGACGCCAGTTTCGTCGTCCGGCTGGAAGTGGCCGGGATGCGCCAGTCAGATTTTTCAATTGATGCCGAAGATAACTTTCTCATCATCAGCGGCGTGCGCAGTGAATCACCGGAGAAGCGTACATATCACCAGATGGAAATCCGCTTTGGTGAATTCAGCACTGCAATTGAGATCCCGGCTGGCGCGGATGTGAGCAAAGCTCAAGCAGATTACGAAGACGGTTTTTTGAACGTTGTAATGCCCAAGATTAAGCCAACCACTATCAATATCAAAGGCTGATAACATTTCTATGTCTGCATCCCGTTGGCATACCGGTCCGCTTGAAGTATTCGACTGGCTACAGGAAAGTGATACCTCGCTGGAAGACCTGTTCCTGCCATCCATATTTACGCGCCTCCAGAAAAAAGACGAACAGGATAAAGGTCTGGTACAGCCCGCTTCTGTGGACGGGGAGACGATGAAGTACCCTGAAATTATCCCACTCCTGCCCCTGCGCGGCGTGGTTGTCTATCCCCAGACAGCTGTCCCCCTGACCATCGGCCAGGCGCGCTCGATCAAACTGGTGGACGATGTGTCCGCCACAACCGAAAAATTCATCGGCCTGGTAGCGGCGCGCAACCCGGAGATCGAAGAACCCGGCCCGGCGGACCTGTTTGCTGTCGGCACGATTGCGACCGTCCACCGGCTGTTTCGCGCCCCGGATAATACCATCCGCCTGCTCGTGCAGGGCCTGATGCGTTTCCGGGTGGTGGAGATCGTCGAGACGGAGCCTTATCTCAGGGCCCGCATTGAGGTTCTGCCGGAACAAGTCGAGACCGGGCTGGAGATCGAGGCGCTGGCCCGTTCGGCGCGAGACCAGTTCGAGCAGATTTCGGGTCTGACGCCTTCCATCCCGCGCGAACTGGTGGCGTCCATCGCGTCTCTTGAAGATCCGCTCCAAACGGTCTATACGATTGCCAACTTCCAACGTATCGAATTAAAGGATGCCCAGACTCTCCTTGAACTGGACTCGACTAAAGCCAAACTGGAGAAACTGGTTGACCTGCTGGTGCGTGAGGCGGAAGTCCTCTCGCTTGGGGCGAAAATCCAGAACCAGGCCCGCTCGGAAATCGAAAAGGTCCAGCGC
>CAIQQN010000326.1 GCA_903873975.1 uncultured Anaerolineales bacterium
GCCTATGACATGAAAAAGGCACTTGAAGCTGATGATTTGGAAAACGTGGGAGAGATCATGTCGGAGAATCATAAAATCCTGATCGATATGGGAATGTCTCACGAAACTCTGGACTACCTGTGCAAGTCAGCCCTCGAAAAAGGGGCTTTGGGGGCAAAAGTCACAGGAGGGGGCAGAGGAGGCTATATGATTGCTTTGACTCCAGGAAAAAAACTCCAAGATACAATTGCATCCGCTTTCGAAATGGAAGGATATAAGCTTATCCGAGCAACGATCGGTGGAAGTTAATTGCATAAGAAGAGTTACTCTTGGACATATGTGATGATGAGTAAAGTGTTTCATACACTGCGATATGACGTGTGCAAAGTGGTGGTCTTCCTGACCTCCGACCAAGCCAGTCCACTGACCAGCCAGACGATCAATGTCCCCGGCAGACAGGAGATGCGTTGAGCGGTCTGCCCGTCCCAAAACGCTTCTTTGCTGGCTACATCTTCGACCTGGATGGGACGGTCTACCTTGGGGAAGCCTTGCTACCTACGGTGGGGAAGACCCTAAAGGCACTACGGGCGCGTGGCGTGCGCATGATCTTCATCTCCAATAACCCCACGCATGCGCGTGAAGAATATGCCGTCAAGCTCTCCCGTCTGGGCGTGCCGACCTCCATTGAAGACATTTTGACATCTTCGCTTGTGATGGTGGATTTTCTGAAGCGGCGCATGCCGGGCGCCCGCTTGTTCGTCGTCGGCGAGGAGCCGCTGTGCGCTGAGTTACGCCGTGGAGGGTTCGAGCTGACCGAGCAGGCGCAAAACGTTGATGCAGTCATCGCGAGCTTCGACCGCACCTTTGTTTATCGCAAGCTGCAGATCGCCTTTGACGCCCTCCGGGCTGGAGCAAGTTTCTTTGCCACCAACCCGGACCGATACTGCCCTGTGCCGTCAGGCGGCGAGCCAGACTGCGCTGCCATCATTGGTGCTATCGAGGCCTGCACCAATACGCGGGTCGAAGCTGTGGTCGGCAAGCCGTCCAACTATATGATCGATGCTGCCATGAACTTGATGGACCTGCCAGCTGCTGACTGCCTGATGACTGGCGACCGGTTGGAGACCGATATACTTATGGGCCAGGAGGCAGGCATGTCCACCGCACTGACGCTGACCGGTGCGACTCCTGAATCGGCCTTGGCCGGTTCGTCCATTCAGCCGACCTATGTCCTGCACCATTTGGGTGACCTTCTGCCATAACCTCGCCATTCCTACCCGAAATCTGCAGCCAAGCCTGACCAGATTCTGCACCTCTTGTCCAACCATGTCAAAGCGGGAGATTTGCAGAACTGGGAGGTCACACACACGTGGCTGAATTGAAGGGTCACACAATTTAAATGACATCAAACCAAAGCAAACGCTGGCTCGTAAGTGCTCCTGTAACGCCCTTGGCGAATGAAGCCTTGGCTGCTTTTTCGCCGATCATGCGGCAAGTATTATTTAACCGCGGTTATGCCACGGACGCGGCTGCGCGTGCCTATTTGCGCGCCGAAGCGAATTTAGACCCTTCTCCATTACAGTTGACCGGCATCCCAGCTACTGTGGAGCGCATCCGCTATTCGCTTGATCATAGTGAGCCAATTGCCATCTATGGCGATTACGATGTTGATGGGGTCACCGCGACAGCATTGATGGTGCAGGCGTTGCGTGCCTTGGGCGGGAATGTTCGCGGCTACATTCCCAACCGTTTCGATGAAGGTTACGGTTTGAACAACGAGGCGCTCGCCTCCCTCAAGAAGGATGGGGTAAAGTTAGTTATCACTGTGGATTGCGGCATTCGTTCACCCGACGAGACCTCTCATGCCCAGGCCATTGGCCTCGACCTGATCATCTCCGACCACCACCAGCCAGCGGAAGGCAACCTGCCCCTAGCGTTTGCGGTTATCAATCCTAAACAGGTTGGCGATTTGTATCCCGACAAAGACCTGGCTGGAGTAGGAGTGGCTTATAAGATCGTGCAGGCTCTAGTTGAATCCATCGGAAAAGATATGGAAGGATTTCAAATAGATGACCTGCTTGATCTGGTGGCGCTGGGAACGGTCGCCGACCTGGCACCGTTGGTGGGGGAGAACCGGATCCTTGTCCGCAAAGGATTGCAGAAACTGCGCGAAACAAAACGACAAGGTTTATTCTCCCTCGCAGCGGTGTCAGATCTACCCTTATCCCGTATCACCGCGACCAGCATCGGCTTCATCCTCGGACCGCGGCTGAATGCGGCTGGACGGCTGGAATCAGCGCTGGCAGCATTTGAGTTATTGACCACTAATGATGTCAAGACTGCTGGTGAGTTGGCACAACAACTGAATATCCAAAACCGACAACGACAGGAGATTACCCGCAAAATTCAAGTAGAAGCCGAAACGTTAGCCCTGGCCGATGATCCGGAAGCGGATCTGTTTTTTGCCGTCCACTCCGATTTTAATGCTGGTGTTGTCGGCCTGGCTGCGTCGCGCCTGGTAGAGACCTATTACCGTCCGGCCGTGGTTGGCCAGATTTCTGCCGAGACCACGCGCTGCTCATGCCGTTCCATTCCGGAATTTCATATCACCGAAGCCCTTGATCGATGCAAGGATTTGCTAATTCGTCATGGCGGACATGCCGCCGCGGCAGGATTCACCGTTAGCAATGAGAAATTGGAGGCGCTCAAGGTAAGGCTGAAATCTCTAGCGGCGGAACAATTGCGAGGTCAATATTTACGACAAACATTAACCGCAGACGCCGAGGTCCCGCTTTCTGACCTAAAGCCGGAGCTACTCAAACACCTTGAATACCTCCAACCGACCGGTTATGGCAACCCAGAAGCGGTTTTTGTAAGCAGGAATGTGCGAGTCACCAATTCGCGGACAGTCGGGGCAGAAAGTAAACACTTAAAGATAGTGGTTACCGATGAACACGTCACTTTCGATGCGATCGGTTTCAGGCTCGGTTATCTCCAATCCGACCTGCCGCCGCGTTTGGATGTGCTGTATAACTTCGAATCCAACGAATTCAATGGACGGACATCTCTGCAACTAAATCTAAAAGATGTCAAGCCTGCCGGATGCCCTGATTAGCGAGGTTTCAGGAATAAGAAGAATGCCTTGATTCAACCGATCTCTTCATTCATGGCTCATGAAATAGCTGCAGAAATATATGGAGCTAAGAGCCGAGAACA
>CAIQQN010000327.1 GCA_903873975.1 uncultured Anaerolineales bacterium
CTTCCAAAGCGAGGAAATAACCAGCGTTGAGCGGTTACATTAGAATTTTCATCTACGCAGAGGTGTGTCTTAAAACCAACAAAAGGACCTTTGCGGTATACTCTGCTTGATAGTTATAAAAAGGAAAAAGCGGATGAAACAACTCCTCCAAAACATGAAGACCGGCAGGACCACTATCGAAGAAATCCCTGTGCCCACGCCGCACACCGGGCAGGCGCTTGTCAAGGTCGCCACCTCGCTCGTCTCGGCTGGCACCGAACGGATGGTGGTTGAGTTTGCCGAGAAATCGCTGGTTGGCAAAGCCCGCTCCCGCCCCGATCTCATCCGGCAAGTGGTGGATAAGATGAAACGCGAGGGCGTTCTGCCCACCGTCCAGGCAACCTTCAACCGTCTCGACCAGCCAATGGCACTCGGCTATTCCTCTGCCGGCACGATTATTTTGTTGGGTGACGGAATGGAAAGCTTCAAGATCGGCCAGCGCGTGGCCTGTGCCGGCGGTGGCTATGCCGTCCACGCCGAGTACAATGTTATTCCACGCAACCTTCTCACACTGCTCCCCGATTCTGTGGATTTCGAGTCCGCCGCCTTCACCACACTCGGCGCAATTGCCCTGCACGGTTTTCGACTGGCCGAACCGCAAATTGGAGATACTGTGGCGGTCATCGGTATGGGCCTGCTGGGGTTATTGGCAGGACAGGTGGCTGTCGCGGCTGGGTGCCGCGTTTTCGGCATTGACATCAATCCCGAGCGGGTCGCGCTCGCCACGTCTCTTGGTCTTTCAGCCTGCCTCCGCGACCAGGTAGTTGACTCTGCCCTGGCCTTCACCGCCAACCGCGGCTTCGATGTGGTCCTCATCTGCGCCGACACTTCGTCCAACGACCCGGTCGAACTGGCAGCGGTCATCGCCCGCGACCGGGCGCATATCGTCGCGACAGGCGCAGTGGGGCTATCCTTTCCCCGCAAGATTTACTACGAAAAGGAGCTGTCGTTCGTCAACTCCCGCTCGTATGGTCCGGGACGCTATGATGCGTCCTACGAGGAGAATGGACGCGATTACCCTCTTGGCTATGTCCGCTGGACGGAGGGGCGCAACTTCCAGGCGGTGGTGGATTTGATGGCGTCCGGTAATTTGAGGGTCGCGCCGCTTATCAGTCATCGCTTTCCAATTGAAAAAGCAGCCGAAGCATACGAAGTCATTACAGGAAAGAAGAAACAGGCTTTCCTAGGGGTATTGCTGACTTACCCGGCTGACACGTCGACAGGTTCGCAAGTTTTCAGGTTCAACGTGCAGAAGTCCAAACAGGATGACGTGGTGACACTTGGCGTACTCGGTGCAGGTCTCTTTGCCAATGCCACCCTGCTCCCGGCCATTAAGAAGATCCATGACATCCAGCTGGTCGGCATCGCCTCCGCTGGCGGATTGCATGCCCAGCATTCGGGCAGGAAGTTCGGCTTCGTCTATGCAACTTCCAGCGACGACGAAATCCTCAACGACCCGGGCATTAACACTATTGCCATCCTGACCCGTCACGACACGCATGCCGATCTGGCCATTAAAGCATTGCAAGCTGGTAAGCACGTGTTCGTGGAGAAACCGCTGGCGATCAATAGAGATCAGCTCTCAGCGGTCAGTTCGCAATTGGCGGCTGATGGCTGTCCACTGCTGGCGGTTGGTTTCAACCGCCGTTTCGCTCCCCTCGCCGGACAACTCGCCACCCACTTTGCACACCGCACGGAGGCACTTTACATGCACTATCGCCTCAATGCCGGAACCATCCCGCTCAACCATTGGGTGCAGGACCCGGCCCAGGGCGGCGGGCGGGTCATCGGCGAAGGCTGTCACTTCGTGGATTTCCTGGCATTTCTGGCCGGTGCCGCGCCAATCTCTGTGACCGCCCATTCTCTGCCGGATAACGGTAAGTACTGCGAGGACAACCTCTCGATGACCTTCACCTTCCCGGATGGTTCAGTCGGAGTGGTGGATTATCTCGCCAACGGCGACAAGTCCTTTCCCAAGGAGCGCCTCGAAGTCTTCTGCGGCGGACGCGTGGCTGTGCTGGATGACTTCCGCACACTGGAGACAATTCGAGACGGGCGGCGGGAAACCATTAGGAAAGCCCAGGATAAAGGCTGGTACGGTGAGTGGGTAACTTTCGCCAGAGCCATCCACACAGGCGGTGAGCCGCCCATCCCGTATGAGCAACTGGTCGGTGTGACGAAGGCTACCTTCGCAGCGGTGGAGTCGCTGCGCGCCGGCGGCCAATCCATCGAGGTGTAGTAAATGTCCAATGTCGAAGCATATTACGACCAGAATGCCCAAATGGAATGGGACCGGTTGGGAGCCCTCCACCGGGCTGAATATGATCTCAGTTTGCGGGCACTGACCGAGTTCCTGCCCCCCGCCCCGGCCGATTTGATCGACATTGGCGGCGGGCCTGGGCGCTACGCCATCGCCTTGGCGGAACGCGGTTTCCGCCTCACACTGGTCGACCTGGCGCAGGCCAACCTGGACCTGGCAAAGCAGAAAACCGTCGAGGCCGGTGTGGAACTGGACGGCTTTGTCCATGCTAACGTTCTGGATCTCTCGGCGTTTCCCGAAGCTGGTTTCGACTCCGCCCTGCTGCTGGGTCCTCTCTATCACCTGCATAAACTCGAAGAACGTCGAACTGCCTTGGAGCAGACCCGCCGTCTGCTCAAGCCGGGCGGACTGGTCTTCGCCAGCGTAATCACCCGCTTTGCCTCCTTCCGCGACGCTGCGGTCCACGGGTATACCTACGTCGAGGATGACCCGGCATACTCCGAAAAGTTGCTGGCAACCGGTATCCATGACAACGGCAAAGGCTTCGCCGACGCCTACTTCGCCCGCCCCGACGAGGTAATCCCGCTCTGCGAGAGCGCCGGTTTCACCACCCTGCGGCTGATGGGCTGCGAGGGTATCCTGGCCGGGCATGAGGAGTATGTCAACTCGCTGACCGGCGCAGCCCGGGAGTTTTGGCTGGAGATCAACTACTCCATGGCGCAGGAACCCTCCCTGCTCGGCGCATCGGATCATCTCCTGTACATCGGGCGGAACGGCAATTAATGTCTCCTGTCATCGACGGTCCCTTGGCGGGACAATCTTCCGTCTGCATCTCAATTCTGCGTCTCCTGCCGGAGTGGTTTGGGATCGAGGCAGCCATCTTGAACTATGAACGGGAGATCGACCACCTTCCCACCTTCCTCGCAAGATTGGATGGGCAGGTGTTTGGCTTCCTGAGCCTGAAACAACATTTTCCTGCCTCGGCAGAAATCTACGTAATGGGCGTCCGCCCTGAGGCGCACCGCCGCGGCTTCGGTCGGGCATTGGTGACCGCCACCGAAGCCCACGCCCGCGGACTGGGCATCGAGTACATGCAGGTGAAAACACTCGCTCCTTCCTGCCCGGACGACGGGTATATCCGCACCCGCACTTTTTACGAAGCGATGGGATTCCGCCCACTGGAAGAGTTCAAACAAATCTGGGATGAGAACAATCCCTGCTTGATTCTGGTCAAACGGTTGTAATCATGGATTACCTGCTGGAACTGCGCAAGTTGGTCGGTCATCGCCCGCTCCTGATGGTCGGTGCGGCAGTGCTCATCCTGGATGAGCAGAACCGTCTCCTGCTGATGAAACGCTCGGATAGTGGCTGCTGGGGTCCGCCGGGTGGGGCGGTCGAGTTGGGCGAGGTCGTAGAAATGGCAGCCCGGCGGGAGGTCCGCGAAGAGACCGGGCTGGAACTTAGCGAACTGTCACTTTTCGGCGTCTTCTCCGGCCCGGAGTTGTTCTATGTCTACCCCAACGGCGATGAAGTTTATAATGTCACCATCATTTATCTCGCCCGCTTCGAGGGCGGCGACATCCGCCTGAACGGCGAGCACACCGGCTGGTGCTGGTTTGCTCCCGCAGACATCCCGGAGAATATCAGCCCGCCCATCAAGCCCGTGATTGAACAATTCAAACGCCTATGACAATGGAAACGATCCGCCATGATTTTGACCGTTTGGCCGCTTTTGATACAGGCGGATGGAATCATAACGACCATTATCATCCGTATCTCCTGCGCCAAATCCCGGCGCCGTGCGATCAAAGCCTGGAAATCGGCTGTGGAATCGGTACGTTTGCCCGCCTGCTGGGACAGCGTTCGCGGCATGTCCTGGCTCTGGATCTGTCATCGGAAATGGCGCGGATTGCGCAGGAACGTTCGGCGGGTTTCCCGAACATCGAATACCGGGTGGCTGACGTGCTGGAGTGGCCATTCCCCCTTAACGGATTTGACTGTATCGCCTCCATCGCCACCATGCACCATCTGTCGCTGGAGGTGATGTTGACAAAAATGAAGATGGCGCTCAAGCCAGGCGGCGTTCTTCTCATCCTCGACTTGTACGAGGCAAAAGACTTGTCCGATTATCTTCTCAGTGCGGTTGCTTTTCCAGCGAATATCCTGATCCGGCTGGCAAAGACCGGTTCGCTGCGCCCCCCGGAGGCGGAACGCCGGGCCTGGGAGGAACACGGGAAGCATGACCATTACCTGCATGTTCCGGCAGTGCGGCGCATCTGCCAGGAACTCCTGCCGGGCGCAGAGGTCAAAAAACACCTGTTCTGGCGCTATTCCATCGTTTGGCATAAGCCGATCAAGGGGCAAGGAGACACATCTCAATGACCGTCAAACCCTGGAAAATCCTCGCTTCCACCCACCTGCGGGATAACATTCGTCTCGACCGCTGTGAACTCCCCAATGGGCAGATCATCGAAGGGGCAGTCCTTGAATTCAGCACCTGGGCCACGGTGCTGGCCCTGACGGAAAAACAGGAAGTGGTGCTCATCCGACAGTACCGCCACGGCGCGCAAAAAGTGATCGTGGAACTGCCCGGTGGGGTGATGGACAGGGAGGATGAAAGTCCGTTGGCCGCTGCCCGGCGGGAACTACAAGAAGAGACCGGCTACACGAGCGACCGGATCGTCCAGGTGGGCTGTGTCTCCCCGAACCCGGCCAATCATACCAACCTGATCTATTCCTTCCTGGCAATGGATGCCAAAAAAGTCAGCGGTCAGCGACTCGACGAGACTGAAGAGATTGAAGTTTTCCTCAAACCGCTGGATGAGGTTATCGCCATGGCCAAAAACGGTGAACTGCTCCAGTCGATGCAGGTGAGCGCATTATTCTTCACCCTGGCCTACTTGAACCGGATTTACTAATGTCCCCTCTATCCAGACTGACCATTGCCCTGAAAGCCGTCCACCAGTTGGGACTCCAGCCTGTGGCGCTCAACGCCCTCTACCGGTTCGGGTTGGGCTCGGGGCATTATCGCAGGTCAGAGAGAAGAGAACAGAGAGTAGAGAATAGTGTTTTACACCCTCTGTTTCCTTTTCCGGCACGAGAAGAATTGCTGGCTGTCCTTGGAAAAAACGGCATCGCCGCCCTGCTCGCTGAAGCGGAGGAAATTATTTCCGGCAAAGTCCGCCTCTTTGGCGGTGGGCTGGTGGAACTCAAGCTCACTGTTCCCGGCAAACTGGAACACTGGACCGCCTATGAAACCGGCAAAACCCCTGTTCCCTATTCCATGATTACCGATTTACCTGCTCCCGACATCAAATTCCTCTGGGAACCTGCCCGTTTCGGCTGGGCTTTTATGCTCGGACGCGCCTACCACCTGACCGGGGACGAAAAATACGCCGAAGCCTTCTGGGAATGTTTTACAACCTTCACGGATGCCAACCCGCCCTACCTCGGCCCTCACTGGATGAGCGGGCAGGAAGTGTCCTTGCGCCTGATGTCTTTTGTCTGGGCGGGACAAGCCTTCAACACCGCCTCCGCCACCACACCAGAGCGCAAAGCCCGCCTGACTGCCTCGGTCGCCGCGCACGCGGCCCGGATTCCGCCGACGCTGGTCTATGCCCGCTCCCAGCAGAACAACCACCTGCTCACCGAAGCCGCTGGTTTACTTACCGCCGGGCTGGCCCTGCCCGGCCATCCCAGCGCCTCCCGCTGGCGCGGTTTGGGCTGGCGCTGGCTTAAATACGGTCTCCAGTCGCAAATTGACTCCTACGGCGAATACGCCCAGCACAGCACCAACTACCACCGCTTGATGCTCCAAGTGGTTTTGTGGACAAACACCATTTGTAGTCACAACTTAAGTCGTGACTACAAATGGCCGCACCAGACCATGGACGCCGTCAGGCGCTCGATCCACTGGCTGCTCTCGTTGATGGATTCCGAATCAGGCCGGACCCCGAACCTGGGCGCAAATGACGGGGCTTACATTTTCCCGCTAACCATTTGCCCATTTGACGATTATCGGCCTGTGCTCCACGTCGCCGCCCGCCTCTTTCTCGACTACGACCTGCCGCACGGACCCTGGGATGAAATGTCAATCTGGTTCGGGACGCAAACTGGAAGTTCGAGAAGCCTCACCCTGCCGCGTTATCTGGGCGACCAACTCTACGGCA
>CAIQQN010000328.1 GCA_903873975.1 uncultured Anaerolineales bacterium
GCTCACTTTCAACGTGGATACCGCTGGCGGGCCCGGCATGCAGTGGGCTGAACCGCGACCAGGTATTTTGCGCCCGCGCCTGGAGTGGAAGATCGAGAAGCAATGAAACCCAAAACGCTGGCAAAAGACCTGCTGGGTGAAATACCCCTCGCAGCCGACCTTTATTGGCTTCTTCGCAACCCCGAGAAAAAAGCCTTCAGCCGCTTCAACCTCGAAGCGCTGAATGCGTGTTTACCGCAGTTGGTTGCTGACGTGAAGCCGTATAGCGAGTCTGCGCCGCGCGGTAAGAAAGTTTTTTTCTTTGCCTCCTGGCATTATTGGATCATCCACACCACTTTGTGCGGGCTAACCTTGCGTGGCTTGGGCCACGATGTGACCCTCGGCTACCTGCCGTACAGCGACTATGACAAGCCGATTGGCCGCTTTGACTTGCGCCTCCAGGATTTGTACGCTCGTCACGTTTTAGGAAAGGCCCAGCCTCTACTGAACCCCGTTTCTTTTCTGGACCTGAAACCGGCCCGCGAAATTCCCGCTGCACTGACCAGGGCTGTGGAGCAGGTCACGGTCTTTGATACGCAGTACACCCTCCAGCGCGAGGATGTTACCGGGAACGAGCCAATCTACCTCTTGCGCCACCAGCGCAATCTCGATGCCGCCCGCAAGGCTTTTGCTTATTTTCAGAAGAACCGTCCGGATGTGGTGATCATCCCCAATGGGATGATCCAGGAATACGGGGCGGTATATGAAACGGCGCGTTCTCTCGGCATTCCTACGACCACCTATGAATTCGGTGAACACGATCAGCGCACCTGGTTGGGCCAGAACAGGTTGGTGATCAACCACATAACCGATGAATTATGGGCAGCGCGTCAGGGTAGAAAATTGAATGATGAGCAGCGCGCCTGGCTGGAATCATTTCTGTTGGATCGCCAGGGGCTTTCAACCGGTAAGAAATTTGCTCATTTATGGCAAAAGACTGAACGCACCGGCGGAGCGAAAATACGTGCGGCGCTCAACCTGGACGAACACCCGGTGGTGCTCCTTCCGACCAATGTGCTGGGTGACTCAGCCACCCTCGGGCTGACCGTCTTTAGCAAGTCTATGACTGAATGGTTGCAACGTGTTATCTTGTATTTAGCTGATCGGCCGGAGGTCCAAGTAGTAGTACGGATTCATCCAGCAGAAACCTGGACGGTTGGCCCGTCGGTGGCAGAAATTATTCGCGCTGTACTGCCGGAATTGCCATCCCATATTCATCTGGTCGGCTCGACAGAAAAAGTCAATACCTACGACCTGATGGAAATCGCGGACCTGGCGCTGGTATATACGACAACTGCCGGGCTGGAAATGGCAACGCGCGGCATTCCGGTGGTGGTCAGCGGCAAGGCACACTATCGGAAGAAGGGCTTCACCCTGGAGGCCGATACGTGGGACGAGTACTTTTCCATCCTTGACCGCACCCTGACGGATCTTCGAGGTAGTCCCGGCTCCGGCACGGGGCCAGGCTATCGTCTGACGACAGAGCAAATCGAGCGTGCCTGGAATTACGCTTACTGCTACTTCGCGGAATATCCGCGTCCTTTCCCCTGGCACCTTGAAAAAATCATGCCGGACCTGGAGCAGCGCCCAATTTCCTATATTCTTGGTCCCGAGGGCTGTGCCACCTATGAAGCCACTTTCCAGGAAATGGCTGGCACGCCGATTGCGTGGTAGTCCCGGTTTTAGCACGGGGCATGATGAGAGGAATTAAGATGGCTTCTTTACCTGGGATTCTGGCAAAGGCTGGCCGCTGGCTCTTGTTAAGAGAACGAGGCGGTATTCGCCAGTCCATCCGGGGGCATGGGAATGTTTTCCAGGCGGAAGAGGTGACACTTAAAAACGTGGAATTGGATGTCATTGGTGATGATAACAAGATCATCATCGGCCGGGGTGGCGCCTTGACGAATGTCCGCATCCGCCTGCGGGGATCCGGACACCGCATCGAGTTTGGCGAGAATTGCCGGATCAGCCGCGGGGCACTGTTGTGGTTCGAGGATGAAAATGGTTTGTTGCAGGTTGGATCGAACACGACGATGGTGGAAGTTGTTATCGGTGTGACCGAGTCGGGCTCCGAGGTGGTCATCGGTGAAGACTGCATGTTCGCCAACGATATTGATCTTCGTACCAGTGACAGTCATTCGGTTATAGATTTGAGTACTGGCGAGCGTCTCAATTACCCGGGCAACATTAATATTGGCCAGCATGTCTGGATTGCGCCGCATTCTGTCATCTTGAAAGGTGTGAGTATTGGTGAAAATTCAATTGTTGCCACTGGGGCGATTGTCACCAAATCTTTTGGATCGGATGTAATAATTGGAGGAAACCCGGCAAAAATTATCAAGGCGGATGTTTCCTGGACACGTGAAAGAATTTCCAAAAACACTAACCACAAGGAGAAATAGTATGCCACAAACTCGAGTTCTTGTTACCGGTGCAGGCGGTTTTATCGGACATCATCTTGTTACATTCCTGCGCGCCAAGGGCTATTGGGTACGCGGCGTCGATATCAAATATCCCGAATTTAGTGCAGTGGACACGGACGAGTTTGAAATCCTCGACCTGCGCCGCTGGGATAACTGCCTGCAGGCCACACGCGGCATTGAAGAGGTTTACGGTCTGGCTGCCGATATGGGCGGGATGGGTTTCATCTCGAGCCACCACTCGGAAATCCTGCATAATAACTCGCTGATCAACACCCACACCCTGGAGGCTGCGCGTATCAACGGTGTCAAGCGCTATTTCTACACTTCTTCAGCCTGCGTTTATCCCGAATACAAACAAACGGAAACCAATGTAGTTCCGCTCAAGGAAGAGGATGCTTACCCGGCCATGCCCCAGGATGCCTATGGCTGGGAAAAACTGGTGATGGAACGCCTGTGTACCCACTACCGCGAGGATTATGGTATCCAGACCCGTATCGTGCGCTTCCACAACATCTTCGGTCCGCAAGGAACCTGGGAAGGCGGGCGCGAAAAAGCTCCGGCAGCATTGTCCCGCAAGGTTGCCACTGCCAAGTTGACCGGCAACCACGAGATCGAGATGTGGGGCGACGGCGAACAGACCCGTTCCTTCTGCTACATTGACGATACCCTGGAAGGCATTTTCCGCCTGATGCGCTCTGACCATGTGTTCCCGCTCAATCTCGGTTCGGACCGCATGGTGACCATCAACGAACTGGCCCAGATCATTGCCGGGATTGCGCGTATCGAAATTACCATCAAGCACATTGACGGGCCTCAGGGTGTGCGCGGCCGCAATTCAGATAACACCCGCCTGCGCGAAGTGCTCAAATGGGAACCGCAGCTCACACTGGAAGAAGGCCTCAAGCATACCTACACCTGGATTGAACAACAAGTCTCCCAAAAACTCGGCCTGCCGATCCCGAAACAGGTATTGTAAAGTGAAGGAGTCCGTGGCAACTCCCGTTGGCGGTAATAATCCCCGAAATCTGGAGATTTCGGACTCCATCAGCATCATCCCTTCGATGAAATTGACCCAGATAGAAATGCAATGGCCTTTCTGACCATCTTCACGGCTCCCAAGCCGTTCACGAACCCGCACATCAGTATTATCCAGCGGAATGCTCTCGCGGCATGGACGCGGCTGGCGGATGTGGATGTTATCGCGGTTGGTGATGAACCCGGCATCCCGGAAGCCGCGCAGGAGTTTGGCATCCAGAACGTGCCGCAGGTGAGGCGCGATGAGCTTGGAATTCCGCTTGTCAGCGCGGTGATGGAGATTGGCCACACCTGCAGCAATGGTCCACTGCTGTGCTACGCCAACGCTGACATGATCCTGATGTCGGACACAGTCAAAGCGGCGCGGGCGGTTTCGGAGCAGGTGCAGGATTTTTTGCTGGTCGGACAGCGCTGGAACCTGGACTTCACCGAGCCGTTCGACTTCAGCGGAGATTGGGAGTCCCGCCTGCGGCTCGACGTGGCTCAGCGCGGTGAGTTTTATTCACCGTGGGGGATTGACTACTTCATCTTTCCACGCCACTTGTATACCGAAGTCCCGGATTTCACCATCGGTCGTCCCGCCTGGGACAACTGGATGGTCTGCCATGCCCGGACGAGTTTTGGAATGGCGATAGATGCTTCGCGGGATGTGGTCGTTGTTCATCAGAACCACGATTACTCCCATCTCCCCGGCAACCGGCCGCCTTATGGTTCCGAAGTTGCCAAATCCAACCTCGCCAAGGCTGGGGGACGGAAGCATGTGTATAACATCCTGGATACGAACCGCGAACTTGTTCGGGGGCGGATCCGCAGGCCTCAAGTCCGGTTCGTGCGCCTGCTGCGGCGGATGGAACGGATGTTGATCAACAACGAGGGCAGGGGCTGGGGGTGGGAAATGTCGCTCAAACTTCAACAAATGCAGCGTCCGCTGGCGATCAAACCGAGGAGATAACCATGCGCGTTGGTCATAACCCCGCCCGTTTTGTGGAAAAAGTTGCCCAGCCTGCCGAGGTCACGGTGGCGGTGGTCAACTGTATCCCATTCCTGAGCGGATACTATGAACAAAGCCTGGAAGTGCTCCAGGCGGTGGTGGATAGTTTGCATGCCACGCGGGAGCCTGCCCATCCTTACGATGTGATGGTTTTCGATAACCGCTCGTGCGCTGAAGTGAGGAAATATCTGAAGGAAGCCAGCGATCAGGGTCAGATTCAGTATTTGGTGCTTTCGGATACCAATATTGGCAAGATTGGCGCCTGGAATTATATGTTTGGCGCGGCGGCAGGCACGTATATTGTCTTCTCCGACGGCGATGTGGCCTTCCGTCCCGGCTGGCTTTCGGCTTCCTTGAAACTCTTCGAGGCTTTCCCAAATGTTGGCATGGTGACCTCCCGTCCGCTGCGCACGCCGATGGAGTTTTCATCAGCCACGCTGGAATGGGCGAAACAGGCCGGGGTTCTCGAAGAAGGCCGTTTCCTAGACTGGGAAACTTTCAGGGAGCATGTCGAAAGCCTGGGCCAAGATGAAACCGAATCGCGCAAGGATTATGCGGCCGGGAGCGAATACCGCTTGAATTACGGCGGCCAGACGGCGTTTGTCGGTGCGGCGCATTTCCAGTTCATGGCGCGACGGGAAGTATTGCAGAAGGTTATTCCCCTGCCCTCCGAACAGCCGATGCGCGGTGAACGCGCTCTTGATATTGCGATTAATGAGATGGGACTCCTGCGTCTGACAACAGATCGGCCACTTGTCCGGCACATGGGGAATATCCTTTCTGTCGCGGACCGGCAGACTGCTCCTGCGCCCAGGCGGAAATCCCTGTTGAAACGCATCCTCCACCTGCCGGGTATCCGCCATTTCCTGCTCTGGCTCAACAACCAGATCTTTCGCCTTTATTTCTTCAACGTGGATTAAACCATGCCTGAGGATGTCCGAACCTGCGCCCTGTGCGGCAGTGACCACAGCGCTCCATTTGACCAACGAACCTTCCATGGCAGGAAGGTGACCAACCGTATCTGCCTGGATTGCGGACTGGTCTACCAGTCGCCGCGCATGACTGAGGTTGAAGCCACCGTTTTTTATGCCGACGAATACCGGCTGTTCCAGGAAGGCAGCACCGACCCAACGGCCCGCAACCTGACCATCCAAAAGGCTCGAGCCTCGTCGCTGTACGACTTTATCCAGCCGGTTCTTCCCGCTGTCTTCCGCCATCTGGATATTGGCTGTTCGACAGGTATTCTGCTTCAACAATTCCAGGACGCCTATCACAACCAGGCCGTGGGAGCGGAACCTGGCGAGGCGCATCGTATTCACGCCCGCGAAAAAGGCCTGACTGTCTATGCCACGTTGGAAGATCTTGAAAAGGCCGGGGAAGCGCGCTTCGACCTAATTTCGATATCGCACATCCTGGAGCACCTCCCCGACCCGGTCGGCACCTTGACCCACCTAAGGGAGCGCATCCTGACCCCGACCGGCTGGCTCCTGCTCGAGGTCCCGAATTTGTACGCCCACGATTCGTTCGAAGTGGCGCATTTGGTTGCATTCAGTCTGCATACTCTGCGGGAAGTTCTGAATAAAAGCGGTTTTGATATCGTTATATTCGCAAAACACGGACGTCCAAACTCGGCCCTCCTGCCACTTTATCTGATGGTCCTTTGCCGACCGGCCCGGCAGCCTGGTATCCGGCCTGTCCGACCGGAGCGCGGGGTGGCGATCAAACGCAAGGTTGGGATGCTATGGAGGCGCATTCTTACCCGCTTGTTCCCTCAACGCGCCTGGATTGTACGAGGATAGTCATGCCCAAACGCATTTTTGTCATCGCCGATCACGGCCTGGCGCTGATTTACTTTCTCCAATCAGATGTCATCCCGACCCTTCTAAAAGCCGGAGTGGAGGTTATCTTCTTCACCGACGATGAGGCTCGTCCAGCTATTGAAGAGCGCTTTAAACAACCAGGTCTTACCTTTGAAGGATTGCGGTTGGAAGAATGCGAGCATTATTTCCAGACGGTTGACCCCTTCATCCAGCGATGCCTGCAAATGCTGCGCTGGGCGGGCGGTTCGAAACGCATCAATGTTACCGCCCTGGATGGCAATTACCAGCTCCTGGCAAAGAGTTTCACTGGACGTGGACGGTTTGCCCTGCCCATCTTGAAGGGCATCATCTGGTTGATGCGCCGCTCGCGCCTCCTACGCCGGTTGATCGTCCGATCTCAAAACCACTACACTGCGCACATCTATGACGACCTGTTCGAAAAATTCCAGCCTGACCTGGTCGTTTCGCGTACTCCAGGCTGGCGCATGGATCGTTACATCCTGCGCGAGGCCGCCTGGCGCGGCATCCGCACCGCGGCCGTGACCGTTGGCTGGGACAACCCATCCTCCTACAGTCAGAGCGGCGCGCCGGTTGATTACATAACCTGCTGGTCCGAAATCCAGAAGGAAGAATTTGTACTTGGTTCTGACTGGGACCCGAGGCGCGTCCACATTGGCGGGGTTCCCGCATATGATGGCTATTTCAAACGCGATTGGCTCATCCCACGCGACGAGTACTTCCGACAACACGGTCTTGATCCGCAGTGTAAACTACTCTCTTACGCCTGCAGTTTTGAGACTCTCCATCCCAATTTTCCTAACATGAAAGCCATTGTGGATTTAGTCAATAACAACCAGTTAGTCGAACCTTGCCAGTTGCTCATCCGTTTCCACCCCAATCATTTCATCAAAGGCTCGCGCTTTGAAACCGAACGGTTGCAGGCGATCGAATATGTAAAAGACATGCCTCACGTCCATGTGGTCGAACCGGTCTCGCTGGGCGGCGGCCTGGGTCATTACTCCGGCGAAGATATGCCTGAAAAAGCCTCCATGATGGCTTGGTCTGATGTATTCCTGACCGTCTATTCCACCATGGTGGTGGAAACCGCCATCCACGACCGCCCGATCGTCAGCGTGACGATTGACA
>CAIQQN010000329.1 GCA_903873975.1 uncultured Anaerolineales bacterium
ATCCTGAGCGGCGACACGCATTGCACCTACGTTGTCCAGGCAGAGGTGATGACAAAATGAGTGACGAAACCCCTGCCAATCCCATCCATTGGGATATCCACAATACGCACCCGGACCTCGTGCCTGTATTGCGAAGCAAATTGGCCGAAGTGGTTGACCCGGAAATAATGCTAAATGTTCTTCAATTGGGTCTTGTCCGCAAGGTGAGCATCGACAATGGTGAAGCGAAACTGTATGTTCTGTTGACCACGCCCTTTTGCCCATATGGCTCAGCCATGCTGGAAATGATCAAACAAAAAGCCCAGGAGGGACTGGGGATACCCGTTTCCATCGAACTGGGCTTTGAGCCATGGGATTTTTCGTTGATGGAAGATCCAGGGGCGCTTGACTGGGGAATGTATACTTGATTACAAACCTGTAGACAAAACATCTGAATTTTTCTTCATCACTTGATGGATGAATAAATTGGGGTGTATTGGATGTCTTAACCAGTTCAACTCCCTTTATTTATCCATTTCCACCCCGATACCCAGAGAACGAGGGACAACGCAAGAGCAGTAAATTAATTGTGCTATAATGACCCTGTATGGCTGAATACAATACAGAAATGTCACCGGAGGAAGAAGCGCTTTACCGGGCTGCCCTTCGCAAACAACGCTGGATCATGGCAGGAGTCATAACCGCTGCGATTCTTGTCCTGGCAGGGATTGTGGTGGCAGTCATTGCATTAACAAAATACCCTGCTGTTGCAACGAATGTCCGCGATATCTTTATTATCTTTATGGCATTTGAGTCGCTGATCATCGGTGCAGCCCTCGTAGTGCTCGTCATCCAAATTGCCAGTCTGATTAACTTGCTGCAAAACGAAGTGAAGCCCATCCTCCAATCCACCAGTGAGACCGTTAATACTTTGCGCGGCACAACTGAGTTCTTGAGTGAAAACCTTGTTGAACCGGTGATTAAACTAAATTCTTATCTGGCTGGGTTACGGAAATTATTCGACATGTTCGGCGGCAAGAAATAAGTTCATCTAATAACCACCTTACTAAAGGAGAGATAAAATGTCTGATCATGATGATTTTGGAGCGTTTCTGATTGGTTTCGTTGTCGGCGGTGTAGCGGGTGCTGTGGCTGCCCTGCTCCTTGCCCCTCAATCCGGCGAAGAAACACGTGCGCTCATCAAAGATAAGAGTATCGAACTGCGCGACAAAGCCGCCGAACAGGCCGAAGCGGTTGCGTCCAAAGCAAACGTAATCGCCGACCAGGCCAAGACCCGTGGCAAGGAAGCCATAGATAACGTCAAAAAGACTGTCGCACGTAAACGCCCGGCCGCCTCAACGGACGAGTAATCGGGTACAATTTGTTGCAAGGGTTTGACCTTCAATGGTCGAACCCTTGTTTTTGTTTGTGTGGTGGGATGGGAACCAGGATCCAATACGGCTAACGCATCCGGTAACACCAGGGTTCTGGTAATACGAGATATTGATAAGACACCTGCCGATTGTTATAAGCATAAATCCTGAATCCATTCACCCGTTTAAGTCGGTCATCTGGCACTGATTTTCTTCAGGTTGTTTAAGCTGTAATGGGGATACTTCTGAAAACTCTGCAATGGGTCAACCCAATGATGGCAAGGTTCAGGGTGGGTACCATATCTATGACCTGACCATTTATGGTAAGCACCATTTCCCCATGCACCGCTGCTATGCAAAGTACATTAAGCGCTTTCTCATGCTGCGCCAATATAAAGATTCGGACATGCGCTATGGGGTCAGTTCACTGTTTTGGGACTGGGTATTTGTGTAGCAGTGGAGGTGCAACCTGCTTGTTAGGGCGATGGATGAGTAAGAATTAAATAGGCTTCCTAAGTATTAGCGTCTTCGGATGTTTTTGTCAGAAATAATATCCAAAGGTTACATATGTTCATTGACAAAATATCCTACTCTTGCTAAACTCATAGCCGTTAAGGAAAACTTTAGCGGCTATGCTCCCTATCCGACCTCTGCAATCCTTCGAACAACTCAAACTCCTGGCAGACCCGCGCCGGCTTGCCATTTTACGGCAATTGATGTCCGGTCCCGCCTCGTTGACCATGCTGGGGAAATCTCTCGGCGAACATCCAGCCTGGATTCGTCACCATCTCAAGCAGTTGGAAGCCATTGGTCTGGTCGAACAGGTTGAGACGCGTATCCAATCCGGTGTGGTGGAAAAGTTTTACCGCGCCTTGGCCAGCGGGTATCTGATACAAGAACTCATCTTGCCGGAGAACCCGGCTCGACCGGTAATTGTCTTCTCGGGTAGTCATGACTTGGCGGTGGAACTTCTTGCCAACCAACTCTCCAAATACCTGGATGTACTCACCCTCCCCGTGGGTAGCTTGGACGGTCTGGTCGCCTTGCGCCAGAACCTGTGCAATCTATCCGGTACGCATCTACTCGACCCAAATGGCGAATACAACCTGCCCTTTATCCGCCATTTCTTCCCTGACCGTGCGATGCAAGTCGTCACCTTGGCCCACCGCGAACAAGGACTGATGACCTCGGCTGGCAACCCCAAAGCCATTAGATCGATGGCTGACCTGGCTCGAGCAGATGTGACTTTTATCAACCGCAACCCGGGTTCCGGGACACGCCTCTGGCTCGATCGCCATTTACAGGCACAGCGCATCTCCACCGAAAGTATTCACGGTTATGGGAACTCCATCAGCACACACACTGAGTGCGCCCGCCTGATTCAAATCGGTAAAGCCGATGTTGCCCTCGGGTTGCGGGCTGCTGCCTGTCAGTTTGGATTGGACTTCGTTCCTCTCTTCCACGAACGTTACGATATTGTTTTTATGCAAGAAAAGGGCAAAATCCTTTCTCCAATCCTTGATACTTTGCAAACCAGTGCATTCCGCCACAGCGTCGAAGCCCTGACCGGCTACGAGATGACGCACACTGGCGAACAAATTCCACTCTGAGGAAGATATACAATGAAACGTAACCGCATTTCCATTCTCGTCCTGTCACTAATTTTCATCTCTCTGGCTGTCTCCGCCTGCGGGCCAAAACCAACCGGCACGCCCAACAGCACCGAACCCACCGAGACTTCTGTCAGCGCTGGACCGACAGGCCCCGTCTTGACACTGGTAGGGCCAAATGGTGGGCATGCTCTCACCATGGCCGATCTCAAGGCCCTTCCAGTCACGGAAGGACAGGGCGGAATCAAGAGTAGCACCGGTCAGATCACCTTTCCCGAGCCATTCAAGGGTGTGGCGCTTAAAGATCTGGTTTCAACACTCGGCATTACCCTTGACCAGTCCATGGGTGTTACGCTGTCCGCCACAGATGGATACAGTATGACCTTCTCATACGATCAGGTCATGAATGGCGCTTTTACGGCTTATGATCCAGTCAGCGGCAATGAACTCTCCACGCACGATCCGCTCATGGCCCTCATCGCCTATGAACATAACGGCCAGCCGTTGAATCCCACCGAAGAGGGTACGTTGCGACTGGTGGTCGTCAGCGCCAAAAACAACCAGGTGGTTGACGGTCACTGGTCTGAAAAATGGGTGAACAAAGTTGAAGTCAAACCGGCTGGGCAAGCCTGGACCCTGGATTTACAAGGTGCGATTTCATCGCCCGTCACCCGGGATTCTTTCCAGTCTTGTGGCTCGCCCAGTTGTCATGGAACCAGTTGGCAGGATGAAAATGGACAGAACTGGGTCGGAGTACCGCTCAGGCTCCTGGTCGGTCAGGTGGACGACCAAAACAGTCACGGGGATACCACCTCATATAATGAGGCTTTGGCCGAATCTGGATATACCGTCGATGTTGTTGGAAGCAACGGATCTACCATCACATTGGACAGCCAGACCATCAAAGAGAATAACGCCATTCTGGTGGCATTCCTGGTTAACAATGGGGAATTGCCCGACCAGTATTATCCGTTGCGGTTGGTAGGTACCGATTTGCAGAACAGCCAGATGGTGGGACAGATTACCAAGATCGTTGTTAATGTCCCCTCCGCCTCCACTCCCACAGTAGCCGCTGTTCCGGAAAATTCAGGCACCCTGACCATTACAGGAATGGTGAACCAGGGACTATCCTTTATGGATGCCGACCTGCGGGCAATGGACATAGTAACCATATCTGCGCAAGGCAAGAACGGTCCGCAAGATTTCCAGGGCGTTCTGTTGAATCCCCTGCTTGATAAAGCCGGTCTCAAAGACGGGGCCTCTAAACTGACTTTTACAGCTTCGGACAATTACTCCGCCGACGTAAACCTGTCGGATGTACGCAACTGTCCCAAGGCATTGCTGGCATTCATGGATACTCCAGGTACGTATATGATCGTTCTACCAGACCAGCCAACCAGTACCTGGGTCAAGAACGTTATCCTGATTGAAGTGAAATAAATTTCAGTCAAGAGAGTCTGGCATTCGTCGTTCACTTACTAGGCGGTGACTTGCTGTATAACAAAGTAGTTACGTCCTCGAAGATTAACCCCGAGAGGCGAACCAATTCAACCTTATGAAGGAGAAGAAGACATGAAACACAATCGTTCCATTCTGCTCGTCCTGTCCGTCTTTGCGTTGGTAGCGATTTTGCTCTCCGCCTGCGGGCCGATGGCTACCCCCTTGCCCACTGCGGTACCACCGGTAGCCAATCCACCCACTGCAGTCCCACCAACTGCAGTCCCACCGACGGCCACGCCGGGACCTGTCACCCTGACAATTACCGGCGCGGTCAATAACGAACTCCAACTGACCGATTCTGCTTTGCACGGCATGACCGTGGTCACGCTCAACCTGGTGCACCCTAAAAACGGTGCCGCGGATTATACCGGTGTACGGTTGAACGATTTGCTCAATCAGGCAGGCATAAAAGCCGGTGCAGCGTCCGTGACCCTGATTGCCAGCGATGGTTTTGCCAACACTCTTGACCTCGCCACTGTTCAAGCATGCACGGATTGCCTGGTCGCCTTCGATCCTGACACCCCAGGCGTCTATGACGCTGCCATGCCGGGACAATCCGGCGAATCCTGGGTCAACGGCCTGGTATCCATCACAGTGGTCGCGCCGGAACCTGTCACGCTGACGGTCACCGGCTTGGTTAATAACGAACTCCAATTGACCGATTCTGCCCTGCACGGAATGACCGTGGTCACCCTCAACCTGGTGCACCCCAAGCATGGTGCTACGGATTATACCGGCGTGCGTTTGAGCGACCTGTTCAATCAGGCCGGTGTCAAGGCCGGAGCCGCGACTGTGACCTTTACCGCCAGCGACGGTTTTACCAACGATATTGATTTGGCTACCGTCCAGGCCTGCATGGATTGCCTGGTCGCCTTTGATCCTGCCACTCCCGGCGTCTACAACTTGGCTATGGCCGGTCAAACCTCCGGTAAGGCCTGGATCAATGGTCTGGTATCCATTACAATTAAATAAAACCCAGCATTGAAAACCTCAAAGGGTGGGCTTTCGTTAAGCCCACCCTTTCCATATCGTTTATACTTGGTTGTTGTTGGTCAGAGTTTCCTTCCGCCATGAAACCCATCCCATCCATTCTCCTCGTTGCTCTTTTTTGCCTGGTCATTCTCATTAACGGCTGCACGGCCAGCCTGTCCACGGGTATGCCGGCGGTCAGCTCCAGTCAGACGCCCTTGGTCGTCTTCGCCGCCGGCAGCCTCATCATTCCTTTCGGTGACCTGGAAAAGGCCTTCGAAAGCGAGTACCCGCATATTGACGTCCAGGCGCAATACCACGGTAGCATCCAGGTCATCCGCCAGGTCACTGACCTTCACATACCGATTGACGTGGTCGCCACCGCTGATGCCTCCCTTATCCCCATGCTGATGTACACCACGAACGATCCAGACACCGGCCTGCCCAACGCGGACTGGTACATCCGCTTTGCCAGTAACCGTCTGGCGCTGGCCTACCGGCCGGAAAGCAAATATGCCTCTGAGATCAATATCGACAATTGGTACGAGATCCTTTCCCGCCCGGATGTCAGAGTGGGCCTTGCTGACCCGCGCTTCGACGCCGTCGGCTATCGAGCCTTGATGGTTTACGCCCTGTCCCGCGACTACTATCACCAGCCAACCATCTTCACAGATATGTTCAAAGGACAGTTCAGTTTTCCTCTCGGCATCTTCAGTGAAGATGGCCTGACCACCGTCACAGTACCGGAGATCGTGGAAACCAAACCCGGTGCGCATATCATCCTGCGCGGCGCCAGTATGGAATTGATTGCCCTGCTCGAATCCGGCGATTTGGACTACGCCTTTGAATATGAAAGCGTCATCCGCCAGCATGGGTTGAACTTGCTTGGGCTTCCGGATGCCCTCAACTTGGGAGAAGAAGGCGATCAGCAAATCTATAGCACTGTCCAAGTGAATGAAGACTTCCAGCGCTTCGCTTCGGTAAAGCCGGTGTTTCGTGGCGATCGTATTGGATACGGCATCACCATTCCGGAGAACGCTCCCCACCTTGCTGAAGCAGCCCTGTTCGTGGCCTTCCTGCTTGGCTCGCAGGGTCGGGCCATCATGGAGGCGGATTATCATCCCTTGTTTGATCCTGCATTATGTTATGGCTATGCGAGTACTCCTCCTGCCCTGCAATCCCTGTGCGTTCCCGCGGAGGCCCCCTGAGCCACAAGCGTCTCGCCTTTGACCTGTTCTTCTCCATCGCTGGTGGACTGCTTGTCCTGTTCATCCTCTTACCGTTGGTCAGCACCTTGCTCTCGACCACCCCGGTGGATTTCCTGGCCTCTTTCGACGATCCGGAAGTCCTGCATTCCATCGGGCTGACCTTCGGCGCGGCAGCCATCGCTACGGTTCTGGCTCTGGGAAGCGGCATCCCGTTGGCCTACCTGCTGGCACGCCGTCAATTTCACGGTAAACGACTATTGGAAGCCATCGTCAACCTGCCCATAGTCATCCCGCACACTGCCGCCGGCATCGCCTTGCTGCTTGTCTTTGGGCGCCACGGCTTGCTCGGTCAATGGCTGTATCCTCTGGGGATCACTTTCACCGACAACCTCGCTGGCATCGTGGTCGCCATGCTCTTCGTCAGCTTGCCATTCCTGGTGAATCTAAGCCGCGAGTCCTTTGCTATGGTGGACGACGAATTGGAACGCGTCGCCATGACGGATGGAGCCAGCTATTGGCAGGTTTTCTGGCATGTGACCCTGCCGTTGGCTTGGCGCGGGGTGTTGGGCGGAGCCGTTATGATGTGGGCCCGCGGCATCAGCGAATTCGGCGCAGTTGTCATTCTCGCCTACCACCCTAAAATTGTCCCTGTCCTCGTGTATGAGCGCTACGAAGGTTTCGGCTTGGACGCAGCCCAACCAATTGCACTTTTGTTGATCCTCGTGGCATTGGTTGTTTTCATTTTGCTCCGTCTGGCTCTGCTGCCCGAGCGTGATTGACCACGTGATCATGCGCCTGATCGTTTTCCTCCTCCGCCCCATTTACTATCTTCTCTATCATCAGTTTGCCTGGACTTACGATTTCGTCGCGGCGGTGGTTTCACTGGGTCGCTGGCAGGATTGGGTGAAAGCCGCGCTCCCTTATCTTAACGGGCGTGTGCTTGAAATTGGCTTCGGTCCCGGGCACCTACAATTATCCCTGAACAAGAATAAACTCCCTGCTTTCGGGCTGGACGAATCTCGCCAAATGGCGCACCAGGCAAGCCGCCGTCTTCGAAAACAAGGGGTCATCTCTTGTTTATCTTGTGGCTACGCGCAACATATCCCTTTTATGGACGGGACCTTTGACTCAGTGGTATCCACCTTCCCTTCCGAGTATATTTTTGATTCACTAACGCTAAAAGAAATGAAGCGCGTGCTTGGACCGGCCGGAAAGTTGATCATCCTTCCAATGGCTTGGATCACCGGGACGCGTCCGCTGGAGCGGCTGGCGGCTTGGCTGTTACGGGTTAGCAGAGAAACACCGGGCAAGCCGGGATTGGTCTCGGTAGCGATAAGAGACCAATTCGCCCACACCGGTTTCGAGGTCCGAAGCGAGATTGTGGAATTAAAGGGCAGCCAGGTGCTGGTCATTGTAGCAGAAAGGAGACCGGGTTCCTGATTTGGAGTAAAATGAGGGCATGGAAATCCAGATTGCCGTCGCAAAAACGAATAAGTATGCCGTCACCGAGAGCGGTGATACGCTCGAAGTGGTGGAACGGCCCAATGGTGGCCTTTCCGTGGTGCTGGCTGACGGACAGACTTCTGGGCGTGGTGCCAAGGCCGTCTCGATGATGGTCGTCCGTAAGGTCATCAGCTTGCTTGCTGAAGGTGTCCGCGACGGGGCAGCGGCACGCGCGGCTTCGGATTTGCTCTACACGGATAAGCAGGGTAAAGTTACTTCTACACTTAACATTGTATCTGTGGATTTGCATACCGGAACAGTTGTAATCACCCGCAACAACCCGGTACCTTTTTTCATTGCCCACGGTGAGGAGATTGACTGCATTGGTTCAGAATCTAACTCGATTGGGACCGCACGCAACACCCGGCCAGTCATCAGCGAAATCCCAGTGGAACCAGGATTGGTGATCGTCATCTACACCGACGGGCTCATCCATGCTGGAGAACGAGTTGGACGCCCGATGGACGTTTGCACATCTCTAAAAGCAATGCTTGAAGAACAGGACCCCTCCCCGCAGGCCATCGCCGACGCGCTTCTGGCTGAGGCAGTAAATCTTGACGAAGGACGTCCCACAGATGACATCAGCGTTGTGGTACTCAAAGTGTTAAAACGGCGCGGGGACGATGTACGCCGCATGACAGTCCGGCTGCCAATCAACGTTTGATAAAGCTGATCCATTTACTGCATGACAACGATTAGTCCAGCCGATAAGGAGCCTCTAGGTAACCTCAAATCCCTGATCGGCATCGTCGGTCCTTGCGGGGCGGGAAAAACGACCCTTGCTGAAGGTTTACACCGAAATGGTTATCGGGCACGAGCCATTGTTCAAGAACATTCATTCGTTAAGGATATGTGGCAGCGAATAACGAAGCCCGATGTTCTGATTTTCTTACAGGCATCCTGCTCAGTGGGTGCGGAGCGACGCCGGATGAAGTGGACCGAGTCCGAATGGGAGGAACAACAGAGACGACTGGCATATGCCCATGAACATGCTGATTTCTACTTGAACACCGATTCACTTGGCATCATCGAAGTCCTGGATAATGTCTTGGAGTTTCTCCAAAATCGAGGCCTCCTTTAATTGGGTCTTTGGGAATTCCCAAAGACCTTAAATAGAGCCCTACCCATGCCTTCCCAATCGGAGTATAATCACCCCCGCCGCCAGCCAAAGGCTGGCATTTTCATGAATGGAGAAGCATTTTATGAACCGTCGCCAATACAACTGGCTCATTCTCATCATCCCATTGATTGCACTCGCAATCTGGGTGGACGTGAGCAAGCAAATCACCATCCCCAATCCTTTCAAATCGCAAACTAATCTCATTGACCGCAATGTGCAAACCCGTCTCGGGCTTGACTTGCGCGGTGGTCTCCAGGTACTTCTGGAAGCGGATTTACCTGCCGATGCCGCGATCAGTTCAGCAGATTTGAATGTCACCCGGCAGATACTGGAAAGCCGTGCCAATGCCTTGGGTGTCAGCGAAGTGGTCATGCAGGTAGCCCCCCCTCGCCGCATCGTAGCCGAGTTCCCTGGTTTACAGGACCCAGGTGAAGTTGTTGCCTCTTTGCAGGAAACCGGGTTGCTTGAATTCGTAGACATGGGCACCACCCCTGTCGCGGCAGGGACAATTATCCAGACCGACTATGGGACATCCACAGCTACCTCCACTGCTACCTCCACTTCGACAACCGAGACCCCGACAATTACCCCCACCAGCAACCCATCTGTCACCCCTGCTCCCACCGAGACGCCGGCTGCCACGACAACCATTTACCACACAGTTATGACGGGCGCGGCGCTCAGTTCTGTTAATGTGCAGGCCGCAACCCTAGGTGGTTTCAACATTGCTTTCACCCTGAAATCCGATTCAGCCACCATGTTCGCTGACTATACCGGTAGCCATATCAATCAATATCTGGCGATTGTTTTGGACAAGCGCGTGATCTCAGTCCCTAGCATCAATTCCAAGATCACAGGCGGACAAGGGATCATCCAGGGTTCGTTCACCCAGGATAGCGCCAATACACTCGCCATTCAACTGCGTTATGGTTCGCTGCCGATTCCGATCAAAGTGGTAGAGAGCCAGTCGGTGGGTGCCACGCTGGGAGCTGAATCCGTCAGCCGCAGCGAGGTCGCTGGTGGTATTGGCCTTCTGATCGTTATCCTCTTCATGGTCATCTATTACCGCCTGCCGGGCTTCATTGCTGATCTGGCTTTGATGGTCTACGCCATGGTCAGCTTGATGCTCTTCAAACTGATCCCGGTCGTTTTAACCCTTTCCGGTATTGCTGGTTTCATCCTGAGTATCGGTATGGCGGTGGATGCCAACATCCTCATTTTTGAGCGTCTGAAAGAAGAACTGCGCGCAGGTCGTACCCTGCACCAGGCTATTGACCTGGCTTGGAAGCGGGCCTGGCCTTCCATTCGTGACTCGAACTCATCGACATTGATCACCTGCATCATCCTGTTCTGGTTCGGTAGCGCCTTTGGCGCCAGCGTGGTCAAAGGCTTTGCCCTGACCCTGGCTCTCGGCGTACTGGTCAGTCTGTTCACCGCTATCATCGTCACCCGCACTTTCCTGCATGGCGTGCTGGATAATATCAAGTTCACCGAACATCCCCGCTGGTTCGGTATTCAGGAGAGCCACAATGAATCTCATTAAGCATCGTTACTTGTACTTCGGCATCTCCTTGCTGGTCATCATCCCCGGCGTCCTCGCCCTGATTTTCTGGGGGATGCCGCTTGGTATCGACTTTACGGGCGGGAGCCTGCTTGAGGTTAAATTTGCCTCCGGCCAGCCTCCAGCCATCACGGATGTCGAGGCGCTTTACAACGAATTGTCCACCTCGCAGGCTGACATTTCCAACCCCCTGGTCCAGCCGGTTGGGACTGATTCGCTTTCAATTCGCTCAAAAGAGATGGACGACACCCTAAAAAGCCAGGTTGTTGCCGCATTGAAAGACCGCTTTGGCGGAGGCCAGGATGTCGTCATTATGAACTTCACCCAGGTCAGCGCGGTGATCGGCAAGGAAATCGCCATCCGCGCCGCTGGAGCGGTGGCTTTGGCCTCTTTGGCAATCTTGATCTACATTACCATCGCCTTTCGTAAGGTGCCGAATTCCTTCCGGTATGGCACAGCTGCTATCATTGCCACCATCCACGATATTCTGGTGACAATCGGAGCGGAAGCCATCCTGGGTCACTTCCTCGGCTGGCAGGCTGATGCCCTCTTCCTGACCGCACTGCTGACCATCATCGGATTCTCCGTACACGATGACATCGTGGTCTTCGACCGCATCCGTGAGAACTCGAATCTCTATCGCCGCATAGACTTTACAACCGTTGTCAACCATTCCATCGTCCAGACCCTCGACCGCTCGATCAACACTCAGTTGACGGTAATGTTTACGCTGCTGGCTTTAGCTCTCTTTGGAGGCACCAGCATCCGCCATTTTGTAGTCATCCTGTTGGTTGGCGTGTTCTCCGGTACCTATTCATCCATCTTCAACGCCTCCCCGGTACTGGTCGTCTGGGAAAACAAGGAGTGGCGCAACTGGTTCCGGCGCAAACCAAAAACAGAGAACATCTAATCGTAAGAACTTCCGAGGTTCAGCCTCGGAAGTTCTTTTATTATTCACACAATGTCCGTTCCTTGAAAGCGATTCGCAAAACTATTGCCGGCCGCTGCGTGGACACCATCCTTATCGACCTGCCAACCAGGTAGAATAGCGGATCAGGTCCAAACCAAAATCAGACGCGAGATGTCTTATTTCTGCAAAAAAACGCAAAAAGCCCCTGGCGGGCTTCGCCTCGGTTGAGGCGGCCTTCGCGGAGCACCTACCTAGGCGGAAACCCGCCATCAGTCATAACGTCGCTATGGGGCGACGATGAAGGCGTCGGTGTCGGTGCTGACCCGGTTTACGTCTTCGAACGGGATGTGCATGCGGATGTGGTGGGGTGTTAATAATCGCCTGGGTCATAACAGTTAGCCGTATAATATCCATCTTTGCATTTACTCAATTGCCGCCTAATAATCATCTTTATTTCAGCGATTTATTCGCAACGGTCCATAAGCTGTTGAACCAACAAACAGTGACTGAGCATCTTGTTGGGTAACCAGAAATTTCGATTTTACTTATTAAACAACAAAGAGGAATCATGTCAATTCGTATCATTCTCGCAGGCGCAACTGGATGGGCTGGCTCAGCCTTAGCCCTCGCAATTGCCAAATCTAATGATATTACTCTTGTATCCGCAGTATCTCGCACTCATGCCCAGCATATCTTGGGTGATGTGCTAAATGAACCGCTTCTAAATTGTCCAGTATATGCATCCGCGCAGGAAGCACTCGCTCATCCATGTGAGGTATTTTTCGATTTCACAAAACCAGATGTCGCTAAATCCAATGTCTTGGCAGCATTACATCAGGGAGTACATGTTGTTATTGGTACATCGGGATTAACTGACGCAGATTATGCCGAAATTGCGACGGTCGCTGAACACTGCCGATTGGGGGTATTAGCAGTTGGCAATTTTGCTCTCACCGTTGTCTTGTTACAGAAATTTTCCGAAATCGCAGCTAGATATATTCCCCAGTGGGAAATCGTTGACTACGCACATGATGACAAAAAAGACGCGCCAAGTGGAACAGCCCGCGAACTGGCTTATCGGTTATCAAACATTCGCCCGTCAGAACCAACTATCCAACTGGCGCAGACCCATGGCGTTGTAGAGACACGCGGCACACGCGTGACGGGATCACAAATTCATTCCATCCGACTGCCTGGATATACAATTTCGGTGGAGATCATTTTTGGTATGCCTGATCAAAAACTCATAATTCGCCATGACTCGGGAAGTAGTGCCCAACCATATGTGGATGGTGCTCTATTGGCAATTCGGAAGGTCAATACATTCGTTGGGCTCCGTCGTGGACTTGATAATGTTCTTGATTTGTAAAATCCCTATTAGTTGAGGGTCTCCAGATTGCACCCAGGTTTTACCCTCTTATCTCCTCACCCCCCGCCATCATGGGGGTAAAGGATATCATCCGCTTATCGGGAGTCGAACCTCTCTATCTAAAAAATCGAGACTCCCAAAGAATTGAGAGCCTCTTAGCTGGGGGCAGAGGAGTCGAACCCCTATTTGCTGATCCAGAGTCAGTCGTCCTGCCATTGGACGAGCCCCCAATTCCAGCGGGCGGTATTCTACCATGCCAGATATATTCCGTCTAGGGTTGCGTATTCTTATAGGCGAATGGGGAATTAAGGTACCTGTAACCGATCCATCGACACAGCTTCAGCGGTCTCAAAGCAGAAACGAAATCCAAGTTCTTGCAAACGCTTTGGGAAGCGGATGGCATCATATATTGCCTTTCCGGATTCCACGCGGCTGGACAAAATCCGGGTCTTTCTCTCCCTGGTCCAAGGTCCGGACCCGAGACTCTCCCCAGCCAAATTAACGATGGCATCCACTCGTGAGGCCAGTTCTCCCCAACCGGTAATCGTCCGGCCATCCCAACCTATACCCCGTACCCCTTCGGCCAGCCGCGCTCTTTGTGGATATCGAGTCAAGATCGCGACCTGATGTCCCTCCGCCAGAAGAGATTTCGTCAAAGCCGTTCCGATAGGTCCGGAACCACCTGCTATAAGTATTTGCATAGTGCCCTCTTATTATCAAACCTGTCAGGTGTGGAGTATAATACACGCCAATGTGGAGGCGCTATGAATGCGCCAGTCTTGGTACTCAACGCTAATTTTGAGCCGATCAATGTCTGCAACACCCGCCGCGCTGTTGGCATGATCTTTTCGGGGAAAGCCGATCTGATCATGAATGGCCGCGGCTATATTCAGACAGTTAAACAGACTATTCCAATACCCTCCGTCATCCGCCTTGAACAGATGATTCATCGCCCGCGCTTACAGGTCAAACTGACCCGCCGCGAGGTTTTTCGCCGCGACAAATTCACCTGCCAGTATTGCGGGCGGCACTCAAGCGCATTAACCGTTGACCATGTCTGGCCCAAACATCTGGGAGGCGAACATATCTGGACGAATGTTGTAACTGCCTGTCCATCCTGTAATCATCGCAAAGGCGGACGGCAACTGGACGAAGCCCAGATGACCCTGCTTCATACTCCGAAGGAACCCCCTGCCAGTGCATACTATATCTTCGGACGGCATCTGGAGGAAAACGCCGAATGGGAACAATTCATCCATGGATGGTAAAAGATCAGATGAATTCCCAGTGCTGAATAATCACCTGGAATTTTGTTTTTAATCAAAACTCAATGATGCAAAATCCTCTGCCAATGTCACTGGACCATCATATTGCGTCCGTGCCTCGGAGAGTGGATCACCCACCGCAAACTGCCCTGTCGGATAATGGATAAGATATAGCGCGCCAACCTCTGCTTGAGCAGCGGCTTTTCCTGCCTGCATCGCAGACGAATGTCCCGGAAGCGGGCCGGAAGCCTCATGGATCAGCACATCCGCTCCAGCAGCCAATCGAAGCACCTGAGGGCAAGGTTCGGTATCGCAGGAATAAGCCACCCCCTTCTTGGAATTCAGAAATTCAATCCGCAAACCGATGGTTGGGATAAAATGCTGCACTGGAGCAGCTAGGATATGGAATTCTTCACATTCCAACACTGAAATCATTTCTTGCATAGGCAGGCGGTAAAAGACGACCGGAAAGAAATCAGGCCATTCAGACCAGCCATAAAGCCCCATCAAACCTTCGATGCGGTCGAGAGTATGGTGCAATCCATAAATATGCAAGGGAAGGCTGCGTCCCATCAGCCACATATTCATGAGCATTTGCGGCACGCCAGAAACATGGTCAGGATGGAAGTGGGTCAGGATCACATCGCTCAAACGATTAAAATCCACTCCAACTTTCTTGAAACGTAAAATCGGGTTATCAACGCAATCAATTAATACAACACGTTGTTTCCCCACTATAACCATATGGGTATTTTCATGATGCTCGTCAGGGATGGCATTTGATGTTCCCAGAAAAATAAGTCGTGGCATATGAAGTGCCTTTCTTTCTTATTCCTGCCCCTATTTCAAGGCAGATAACAATAGCACAGGAGTAACCCACGTCTCGATAATGGCCGCGATGGTCAACAACGGCAGCACTATGCCAAAGCCAATCTTTGTCCAATCGGCAATTGCTTCGATGAGCACCTCACCTAGGGTCCGTTGAGGGCGCGGGGTTACCAGCGCAATCCCTATATACAGAATTGCCGCGCTGGCAAGAATCAGGGCCGGGATTTCAAAGATACCGTGCGGAAGAATTCCCCACACGCCCATTTTCAATGGTGATCCTCCCATTGATCCGATCAACGCCAATACCGCCCCAATGATACCCATATTCAGAAGGTAAACCAATGCTCCCAGAACGCCGAAGGAGAACAAGCCCAACAGCAGGATAACCCCAATTGCCTGCACATTGTGTCCCCAGATCGCTAAGAAGGAAATTCCAACACTGGCAATCGGTAAGCCCACCCCAGAGGGCAAAAGGCTTGAAAGATCACCCGCCTTAAACTGACCCCCTAATTTTGTGGAATTCATGGTTACCCAAATATAACCCGCTACAGCCGCTATCAAACCGATGGCGATCATAAGAATTATCGATGGAATTTGTTTCCGTAACGTTTTCAGGATCTCGAACCTAAACCAGCCCCAAAGAGTCTTGGCATCTCCTTTGAAAGCCTGCCAGAAAGTCCGTCCAATCCAGCGCAGATTGAGCACATCAATTTCACGTCCTAGCAAGGCCTCTCGCTGGAAATGGGCAATGCCGACCCGAGCCAGCAGCGCTGTCAAAACAGCCACCCCGACCACCGCCAGCCAGAGCACCTGGTCGTTACCCCAGAATAGCATGACGCTCTCGCCTTGAATAAGCAATGCCATCGGGATGACGATAAACGACGCCATCAGGTTGGCCGCCCGCACTGATGTAGCTTGCGTGGAAATCAGTATGGCTCCGCTGACCATTAGGAGCGCCTGAAAGGTAGTCAGCGTCAACGTCTGGATCATTCGATTGAGATCGGGGAATGGGATACGTTGAAAATAGAGGCCGATCATGTATACAGTAATACCTAGGTAAGAAGTCACCAGCGGTGCAGCCGTCCCGGCAATCAATTTTCCCGTGAAAAGTTGCCAATCCTTTAGCGGGGTGAGCAGAAGTGGTTCAATTGTCCCGCGCTCCTTCTCACCGACGAACGACTCTAGTGCAATAACCAATGAAACCGTAATCGGGAAGTAACCCACCACCATAAGTAGGAATGGTACCAGCCGCTCGGCAACCAATGGGGTTCCATATTGGGTTGTAAAATTGATGGCAGCCTGCGCACCTAAATCGGCCAAAAACGGCAGGATCAGCGTCAGCACAACCATCGGGAAGATGATACGCCAATCGCGAAGCTGGTCACGAAGTTCGCGCCAGGCCATTAGCCAAGTCAAACGGAGATCGTCACTCCAACTCTTATACACGATTCACCTGCGCCATGGCAGCTAGATACACCTGTTCAAGCGTGCGCGGTAGTTCCTGTAATGCCACTACTTCCGCCCCGCGTTTCATCAACTCTTTAAGCAAAATAGGATTGGCAATCAGCGGGTCTTCTACCCGGAACCGGGGACCAGTCTCGCTAGCTTCGATTGGAGTGACACCTGCCGGTAGGTTCAGGGTCCGGCGAGGCCATTTACCTCGCACCCTCACCTCGTACTCAGCCGGTCCTAGCAAATTTCGTTTCAACTCCTCTACCGTTCCGCTGGTCAAAATTCGCCCGCGATAAATGATGGCTATCTTATTCGCTAGCATTTCTGCTTCAACCAGGTTGTGCGTACAGATAATAATGGTGCGCTGTTCCGTGCGCAGGCTGGCAATTGCATTCCGCACCAACCGTGCTGATTCTGGATCCATGGCCGAGGTTGGCTCGTCAAGTAATAGCACGGGTGGTTCGTGGATTAATGTGCGCGCCAGCGCCAGTTTCTGACGCATTCCTTTCGAATATTGACCGATGGGACGTTTGGAAACCTCTACCAGGCCGAAATATTCCATCCACTCCCAGATCCGCTTCTGGCGCGCATTCGCGTTTAAGCGATAGACCTTTCCGAAGAAATCCAGGTATTCCAGACCAGTCATGCGCAGGTACAGGCCGTGTTGTTCGGTCAGCACGCCGACCGAAGCTCGTACCTGTTCCGGGGATTGGACCACGTCAAACCCGGCAATACATGCCCGACCCCGGGTGGGAGCCAGCACTGAGGTCAGCAAACGGACGGTAGTGGTCTTCCCGGCCCCGTTCTGGCCCAGGAGCGCAAGCACCTGTCCGGGATAAACATCAATACTGACTCCATCCACGGCCCAGTAATCGCCAAATTGTTTACTCAGGTCTTCAGTATGGATCATTACAGTTTAGGCATGCCGGAGGCGGTGGTTCAAGAAAATGATAACTCCCGCAACCAGTGCTACAATGACAACAAATGTTTGGTTAAAATTGATGCCCGCCACCTGGGATGCATCCAATCGCAGGAAATCAAGACTAAACCGCCCTATGGAGTACATTATCATATAGATAAGGAAGATGTCGCCTGGTTTAAGCCATTTCTCGAAGCGGCGCGCCAGCCATAGCAGCACAGCCATGTTGGCCACATTCCATAGTGATTCATACAGGAACAGCGGGTGGAAATACTCGTAATTTTGAAAACCTTCCACGCGGTGGAGAGGGTCAATGTAGATTTTCCAGGGGAGATTCGTGGGTAGACCATAAAGTTCCTGGTTGAAGAAATTGCCCCAGCGACCGATGGCTTGTGCCAGCGCCACTCCCGGCACAGCCACATCTGCCCAGGTCAGGAAAGAGATTCTCTTCCTGCGGCAATAAATCCATAATGCCAGCGCACCGCCAATCACTGCTCCGGGGATGCCCAACCCGCCATTTCGGATGTTAAGCATATCCAGTGGGTGCATCAAATACCACTTGGTGGTTATCCCTTGTTCGACCATCGAAGGCGGCGGCGTCAGGATGTGCCAGATACGCGCCCCGACAATCCCGGCCAGAACCACCCAGAATAGCGCATCCCAAATGAATTCCGGATTCATGCCGCGGCGCTTAGCCTCAGCTTGTCCCAGGAAGGCAGCAGCAATCACGCCGAGTGTGATCAAAATCCCATAATAGTAAATGTGAAAGGATTGGTTGAGAAATGGGATGGGAATATCAAAACCGTTCGGTAAGGTTGGCATGATCTACTCCTGAGCTTGAGATAGATGACGATGAGCGTCCCGCCGCACGCGCATAATACGTTGCAAAGCTGTGAAATTCGCCAATATGGCAATAATAATTAAGACAAGTAACGGTAAGTTGAAAATCAATCCGGGGATAAGAACAATGTAACGCTCAACGCGCGTCAATAGGCCAACGTTTGCATCCAGTTTGGAAGCATCGGCACGCGCTTTTACATAAGATACCAGGACCGACCCGGCTGCCGCCAGGTATGCCAAAATCACACCAGCGGCATTGGCATGGAGCATATAATATACAAGAAAACCGAGGAAAAGGAATAGCTCTGAATAGCGGTCAGTGACCGCATCTACAAACGCCCCCCAATCACTTGCTTCGTTACGCAGGCGTGCCAGTGCCCCATCCATGGCATCTACTGGCCCCATGACCAACAGAAGGATGCCAGCCCAGGTCATGTGACCGAAAGCAATCAGCACGGCACTGCCAATCGTTCCAATAAGTCCAATCAATGTGACTGTATTTGGCCGGATGCCGAGACGATTCAAAAAACCAGCAATTGGGTTCAAATACCATCGGAACCAGACCCGCATCTTATCAGCAAATGTCATTTTCTTTTGTTCGGAAGTTTGAGTCAATGGAATTCCTCTGAAGACAGATATTAAAACTGGGCAATCATACCACACTAGGAATTATCATCCGCGGGAGTGTCCCCATTCACATCGTCCGGTTCAAGTAGTACTTCTCGGTCGCGTCCGCCACCCATGGATGGGCCCACCACGCCCGTTTCCTCGAGCTGATCCAGCAGACGTGCAGCCCGCGGATATCCAATCCTCAAACGCCGTTGGAGCATGGAAGCGCTGGCGCGCTGCTCCTTTTTGAGCACCGTAATCGCCTGCTCAATCAATACATCGTCGCTGCCTTCCTCAGATGCCTCAGTAAGCATTGACTCCCACGGTGGGCGGACATCCTTTTGCGGCACCATTTTCTGCCAGTGGGAAATGACACGCTCGATCTCCTGGTCAGTGACCATCACCCCCTGGGCGCGTACCGGGCTGCCAACCTCCGGATTCAGGAAGAGTAGGTCGCCGCGCCCGAGTAAAGTCTCTGCCCCGGGTAAATCCAGAATAACACGCGAATCTACACCTGAAGCCACAGAAAATGCCAGGCGCGCCGGGAAATTGGCTTTGATGAGACCGGTCACCACGTCCGTACTGGGGCGCTGTGTGGCAACCACTAGATGAATGCCGGTGGCGCGCGCCATTTGCGCCAGGCGGACCAAGTTGTGTTCAGTTTGGTCAGGGGCCGACATCATCAAATCGGCCATCTCGTCTATTAAAATAACAATACGGGGCAGCGTCTGGACATCCTTCCGGCGTTGGAGTTGACGGTTATAGGCATCAATGTCTCGGGCTTTTGCGGCTTCCAACAACTTGTATCGGTGTTCCATCTCCACCACCACCCAGCGCAATACACCCAGGATGCGCTTTAAATCCGTCTCGACCTTGCCATACAGATGAGGTAATCCATTGAAACGGATCAACTCGACCATTTTCGAGTCAATCATAACCATGCGCATGTCTTCAGGAGCATTATTCATGGCGAGGCACATTGCCATTGCAGCAATGCAGACCGACTTACCCGAACCGGTCGTCCCGGCGATAAGCAAGTGCGGCATACGAGCCAGATCTGCCAAGAGCGGATTGCCTGAAACATCCCGCCCCAGCGCAATCGTTAACGGTGAACCAAATTTATAGAAAGCTTCCGTCTCCAATAGCGGGCGTAAACGTACCAGTGAAGAACGCGGGTTCGGTACTTCTATACCCACGTACCCGCGCCCTGGTACTGGTGCTTCGATGCGTAGACGTTCAGCAGAAAGGGATAGAGCCAGGTCCTTTTGAAGACTGGCAATCTGCGCCACGCGGACTTTCATCTGCTGGGCATCTTCTTCTGTACCCTTTTTGATGAACCCCGGCTGGACTGCAAACTGCGTCACCGTCGGCCCGATGCGAAAGCCAACTACCTTGGCCGGAATACCAAACTCTGAAAGAGACTTTTCGATCTGCCCGGCTGTTTGGTTAATTGTCCGCTCGTCTGGGCGGGCAGCTTGTTCACCGAGTAATACATTCAAAGGAGGTAGGCGTTCTCCACGCAGTGGAAGTGAGCCTGCGTGGCTGTCTTGTTTTTCGGGAATCTTGAACGACTTGCGGAATTCCGGTGGCAGTTTCTGAGCGGGTTTTCTGGCGCTGTTGGTGGAACCTGCGGCAGGTTTTTCCATTGGAAGTGGAGAAATGATCGGCGTTTCCGGCGCAGCAGTTCCCCTTTCAGTCGCGAGCGGTTCGCCAGATAAGTTGAACAACCAGATTTCGAGGTGGTGCCAGAGGCGGAAAGCAGCCATCAACGCCAACCCCCAGGACAAGCAAATGACCAGCCCACCCCAGATCGGACCGATGAACTGGACCACCAGCATTGAAATTCCCCAGCCGATTTTCCCGCCCCACATTTCAGTCAACCGATTGCCACTGAGAACCGAAAGTACCGCAAGCGAAAAAAAAGCTGTCAGTTCCAGAGCAATTACTTGTCCCCAGCGGACTTTTACCACTTGGCGGCTGCGGCGAAATGCAAACAAGCCCGCTGCTCCAGCTGTTATGATAACCAGCAAGCTACCCCAACCTAGCCAGTTTTCAAGTAAAGAGACCCATTTTTCAAGCAGGGTACCTCTTGACAAGCCGAATATCCCCAGGAGGGTCATCAAGGCAAATACCAGCAGGAAAACACCGAGGATATCCCAGAGAAAACGCCCAAAGTGGGTTTCAAGCCTCGCTAAGCGATCCACCCAGTTATTGAAACGGGGTGTCTTGGAGTGATCGTCTTCAAAATGCGAACGGGTCTTGTGTGATTTAGAAGGCATATTAGTTGATCTTCATACTTAAACCAAGGCGTTGGCGCGATGCCTCCACTTGCAGAACCCGCACCTGCACACATTGTCCCGGTAAAAGGATGTCCTTGATCGTTTTGTTGGGAGGCAGCGGGATTTCCGATGCATGGATTAAGCCCTCCAAACCTTCTTCAAGACGGGCAAACGCGCCAAACGGAACCAGCGCCGTCACAACCGCTGGAACAATCGTATTGACCGGGTATCGGACTTGGGCCAATTCCCAGGGATTTGGCGATAACCGTTTCAGGCTTAGAGCGATCCGACAGCGCTCCGGCACAACTTCCATTACCTGGACTTCGACATGCTGCCCAACCTGACACACCTGACTGGGATGAGAGACGCGTCCCCAGGAAAGTTCGGAAATGTGGATAAGGCCCTCAACCCCTCCCAGGTCCACAAAAACCCCGAACTCTGTGACATTGGTAACTTCGCCTTCTATGTGCTGACCTGGCTGGATGGTGTTGAAAAGTGTCGGCCGTTTTCCGGCCTCAGCACGAGCGGCGCGTTCTGAAAAGACCATGCGTCCCTCTTCTGGCACACACTCGATGACTTTCAGCCTCAATGTCCGACCGACGTAGACTGAAAGACAATCTTCGCGGTGGTCTTCGTTAGGTTGAAAGGGCAAGTCCACCAGATGCGAACATGGTACAAAGCCATTTAGTCCTTCCCCTTCGACTAGTAAGCCTCCCCGGTTATATCCTGTGACCGTCAGTTCGATAATACCATCCTGGCGGTACAACGACATTGCTCTTTCCCAATCAGATGATGGCTTTGTAGATTCCTCAACCTTCTGAGCCTTGGTTGTGGCTTGTACAGCCCGGCTTTCTTCTTCTGCCAAGACTGACTCCCACCAGCCATCATCATAAACCGGCACATCTTGTTCAGAGAATTGATTATGCACCATTAACTTGTCCAACCTCCTTCCCATTAATCCTTACCTGTGTCTGTCGCTCCATATCCAGAATCACGCGTGCCACTTCCTCAATCGCAACTCGCTGTTTACGATACAAGTCCGCTTCGGACATTGCCAGGCGGGTAGCGACTTCACGTACCTTACGACCCTCAACGAACTTCATTTCAAGGATATTAAATAAGATCCATTCCCCGGTAAAACGCCGATCTCCCTCTGGGCGGACATTGTCCATCGCTTGGCGTAGGATGGACCGTAAAGCGTTGGCAGGATTGTCGTTGTGCTCATCCAGGGCCTGCTGGACAATTTGAAGGTTTAGTAGCGGGTTTTGGGTCAATTTCGGACCGCCCCAGTAATGAGTCAGGGCATCCCTCACCCATTCCGCCATATCTGATTCGGGAGGCAAAGCCTCCTCTAACAGACTGGCCTTGCTATCGTAACGACCGACAGCACGTAGGCGCTGGAACATATCCACTTGTGGACGAAGGTCTTCCAAAGAGCGAAAAACGCTCTTCTGCAAACGACGGTCCTGCAAAGCCAAAGACGCCCTTTGGATAAGAAGTTTAAGGGCTTGGCGCTGTTCTTTAAGAATGGCCTGTTCTGGGCTACGGACCGCCCCCAGTAAACCGAGCAGAGCTGGCTCGCTTTCTACTGTCTCTGGCGGTTGGTGGAGCGGGAATAGCCAATAATCGCCCCAGATATATTCGTCGCCATTACCATTCCCCTCATGGGTGACTACCTGTAAAGCTTCCGTAAGTTTAGACTCTTTAATAAGCGGTAAATTCCTAGTAGATACAACCAACGAGAGTTCCCCTCCATCCAACGCCGCGACAAACGCTGCTGGTGACTGTAAATGATCGCGCACAGCGGCTAGAACCGCTTCCAGGAATTGACGCAAATCATTTTGCGTTATCAGTCGTTCTTCCAAGTTTTGCAGCAGAACCAGATCGGCGCGGTCGCGTCCAAAAAAGATGAAACGTTCCCAAAGCGGAGCAGCCAACGTTATAGTATGTTCCATCAATAATACAGTCGTTACCATGGCGGTGGGTACCGCACCGGAATAAATTGTCCCAAATAATTCACCCGCACGTCGAACGATGGTCATCACGCCTAGTGCAACTGAGGCGGTCACAGGTCCGCGCATGATCCATTTAAATAATCGGCTTTTGACTACCCGATCTGGCCAAGAAACGCCGTAGAAAGCCACCGCATAAGCCATGAGGATTATCAACCCACTCACCAGCAAATTGCTAACCAGCGCCATTCCCCAGAAAATATATGGGTGACTTTCAGCAAGTATCGATCCATAAAGAAGATATGGGAACGACCCAAGTGCTGGAGCAGTAGCTCCTGCCAGCAAGTAAATCATACGGCGACGACCCGAACGGGTTAACGTGTGGCGATAAGCGCGCCTAAAATTGACCCACGCCAGGATCATTGTCACAGCATAATAAGTCGTAAAGATTTCTGTCCAAATGGTACGTTGGAGGTGTGGCGCAGGCTGACCGGCCAATACCATCGGGCCAAGCAGATACCCAAATCCCAACAACAACAGGAATATCGTCGAAATAAAGTACATCGCCCTTACAACAATGCGCCTGCGCCCACGTGAAGGGCGGCCGGTTGTAACTAGAATAGCATCGGACAAATGGAAATAAGCAGGGGGTAAAAAAATAATACCTAACCATTCCAAGCGAAGGAATAGAGCGATCATGTCAGGTGAAGCAGCTGAACTCTCCATTGCCTCAGATGTAAAAACCACCACTACACACAATAAGATGATAGCAAACGAACGTGCTACTCGGTCACGTAAATTGAAAGACAGCGCGTAAAGAAACAACGAAAAGGCCGTGATGGCGATCCCGGCTGTGAGAATATCATTGATCGTTCTTATCCCCACCAGCAAATCATGCAACCAACCGTTAAGCATTCAGACCTTCCGTGCAACTACCGAATGGAACGCCCAAAGAACAGCGTTATATCAAGTGTCTCGTAATACTGGTCATTATACCCGCAGAACTCGTAACCTAGTTTTTGTGCAAGTCGAATGGCTGGATTATTCTTCGATGACATTTCGAGCAAAACGCGGCGATCTTTACGTTGCACCGCCCAAGAATGCGCTGCCAATACCAGTGCGCTTGCAACCCCCTGGCGGCGAAAACGGGTTGCAACCACCACATCCATCAACCAAGCAGTATGCGGGAAGATTGCATCATTCGCCCGAATATACCCAATGGCTTGCCCGCCAATGACGGCCACCAGCATCCCTGAACGGCGACTCCAGGATTCGGATAACGCATTTACCTGCCGCGGGTACAAGACTGATACAGTATGCGGTAAGCGTATCTCCCGAAAAATAGCACCAAATTGACCATCCTCATGATCTACATCCATTTGCCAAACGTATTCGGTATGGCATGAATGGTCAATCGCCATCAGAGCGGACAAATCGGTCGTAATTGCGGATCGTATCTGGATCTCGGGCATTTGTTACCTCATGGGGCTGTGACTCGAACCGGAACGATGCAAGGCGGGAGCGCATTGCCTTGATTGTCTATAACAACCAGACGCAGATAGTAATCGCCCGGGGAAATCTCACTGGTATCCCAACGTCCCAATTCAACATCCTGCTTCACCTCACGATTGGCTTGGATGGTGGACCATACATCTGTTCCCAATGGCGAGAACTCGTACTTATAAAATCCGAAGTTAGGAATATCAGCCGTTCCTACCAATATTACCTGGCCTTTGACTACCTCTCCTGGTTTGGGTGAAGTAATAATAATTTGCCCGGGGATACAACCGGATGTTTGAGCCGTTGGTGTGGGCTCAGGTGTTAAGACCTCTATTGTTGCCAACAACTCAGAGGGGATGGTATTTGTTGGTGTAATCAGCGGATTCATGGTCGGCGTGATGAGTAGGGAAAGTGCTGGTAAAGTAGTTGCCAGGAATACTGTTGACACCAATTCAGCAATAATCAGTAAGACAATTATGGTAAGGGCAGCGACTGCTTGCCTGGTATGTTGATGGGCTGTCTCACGTTCCAGACCATACAGAGATTCGTCCAACTCTCGCCGGGCTCGCGCCAAACCGCGAATAGAAAATATTAGCCCTATGACAAGAAACAGGTATATCAGAATTTTGTAACTGTTAAAAAAAAGCAGAATAGACGCCATCCCACCAACTAAAGTGAACGTAAAACGCCTTGTATAAGCATTTCCAACTTAGGAACAATCAAGTGGCCGGCATCGAGAACCTCCTCGTGTGAGGTAATGGTATTCCCATCCAGATTAGCCTTATTGCTTATTCCGGAGAACCCCAGCACCCGGGTCCCACCATGACGCGCCACAATCACTTCTGATACAGTGGACATGCCAACCGCGTCTGCTCCGGCTATTCGTAAAAAACGCAGGTCTGCTGGAGACTCAAACGAAGGGCCGCTCAGCCCGACATATACTCCTTCGCGCAATAGCAAATTGCCCTCTCTTGCAATCTTACGCGCCAAGTCGCATAACTGCCTGTCATAAGACTGACTCATATCGGGAAAGCGCGGCCCGAACTCATCCAGATTCGGCCCTATCAACGGATTTAGGCCAGACATCCCGGTCAAGTTCAGGTTGTCTGTGATCAGCATCACATCGCCGGGAACAAAATCCGGTTGAATGGCTCCGGCAGCGTTGGTCACGATTAGAATTTCAATCCCCAGCCGCTGCATTACCCTTACCGGTAGAGTGACTTGCTGCATACTGTAACCTTCGTAATAGTGAATACGTCCCTGCATTGCCAGCACTACCTGGCTTTCCAACTCGCCGATTACAAGTTGCCCGACATGGCCAATCACAGTTGAAACAGGCCAATCCGGCAATTCATGGTAAGGGATGACAGTTGCATTTTGAATCGCTTGTGCCAATCCGCCTAATCCAGTACCTAATATCAACCCAATGCGCGGCTTGTATTTAATTCTTGACTGAATACTCTGTGACACATGGGTAATGATTTCCAGCATGCTCTGCATACCATCTCTCCGAAGAACCAAAAGTTCCACTTGCCGCGAGAATTATAACTTAACTAGCCAAAAGGATTGTAAGTTGAAGCAACTTAAGTCACGCTTTACGCGTTTTTATGGGTGAATCAAATCTAATAAATCAGCACAATAAAAGGTTTCTGGGAATCGTTGTGGTATGAAGTTTTCCTTTTTAACAAGGATTTTCTCAGGCCCAAAAACATCCCATTTATTGGATACACTTTTTCTTCTAAACTTACTGCACCACATCGCCGAATGCCGTGATGGTTTTTTCAACCCCAGCATCATCAATCCAGTAATGCAACACGAGGCGGAAACTTCGCTGGCCTGTCACACCGGCTAGGATGCCGTATCTCTTTAGTTTTTCAACAACTTCGCTGGTTTGCGACTTCACTTCCGGGGTCAGCGACAGAAAAACCATATTCGTCGCTGGAACTTCCGGGTCAAGAATGAGCCCCGGAACCTGCTTCAAGCCGTTGGCCAATTTCCTTGCCCGGGCATGATCCTCCGACAGCCGCCCGGTCATCGTCTCCAATGCGACAATCCCAGCCGCCGCCAGAATCCCAGCCTGGCGCATACCGCCGCCCAACATCTTCCGGAGGCGGTGTGCTTTACGGATATACTCCTTCGAGCCACACAAAACCGACCCAACCGGTGCACACAACCCCTTGCTTAGACAGAAAGTAACCGAATCGACGGGTCCGGCTATTTCCTTTGCCTTAATCTCCTGTACAGCTGCAGCGTTGAATATCCGCGCCCCATCCAGATGGACAGACAACCCGCGCCCATGAGCAAATTCACTTACCCTGTTCATATATTCCGGCGTCTGATATGTTCCACCGCAGCGATTATGGGTATTTTCCAGGCAAATCAGCCGCGTGATGGGGTCATGCGGGTCGTCCGGGCGGATGGCTGCTTCTATATCCTCCAACCCCAGCGAGCCGTCGGGCTGGTTGGGCAATTGACATGAGTGGACGCCACCCAGCGCCGAAATCCCCCCTGCCTCGAACAAGAATGTATGGGCTTTATTGCCTACGATCGCCTCATCGCCGCGCTGACAGTGAGCTAAAACCCCTGCTAGATTACCCATCGTCCCCGAAGCAACAAATAAGCCGGATGCTTTACCCATCATCTCGGCCGCCATTTCCTGCAGACGATTAACAGTTGGATCCTCACCATAAACATCGTCGCCAACTTCGGCATTCGCCATCGCCTCGCGCATGGCAGGCGTGGGTTTGGTAACAGTGTCGGAGCGGAGATCAACGAATTCCATAAATCACTCCTATTCTTGGCGTAAGTGCTCAAGCACAAACTGTAATTCTTGAGGTAGAGAAGCTTGAAATATCCTGGTCTGCTTCTCGCCGGGAAGAACGATCTTTAGTTTGTATGCATGAAGGAAATGCCTGTTCAAATTTACCGTCGGCTTGCGTAATCCATATACCATATCCGCCGCCACTGGACAGCCTAAGAACGCCATGTGGACGCGAATTTGGTGCGTACGTCCGGTCAGCGGATGGACTTCGAGTAAGGTATGGGCAGGGAAACATTCCAGTGTGCGGTATTCGCTGACGGCTTCACGGCCTTTATCCAGTGGAACAACCGCCATCAGTTTGCGGTGCGTGGTATTGCGTCCAATTGGGGCTTCTACGCGCCCAGAGAGTGTGGGCGGTCTGCCATCCACCAGCGTTAGGTATATTTTCTCGACTTTACGGGATTTGAACTGCTCCTGCAGCCAGTTGTGCGCCCGTTCATTCTTGGCAACCACTATTAGACCGGATGTGTCTTTATCCAGCCGGTGGACAATCCCCGGACGTTCCTCACCGCTTATACCTTCAAGTTCCGGGATATATCCAAGCACAGCATGGACCAGCGTGCCCCTATTGTGTCCTGGAGAAGGGTGGACCACCATCCCGGCTGGTTTATTCACAACAACTAAATCCTGGTTCTCAAAGACGATATCGAGCGGGATATCTTCAGCTATCAATCCGCTTGGAATGGGTGGGGGGATCCGAACCTCAATCTGCTCGCCAGCCTCCAAATCCCGCCCTGGCTTTGTAATGGTCTCAATCCCCACTTTGACAAAGCCGTCTTTGATCAATCCCTGAATTCGTGAACGGGAAAACTCTGGTAGGCAGTTGGTCAGGAAAACATCCAGCCGCTTTCTGCCTTCTGTCTCCAAACGAAAGGTTTCGATCCGATCAACCACTCTTTGCCTCATCATCGATCGGCTCACGCACCTTTTCTTTAAGAGAGGCGTTTATCGCAGAACTTTTCTTTTCAGCCCGCTCTTTGAGCCAGACCCCAAGCAGCAGCACCGCTACACCGACAGAAATGCTCGCATCAGCCACGTTGAAAATCGCAAAATTACCAACAGAGATGAAGTCGGTGACTTGGGCAAAGACCAACCGGTCAATCAGGTTGCCAGCAGCACCCGCGAACTGCATTGCCATGGCCACGCGCAGCCACCAATCATTCCGTTCCGTACGCGGAAAGTAGTAGAGAATCAACAGGATGACGATAATTGCCAAAATAGTGAAAACCAGATTCCCGTTCTGGAATATGCCAAATGCTGCACCAGTGTTATGCCAGTGCCGAATACGTGCATAAGGCAGCAGCCACGCCAGTCCATCTGGAAGCCAATCGTTGCCCGGTGGAATTCTCGCCCGAACCAGGGCTTTTGTCCATTGGTCAAGGCCGATGATGACCGCGCCGATCAAAAATAGTATTAGATAATCAAAGCCGTGATCTTTCAAAAAATTGTGCACAGAACCTAGGTTTAAGCGCTTCGCCCGAACGGGCGGCTGGGGAGATTCCATTATTCTTCATCCTCCGTGATATAAACGCGCGGAACGCGTGTGTTGATATTCGTTAAAATCTCGTACGGTATTGTACCAGCCCAATCGGCCAAATCCTGGGCTGTAATCGCCTCCCTGCCCGATTCGCCGAGGAGTGTCACATCATCGCCATTGAAGGCCGAATCGGTTTCGATGTTGACCATCATCTGGTCCATGCAGACATTCCCCACCTGCGGATATTTTTTTTCGTGAATAATCACCTTTGTCTTGTTCGACAGGCTGCGAAAATACCCATCCCCGTACCCGACCGGAAGTGTGACAATGCGTACCGGATGGTCAGACTGCCAGGAGGAGCCATAACTGACCGGATGCCCCGGCTTGACAACTTTGAAATACACCACGCGTGTCTTCCAGGCGAGTACCGGCAGGACCTGAACAGTACGCGCTGATTCCGGAGAGGGATACACCCCATAGAGCATGATCCCTGGCCGCACCATGTCAAAATGGCTTTCCGGAATTTGTAAAATCGCGGCAGAGTTTGCCATGTGACGCATGGGCATGGGCAGGCTGTGGTTCTCATAGAAACGCAGGACTTCGTTAAACCGTTCCAACTGAAGACGAGCATGGGTCAGATCGCCCGAGTCAGCGTTGGCAAAGTGGGAAAAGATCCCTTCCACTTCGACATTTACACACATCTGAGCAGTCTCTTGGATTGTATGCGCGCTATAATAATGTACCCCGATTCGTTCCATTCCAGTATCAATTTTCAGATGGACTTTCGCCTTTAGTCCCATCTGCCCGGCAATCGTATCAATCTGTTCCAAGCGCTCCACCGAAGAAGCTGTCAGAGTCAGATTGTGCTGAAGGTATTGCGGAACCTGGTCTCCCCAGATGCCACCGAGAACGAGGATGGGGATAGTAACACCCAGTTCGCGCAGGAAAATTCCTTCCTCCAGAACAGCCACACCGATATAATCTGCCTGGGAGGAAAGGTGTTTTGCCACCTCAGCCAAACCGTGACCGTAGGCATTAGCCTTTACTACGATCATCACTTTTGCCGGAGCAACGTGGGTGCGAATGGCCTGTAAATTCTGACTCAGCCGAGTAAAATTAACTTCGACCCAGGTGGCGCGTATATCGCCGTTGGTGGTATTAGCAGACTGATGAATTTGCATGGGAGCGATTGTACTGCTTCTTTTTAAAAATTGTGAATATATGATTTGCGAGTTTTATAAGGTAACCACTACTTTCGCCATTAAGCCCAGTTACAGATACCGAAAGCATGTGCCGGGGAAGAATAGCATATATGATGGCCAAATGCTAGGGAACTGACACGGAATAATGGTGGTTTGCGCCCGGTTTGTAAGATACAATTTTAAGGGTGGGCTTGCATTATACAATAGATAAGAACAAATATCACAGAGAGGCTTCAGGGATTCTCGTGAGAGAAGGAAAGATATGGGCGTGTCGCGCCAACTTCGCCCATTTAATATCCCCATATTTACTCCATTACCCCAGCGATTACCAACCCTGTACTAACCAATCTTACTGAATTGGAATATAATTGTCAAAATTACAGAAAGCGAGACGAACATGAAAATAGTAACCGACTGCGCAGCCGATCTACCCAACGAAGAACTGGAAGCATTGGGTATCATCCAGGTTCCACTTTATATTCAATTTCCAGAAGGGGAAGTCAATTCCGCTGACATCACCGCAGATGAATTCTATAATCGGCTGGAAGCTATGCGCCCGGCAATTCCCTCCACAGCGCAACCCTCGAGTGGAATATTTAAAGAGATTTATCAGAAAATTGCCGAGGCCAATAAAAGTATCCTGTCCATACACGTTTCATCAGGTTTGAGCGGGACAATCAACTCGGCCCGTGTAGGCGCTGAACACATCAAAGAAGCCGCTGTTAATGTAATCGATTCCATGACCCTCTCCGGAGGTGAACGCTTCCAGGTACTGGCGGCTGCCAGAGCCGCCAAAGCCGGATGGAGCTTGAAAGCCATCCTGGAGAGGCTGGAAAAAATCCGCGATAATACTGAGGTCATCTACACGCTCGAAACGCTGGAATACTTGGCACGTGGCGGACGCATTGGACGGGTTCAGGCTCTGATGGGTTCGATGCTCAAAATCAAACCAATCATCCATGTCGACCATAAAGACGGAAAATATAGCACCGTCGCTAAGGGACGTACTGTCACGCAGAATTTGGGCGTTATTGTAGACCATATTGCGGAAATGTATGGGGCGATTCCACTATGGGCCACGGTTCTTCATGGACGGTTCGCCGAGAGTGCCGACTCGCTGGCAAAATCCATGACTGAGCGGTTGAATATTAAGAAAATGGAAATCTTGCGCATTTCCCCTGTGTTGGGTGTACACACCGGTCCTGGTATCGTCGGTACAGCAGTGATGCCAGCCGAACTGATAGACGATTTGAATTAAGATTATTCTCCCACTAGTTAGAACTTACGGGAGAATTTTTTTATACTTTTTCGATGAAATAGCGCATAATCGGCCGTGTCTCGGACCTGCGGCCGGATTCTGTAAAACCAGCCTGTTTGAAAGCCGATGCCAGCCCTGTATAAACGAACACCGGCGGCATCTTGCCCGCCTGGCGCGGCTCCACCGGATAGCCTTCCACCACTTTCCCACCCTGTTTCGCTACATGGTCAATCACAGCTTTCAACAAAGCCACTGTCAGCCCCTGGACGCGATATTTTTTGGCAACAAAGAAACAGGTCACTGACCAAACTGGGATATCGTCGAGCGGTTTCAGAATGCGGGAATTATTAAGCACCGGGTAGTTTTCCCGGGATTCCACAGCCACCCACCCGGCCGGGATTCCTTCCACGTAGGCAATCAGTCCCGGTGTCCGGCCAGAAGCGACGATCTCCTTCTGGAGCAGACGGTTACGTTCACCCTGTCCTGCAGCGAAATCCTTGCGCGGTAATTTCCAATACATGCACCAGCAGCCGGCGCAGGCTCCACGCGGTCCAAAGATCTGTTCGAAGTCGTCCCAGCGGTCAGGAGTAAGTGGAAAGATATCGTTGGGTGTCATTTCTTCATCAGCACACTTATAAGCGAATAGAGCGCACCGACCAGTCCACACATCAAGAAGAGAGCACCAGGTATACCCAGCACCAACATCCAGGTTCTCGCGAGTTTCGACTGGGTGGCAATTTTTGTATCCACCACCTGGCCGAGAAGCGGGCTAACAACAAATGGCTGGCCCTGAACTCGGGCGATTGCGAATCCACTCTGACCCTTGGCAACGCAACCGACGACACTCACAGTCTGACCGGCGCGATACTCCCACAAACAAAACCGAAATGGGCCAGCAAAAATCTTGAGCGAAATACCAAGCAGGATGCAGGCCGCCTGAACCTGATCCTCATTGGGAGTGACCCCATCGCCAAGCAACTGTTTATCCAGACCTTCCGGGTTTACCCAAATTGATCCGGAGCCGTCATCCAATTGGAATGGGACGCTACGGGTCTTGTCCATGAGCCCTCTCCAGCCGGAGCCGTCTGAATCGCTCTCGTATTGTTCCACCTTCAAGCGCAGATAAACCAGCGCATTTTCAGGAGATCCATCAAGTGCATTATCCGAAGGGGCAATCCGCCCCTGCA
>CAIQQN010000330.1 GCA_903873975.1 uncultured Anaerolineales bacterium
GCTTTGCCGCCTCCAGCGATGATACCGCCATGGACAAATTGGCCGCCAACGCCCTCGAGTCTGCCACGTATGGTGATATGGCCCCGTTCTCCTTCCCGGACCCCCAGCCTGCTCCCATCGTCCGCACCTTTGACAAGGTTGTCGCCTACCTGCCGATCGCGCGCTTGGTGGAGATCGGCCGGGAGATGCTTGACCTGATCCTGCCGGTTGAGCCGAACGCCCGCTGCAACGTCAGCCTCGAACGCAGCCTCGTTTCGGCCAGCATCCGCAACCAGAAAGGCCTGGACGTGTCCTTCAAGACCTCCCCGCTCTCGCTCGGTCTCGAGATCGACCGCATCGAAGGGGACGATGTGCTCATTCTGTATGACCAGCTCGGCACAACCGTCTGGGAAAAAGACTATCTCGCCTTCGCCCGGCGCCTGGTGGAAAAGCTCAAGCAAGCCCGCGTTATTACCAGCATCAAACCCGGCAAAATGCCTGTCCTGTTCGCCCCCACCGGGACGTTGGCTCTCGGCCTTCCGCTCAGCCAGGGCTTGAACGGTAAGGAAGTCTACAAGGGTACTTCCCCGATGGCCGGCAAGATCGGTGAGAAACTCTTCGATGAGAAGATCACCATCATTGACGATGGGACTATTGACGGCAAGTTCGCCAGCGCCTCCTACGACGATGAAGGTATGCCGCGCCGCCGCAACATGCTCATCGAGAAGGGCGTGCTTAAGAGTTTCATCTACGACTTGAAAACAGCCGCCCTATCGGGGGTTGAATCGACCGGCAACGCTTCGCGCGGCCTGTTCAACCCGCCCGAATCCTCGTTCACCAACCTGGTCATCCAGCCCGGCGAAACTCCGCTGAAAGACATCCTCGCCAGCATGGACGAGGGCATCATCGTCGAAGACCTGCTTGGCATCGGGCAGGGCAATATCGTTTCCGGCGCCTTCTCCAACCCGCTGGCGCTGGCTTTCAAGGTCGAGAAGGGTGAGATCATCGGGCGCGTCAAAGACCTGTCCATCGCGGGCAATATTTATGACCTGCTCAAGAACGTAGGAGCTGTCAGCAAGGAAACGCAGTGGGTCTACAGCACCTTCCACGCCCCATACATTTTGATCCCCGAGATGAACGTTGCAGGAAAAGCTTAATTGCCCCGAAAACATATACTCGACACTTTTGAAGTGCCGGGTATATGTTATTAAACCCCAGATTTTTTCTTTCTCAACAGCAGCGGTCCCACCCGGTCAATGATCCAGCCAAAGGCCAGTTCGGGATTATGAGGCAAATCCCTGGGACAATCCAACAAGGATATCCGTCGGTTGTCGCTATTCTTTGCTTCGACCCCGCCGTGGCAGCGTGCGCACAGCCAAACGATCTGTCGGGTCCGACCAAGTCAATAGCTGTATGTTAGCTTATCAATAGGCAGCCGATAAGCAGCCTTACAATGAAAGTGGCATAATCCTACCGTTACTTCCTGACCTAGGAAGCATTTACAAGGCGCTGCAGCAAACAAATTTTTCGAATTTGAAGGAGATCCAGATGGAACATAAACTTCGTTTTGTTGTTGGCGCGATACAAGACGCGCCATGGCCGGAAATGATCGCGCGCTGGCAGCGCGTCGAATCCATGGGACTCGACGGCCTGATGCTGGCTGACCATTTCGTAAACTTCGCCCAACCTAATGCACCCTGGTTCGAAGCATGGACCCTTTTGGCTGCCCTGGCAACGCAGACCAAGACGATCCGCATCGGATTGCTGACCGCGATCCCGTGGCGCAATCCGGCATTCCTGGCCCGCCAAGCCATGACCGTTGACCACATATCCAACGGCCGCCTGGACCTCGGACTCGGCGCGGGTGCTCCCGGTGCTATCGATATTTCCTATGCCATGACCGGAACTCCCGACTGGCCCGCGAAAGAACGCGTGGAGCGCTTCCGGGAAGTTGTGGAGATCGTGGATCAACTCCTGCGCAACCCGGAGTCCAGCTACGTTGGTCAATACTACCAACTCAAAGGGACAATCATGAACCCGCTGCCGGTCCAGAAACCGCGCCCGCCCCTGATGATAGGAGCCAACGGACCACGCATGCTCAGGATCGCCGCCAAGTACGCCGATACCTGGAATACTTTCGGCGGTGTCGATATCAAGTCGGCCGACGAGATGCTTGCCCTCACGCGTGCGCGCAACGTGCAACTGGATGAGTACTGTGCCGAGATCGGGCGCGACCCGACAACGCTACGGCGGTCTGTTCTCTTCTACACTGAGGAAGATTACATGAAGATGTATTCGCTGCCGGGAGCTTTTGAGGAGATCGTCAAACGTTATCGGGAGATCGGCATCACCGAGTTCATGTTTTTCTACCCGTTTGTGCCGATGATGATGCCCATGTTCGAGCAGATCGTCAACGAGGCGATACCGCGCTTGAGAGATACCTTCTGAGTTTCGGTGTGTCGGTAAATGAAAAGAACAACCTGCAGGTAGTCCCTTTTCATTTCGTAATCATCCCCGGTAATGGAATCTGCCGGGGATCACCCACTTCCCTATCCATTGACGGATTTCTGCTTCTTTAACATTAGCGGCCCCACCTGGTCAATGATCCAGCCAAAAGCCAATTCGGTCAACGGAACCACTCGCAGCCAGCCAGGGACGTAGATCACCCGCTGCGGGCGCAGCATCAGCTTCCAAATGCGCCAGGCCACATGATCTGCCGTCACTCCCACGTGCTCGGTCGGGACATGCCCGCCATTTTCCTTCGACAGGGCTGCCTCCCCGAACTCGGTCCGCACCGGTCCGGCCCGCACCACGCTGACGTGGACGCGTGTCCCGGTCAGTTCGCGGTACAGGGCGGTGGTGAAATTATCCAGGAAGGATTTGGTCGCGCCGTAAAGCGCAATGCCTTGGCTGGGGATGCTGCCCGAGATCGAACCGACGTTGATGATGTGACCGGCACCCCGCCGGCGCATGCCCGGCAGAAAGGACAGGCTCAACTGCACCACCGCTTCCACGTTGACCTGCAGCATTTCCCAGGCCGTCTTCCAACTCATGTCAGAACCATAACCGTACCAGCCCAGCCCGGCATTATTCACCAGCACGTCCGCCGCCCCGGCTTCCTCACAGACGCGCAGCCGGTCGGACTCCTGCGTGAGATCGGCGGGCAGGATGCGGGCCGTTCCACCATTAGCGCGGATATCCTCGGCCAGTTTCTCCAGCCGGTCTGCCCGGCGCGCCACCAGCACCACCTTTAATCCCTGTGCAGCCAATTTTCTGGCTGTGGCCTCCCCGATGCCGGAGGAAGCGCCGGTAATTATGGCAAGTTTGTCTTTCCAATTATTTTTCATGGCTCAAAAAGGAATTCTTCTTTCACTGGATAAACTTTTTTGCCTGAGACATAGATCAATCCAAGCAAACCAAAATGCACCAGGCTGGCCAGCAGGATAAGCCAGAGGACCTCGTTGTACCCACCGGCAACCGTGAAGAGGATATCTGCAAGATGGAACAAAACGATCACGGCAAATAGCGGCAGGTCATTCTTCAATGTGACCGGATGTTTCATCCTGCCGCGCCAGAAAACTGCCAACAGAACGGTTGGGACGAACAGATGAAAGGCCAGCATGATCCACTCGCTGCCGCTTCCCTTGGTGAAGAAAGGAGCCAGCCAGAGCAGGAACTGCGATAGCGGGCTGACCATCGCCAGCAGGGCCAGGAATATCATCAGGAAGGGATACGCGTACCCGACCACCGGTTTGTACCCGGAACGCTTATACCACCACCGGCCAAGCAAAATGAAAATGGAGGCATAAAACATGATGAGCATCCAGACGGGGAAATTGTAGACGGGTACACCATAAATATTCGCAGCCCCTTGCGGCAGCAGCCAGGACCAACGTCCGCTGGTGATCCCGTACACGGTGAAAACCTGGCGGACGGTGTAAGGGTCAAGAGAGAAATCCTGCAGCATCCCGAACAGTCCGGCAATGAAAGGCTTGCACCAGACGGGAATTTCCATCTTCTCCAGCAGCCAGAGTACCGTCACCAGTACGTCCACTTCGATAAGCGGCACAGAGAGCGGTACGTCGCCGATCATGAGCAGCGAGCGTCCGTAGACATACCATCCCTGCACGACGGCAAAGTTCTCATAAACGCTCGCGTACAGGAACACGAAAGCGAAACTTTCCAGCAAGACCGCCAGCGGGTGCCTGCTCTTTTGGACAATAAACACCACGACCAGCAGTGTAACCAGGATGGTCAGAATGTCCGCCAGAAGCCAGGGGACTGGCATGGGGTGTCCAAACAAATACTGCATAAGGCTTCCCAAAATAACAGCTAAATGGCAGATTTCGCCTTGCGGTTCTCAAAAAACCAGCGCACCGTGTCTGTAATCGTCTCGATGGCCGGGCGTGGATGGTAACCCAGTTCGCGCGCGGCCTTGGCATGGCTGATATTCGAATTGCTTTGTAACACTTCCAGCGAGTAGGGAGTAAAGCGCGGCTTGGCTTTCGTCCTCTGGTAATACCAGGGGGTGAACCTGGCGGCAAACTCGGCCAGCGAGAACGGGATTTTAATGCTGGCAAAAGCCTTGCCGGTCACTTCGCGCACCGTCTCCAGCATGTAGCGCACCGATAGTTTCTGCCCGCTCAGGATGTAACTCTCACCCCGGCGTCCATGTGCATGGGCAGCAATCATGCCATCGGCCACATCACGCACATCCACAAAATCGTACGCACCTTCGACGTAGAACATCGTCCGGGCTTCGGAGGCGCCCCGGATGACCTCGCCCAATTCCGAACCGCGGAAATCATACGGACCGATGACGCCCGTCGGGCAGACGATGACCGCGTCCAAGCCTGCTTTCACGGCGTTCTGGACCTCGAGGCTGGCAGCCGCTTTCGAACGGTCATACTCGCCATAGGGGTTGTCCTGGTCGAACCCCAGCGATTCGTCCATCGCCACCCCGTGCGGGGCGCGGGCAATGGCATGGATGGAACTGGTGTAGACCAGCCGGCGGACGCGGGCGCGGCGGGCAGCCTCGAGCACGTTGCGCGTCCCTTCCACGTTGACCCGCCAGACGAATGGGTTGCGTCCTGGCATGATGGAGATGATGCCTGCCAGGTGATAGACGGTTTCCACGCCACGCATGGCGGGTTCGAGCGAGACCGGGTCGAGTACGTCGCCCACCACCTGCTCCACATCCAGGTTCTTGATGGGCGTGGTATCTTCACCGCGCCAGACGAGGGCGCGGACTTTTTCGCCCTGGTCCAGCAGTTTGCGGATGAGAACATTGCCAATATGTCCGGTTGCACCGGTAACCAAAATCATAGAAACTCCTTTCACCCTTGCGGAGGTTCGATATCCTTCGCAAGGTTATCCTTTTACCAATCCATTCAGCAATATCTGCATGCTCGCGCGGGCTGTCTTTTCCCAGTTGGCGCCATGCGGATCGAGCACGCCTTGAAGTACCAATCCCACCGCCAGGGAAACGATCACCTGTGCGGCCACTCGCGAGTCGACTGGTTTGAGAGAGCCTTCTGCCATGCCATCTTCAACCAGCCTGGCGAAAAGCTCCTGATAATGGCGATACGGAGCAATCACCGCCTTCCAGATCGTCTCGTCGCGACTGGCTTGCAACCAGAATTCCAGGAACATCGGCAGGCGGTCTTCAGCAGCCGCGAAAACGCCCGGCAGGAGATTGGTCATGTGCACCAGTGTCTCCGGGACGGTATCCTTACGGGCCGCCTCCATGCCCACGTCAATCAGCGCCAACCAACCCTGCATCAGAGCCAGGAAGACCGATTGCTTGGTCGGGTAATGGTGATAGAACGCGCCCTTGCTGACCCCGGCCTCGGTGCAGATATCATCCACGCTGGCGGCATCGTATCCGGCGATGGCAAACCGCCGGACAGCGGCATCCAGGATGCGGGCGCGCGTCTCTTCACTGCGTTGTTGTGGCATGGGTTACTCCTTTAATATAAACATACCGACCAGTCGGTATGTTTATATTAACCTGTTCCCTGCCGATTGTCAATGAATGGATGATTAGAATTTACTTACAGGTTTCCCAGGGGCGCAAACCTTAATCAAATTTCATCCATTCCCAAACAGTTTCAAAATATCATTTTGATATTCTAAGGATGCAAAAATCCTGGGAATTGCCGTGGTGATAATATCCATACCTCCAGCACGGAAATTTCCAAGGAATCAAAACCATTCGACATGTACGTTATGGCTAAAAAGGAGATCGCCATGAAAAAAATAATACTTGCCTTTCCCCTATTCACCCTCCTGCTTGTGTTGGCTGCATGTGGAGGATCAAGTAATTCGGGAGACACATCGAGTTCTTCGGCCTCTTTATCGCTTCAGAATGAACTCTTGATCGGGACCTTCAAATTGGAGGATACCAGCCTGGCTGTGAGCTCGGACCAGGCCTCGCAATTGATCCCGCTCTGGGAGACGATGCAATCCCTGGCCGCCAGTGGTACTGCTGCAACGGAAGAAATCAACGCGGTCGTTACTCAAATCAAGAGCACCTTGACCTCGCAACAAATCAATGCGATCACTGCGATGGGATTGACCCAACAGGACCTGACTACTGTAATGAGCAAGAATGGGTTGACTTCCAAGAGTTCCGCTGCGAGCAGCACAGCGGATACTAGTTCCATTCAGGGGCCGTTGGGAGACACATCTTCAGGAGGGGCTGGCAATCCGGGCGCTGGCATTCCGGGCGACGCCGCTGATCCATCCGGTACAGGGAGCGGACAATCTATCAGCCAGGTGCAGGTTTCATCCTCGCAAACTGACAGCAGCCAATCACAGGGATCTACCAATCAGGCTTCAGCCTCCCTTTTGAGTGCATTAATTGACATGCTGCAGAAGAAAGTACAATCATAGTTTCAACCAAGAATATCAGCCTCAAGGCAGGATGAATGATAATCAGATTCATCCGATTTCTAAACAAAATCTAAACAACTATTTGGTATTCTCGGATTGTAAAACTCCTGAGTATTTGGGAATTCCCGTGATAGAGGATATGATTGGATGCTGGCGCTTAATACCCACCCCACACACCCCAATTACCCCATCCTTCAGTCAATTCCCAAAGAACCAAACACTTTCAACGAGGAAGTTTATGCCTGTCAAGAAATTTCTTTCCTACGCCAAACTTTTTTTCCAGGACCGTCGCAAGCTGGTGTTCGCCAGCCTGTTGGTCTTCGTCCTGGCGCTCGGTACATTCCTACGTTTTTACCAACTGGGCGCTTCAGGCGATGGCAACCTGTATTATGCCGCCACCGTTAAGAGCATGTTGGTTTCATGGCATAATTTTTTCTTCGCGGCCTTCGAGCCCGGCGGCTCCCTCTCGGTGGACAAGCCCCCGCTCGGCTTCTGGGTGCAGGCACTTTCAGCACATTTCCTGGGCGTGAACGGATTCGCCCTGGCCCTGCCGAACGCCATCGCAGGGGTGCTCTCCATTTTCATGGTTTACAAGCTCGTCCACCGTCCCTTTGGCCCTTGGACCGGTCTCCTGGCTGCCCTGGTGCTGGCGGTCATGCCGGTGGCCATTTCGGCCGAGCGCAACAATACTATTGACGGGTTGCTGGTCTTTGTGCTCCTGCTGGCAGCCTGGGCTTTCCTCCAGTCCGTTTACACCAGAAAAATGTGCTGGTTGCTCCTGGGCGCGGTCATTGTTGGTCTGGGCTTTAATATCAAGATGCTGCAAGCCTTCCTGCCGCTGCCGGCTTTCTATGCCGTTTACTTCTTCGGCACCAGGCAGAATTGGTGGAAGAAGATCCTCAACCTTGCCCTGGCATCTGTGATCCTGTTGGCGGTTTCCTTCTCCTGGGCCGTTGCCGTGGACCTGGTTCCTGTCTCCGACCGTCCTTACGTGGACAGCACGAAAAACAACACTGTGATGGAACTCATTTTCGGCCACAACGGCATTGAGCGCCTCATCAGCCTCCGCCAGGGCATGGGACTGGATGGCTGGCAAAACCGGCAGTTTACGCCAAATCCTTCCCCTGGTCAGCCAAGCGGACAACTCCCTGAACATCCTGGCGGGCAGAACATCCCGCAAGGCAACCTGCCGAATGGAGACCGTCCGGTACCTCCCGATGGGCAAGGCTTTCCGCAAGGCTATGGGGGGAACAGCGGACAAAACAACCTGAACCCAAACGAAGGGCAATCTGATGGAAGGCCCAGCATAGACTTTGGCACCGCTGGTACCCTGCGGTTGTTCACCAACCCCCTGGTCGGGGAAGCCTCCTGGCTGCTGCCCTTTGTGCTGGGCGGGTTAATCGTTCTGGTTATCTTATTGGCACGGAAGCGGCCTTTTAACGGGAAACATGCCGCTCTTATCCTGTGGGCAGGTTGGTTGCTCCCCGAAGCCATCTACTTCACATATAGCACGGGGCTCATGCACGCTTACTATTTGATCATGCTGGGCGCCCCCCTCGCCGCGCTGGTCGCCATGACCGGCTGGGCTCTGTGGGAGATCATCCAGAAGAGAAAACTACTGGGATGGAGCCTGGCTTTCTTGTTGGCGGCTGGGACGATCTTCTTCCAGGCTGGCGTCCTGCGCGGAACCACTGCTGTAGCCCCCCTTGCAGTGGGCCTCGCGCTGGTCCTCCTGGGGCTGGGATTGGTCTTAGCACTGGTCAGCAGGTTCCGGGCTCGTTTTGCACCGGCCGCGTTAAGCCTCCTGTTGATCTCCATGCTGGTCGCGCCTGCGCTCTGGTCCGCATTGACCACGTTCAACACCTCCCCGAACACCGGCCTGCCCTATGCCGGGCCGGCAACCCAAAACATGCAGGCCCAGCCCGGTGCCCAGCAGAATGGCATTGGAATCAACCGCAACCAGTTCCTGCTGGACTACCTGCTCGCCAATACCGCACCGGACTCCTACCTGCTAGCCACAGACCGCGCCAATGATGCAGCCTCCTATATTTTGGACACCGGACGCCCCGTGTTGACCTTCGGCGGCTTCCTCGGCGAGTACCAGGAAGTTTCGGTGGGGCAGCTTTCGGCGCTTGTAGAAAGCGGGCAGCTTCGCTTCATCCTCAGCTCGGCGCTGGTGCAGTACCAGGATCTTTCCCAATGGGCCGGCCAGCACTGTACGACAGTCAATGTGTCCGGGCTTGCTGCTACCACGAATGGCATGCCCGGTAACCAGCAGCAAACGAACATCCTGTATGATTGCGGAGGCTAAGAATGGTCTTCCAAATCCTGATATTACGCTTCTTATCGGTTTCTTATTTTGGAACCAGTATAAGTTGATGTAATAAGTATATTGGCCGTTACTTCGTGACCCTTGCAAAGGTTATGGCTGATTTAAATATAAGATTCCGACAAGTACGACCTTTGCTGTTGGAATACCAGAAAAATTCATCTTTGAAAGAATTGGATGAGTCATTACAGAAATAGTCTATAATGTTTTGGAGATAATGGAAAATGCCAAAAACGATCCTGGTTGTAGATGATAAAGCTAATGTCCGCACGCTGGTGCGGGAATACCTGACGGCGGAAGGGTTCCGTGTCGTCACGGCGGAGAATGGCCAGAATGCCCTCTATGCTGCCCGCCAGGAGAAACCGGATCTGGTGCTGCTAGACATCATGATGCCCGAAATGGACGGCTACGAATTCATCCGTGCCTACCGCCGCGAGAGCAGTATCCCCGTCATTCTGTTGACCGCCAAAATGGAAGAGACTGACAAGGTGCTCGGCCTCGAACTGGGCGCCGATGATTACATAACCAAGCCCTTCGGCATGAAGGAACTGGTGGCGCGCATCCATGCCGCCCTGCGCCGGGCCGGATCGCCCGTTGCACCGAGCACCGTGCTGAGGGTGGGGGAGATCGCCCTCGACAAGGAATCACACCAGGTAACGGTAGGCGGGCGCCCGGTCCGGCTGACGCCCTCGGAGTTCGACCTGCTGACCGCCCTGATGGCTGCGCCTGGCCGCGCCTTCTCACGTCTCGATTTGTTGGAGCATCTCGACGGCGTCGCTTTCGAGGGCGCGGCACGCTCGGTGGATATCCACATCCGCAACCTGCGCACCAAGATCGAGTCTGAACCGTCCCGGCCGCATTATATCGAGACCGTCTTCGGCGTGGGCTATCGTTTTACGGAAGAATGATCATGACCCGATCTATTACCGTCAAGCTGATCCTGGCTTTCCTGCTGGTGAGTATTACTGGAGTGGCGCTTGCTTCCGGCATCACTTACTGGCAGACCGCGGTGGAGTTTAAGAAACTGGCTTCCAACCAGGCACAGGATAGATTTATCACGGACATGACTTTTTATTACCAGATGAATGGCACCTGGGATGGCGTTCTGGGGTACTACCAGGTGCGGAATTCTGTATCAGTTCCCGGCAACCTTCAACCAAATCCGCAACTACCCGGACCCGCTGGGATTCAACCACAGCCCTCGGCAAACAATTTTGTGCTTGTCGATACGAACAAGTTTGTTCGTATTCCGGCGGGCAATTTCCAGGTCGGTGATATCGTTCCACAAGCCAAACTGGCGCAGGGCACGCCCATCGATATTAATGGAACTCAAGTTGGAACGGTGCTCGTCATCAGCAACCCATCGCCGCTCGGAGGGCTGGAAGCACAATATTTAACCCGTACCAACGATGCCCTCTTATATGCCGCGCTGGGAGCATCTGCGGTGGCATTGCTGCTGGGCATCTTCCTGGCGCGTGCTCTCACCCACCCTGTGCGTGACTTGACCGCGGCCATCCATGGCATGGCACGCGGCGACCTGAAACAGCACGTGCTTGTAAAATCCAAGGACGAGTTGGGCGAGCTGGCTGCCGCTTTCAACCAGATGAGCGCCGACCTCGACAGCCTGAACCAATCCCGCCGTCAGATGACCGCCGATATTGCCCATGACCTGCGCACCCCCCTGACGGTCATCGGCGGCTACGCCGAATCTATGCGCGACGGTGTGCTGAAACCCACCCCGGAGCGATTCAACGCCATTCACACCGAAGTCCAGCATCTCCAGCGCCTGGTGGAAGACCTGCGCACGCTCTCCCAGGCCGACGCTAAGGAACTGAGCCTGAACCGTGAACCAGTCTCCCCATCTGCTTTGCTGGAGCGGATGGCGCAGTCGTATCGCCCGCTGGCTGACAAGCAGGAAATCAGCCTGAAAACCGAGACGGAACCCAGCCTACCCGACCTCCAAGCCGACCCCGACCGGCTGGCTCAGGTATTCGGGAATCTCATCAGCAATTCCCTGCACCATACGCCGCAGGGCGGGGAAATCATTCTGTACGCCCGCGGGGAAGGAAAGTACCTCGTTTTGGGTGTACAGGATAACGGATCCGGCATTGCCCCGGAATTGCTGCCACACATCTTCGAACGCTTCCGGCGCGGCGACTCATCCCGTCAGGACGGCGGCTCCGGTCTGGGACTCGCCATCGCCAAAGCCATTGTCGAACTGCATGGCGGGAGCATTTCCGCTGAAAACAATGCCGGTCAGGGGACAACGATCAAACTCAGATTTTCTATATGAAACGCCGGCAGGCTTCCAGATTAGTCTGCCTGTTCAGTCTGCCTGTTCAATTCTTGGTTTCCGATTTTTCCTTATCCATAATTGACGTTAGTACTTATAATCAGGGTTAATATGATAAATAAAAAATTACCCTTGATTTTCATTGGTGACACCGCCCAAAAGCGGTCAGAGCTTGCCGTCAGGGGGAAGTACGTCACCATGCTGGGCAACACTTTTTATAAAATTCAGAATTACGACGCCATGGAGCCATTCTTCATGAGCATCGTCAGCAGTTCTAATCACTGGTTGTTTATCTCGTCAACTGGCGGGGTTTCAGCCGGTCGGGTTTCCGCCGAACAAGCCCTTTTTCCCTACTACACCGTTGACAGGCTGACCGAAAATAACGAAAACACCGGGAACAAGGCTATATACCTGGTTACAAACACCCGGCGGATAAAACTTTGGGAGCCATTTTCAGAACGGAACCATGGAAACTACTTCATCGAACGGAATATCTACAAGGATGTCGCTGGTACTGCGATTGTATTTGAAGAAAACAACCACAGCCTGGGGCTGACCTACCGTTATGCCTGGCGGACCAGTGATGCCTTTGGCTTCGTCAAAACAAGCTGGCTGCTAAACACAGGGGAAAACTCCTGCCAGGTTGAGCTGGTCGATGGGATTCAGAATATTCTCCCCGCCAACATTACCTCGGTGACTCAAAACGTGTTCAGTTCTCTTTTGGATGCCTACAAACGCAGTGAAGTGGACCCGGAAACCGGCCTCGCCATCTTTGCGCTGAACTCGACTTTGACCGACCTGGCTGAACCCAGCGAGTCACTTCTGGCAACGACGGTTATGCAGCTTGGGCTCGATCAGGTCGACTATCTGCTCTCTTCAACGCAACTCGACCAATTTCGCGCTGGAATGGGCATAGCCTCGGAAACAGAAGTGCGCGGGCAACGCGGGGCTTATTTTGTGCATACTGCCTTCAACCTAGAGCCGGGCAAGGAACGAACCTGGCATCTGGTTGCAGATGTCAACCAGGATAGCACAGCGATTGTCCTCTTATCTAAAAAACTGAAAGATAACCCGTCAGGGTTGATTGACGCCCTGGAACGCGACATCGTATTAAATACCTCAAACCTGACAAAGATAGTTACCAGTGCAGATGGCTTGCAGGTTTCGGGTGATCGGCTTTGCTGCTCTCACCATTTTGCCAACGTGATGTTCAATGCGATGCGCGGGGGAATTTTTCTGGGACAATACCAGGTTCATAGGAAAGATTTCATCGAATTCATTTTAGTAAGGAATCGCGCGGTCTTTCATGAAAATGCCGCATTCTTTTCTGAAATCCCGTCAGAATTGAATATCCTGGACCTTCAAACCCGGGCGAAGGAAAGCGGTTCGGAAGATTTGATCCGCTTGAGTTATGCCTACCTGCCGCTTTCATTCAGCCGGCGCCATGGCGACCCCAGCCGGCCTTGGAATCGTTTTTCGATCGATATCAAGAAACCTGATGGAACCTTGCAGTCGGGTTATGAAGGGAATTGGCGCGATATTTTTCAGAATTGGGAGGCGCTGGCGTATTCGTACCCGGAATTTGTCGAAAGCATGATCTGCACCTTCCTGAACGCCACAACAGCAGATGGCTACAACCCCTATCGAATTACCAGCCAGGGCATTGAATGGGAAATACCGGAACCCAATAACCCTTGGGCAAACATCGGCTACTGGGGTGACCACCAGATCATTTATCTCCAAAAATTAATGGAACTCAGCACCAAGGTGCATCCAGGCAAGCTTCAAGCCTTTCTTTCCCTACCGGTATTCAGCTATGCGAATGTACCTTACCGGATCAAACCATATGCTGACCTGCAGAGGGATCCATACAATACCATTGACTTCAACTGGGAACTAGAACGGGAGATCGATCTGCGGGTGCAGGAGCTTGGGACGGACGGAAGATTAGCGTATGCAAAATCCAACCGGGTGCTTCACGCCAATCTTGCAGAAAAAATGCTCACACTCCTGCTCGCTAAATTGGCAAACTTTGTCCCGGAAGCCGGTATCTGGATGAATACCCAACGCCCGGAGTGGAACGATGCCAACAACGCCCTGGTTGGCAAAGGGGTATCGGTTGTAACATTATGCTATTTGCGGCGCCTCATCGTTTTTTTCAAAGAAATATTGGCTCAGAGCGCCTTCAGCACAGTTCAAATTGCCATGGAAGTTCAAGGATTCTACTCTCAAATATACCAAATCCTGAGCCAATTCCAAAGCACGCTAAATTCCTCTTTCAGCGACGAACAAAGGCGGGCCATGATGAACGCACTGGGCCAGGCCGGCAGCGACTATCGCTGGAATTATTATTCCCGGGGGTTCTCGGGTGATTCTGCCAAAATCCAAATACCTGAGTTGGTTGCGTTCCTTGAACTGGCGCAACTGAATGTCGAGCAGTCATTACGCCTCAATAGACGCAGCGACCACCTTTATCATGCATATAATATACTGCACCTCGATGACAAGCGTGCATCCATCAGCCATCTTTATGAAATGTTGGAAGGCCAGGTTGCCATCCTTTCATCCGGGCTGCTATCGGGGGAAGAATCGTATTTACTTCTGGAAAGCTTGCGAAACAGCCAGCTATACCGTCCCGACCAGCACAGTTACATCCTCTATCCGGATCGGGAGCTGCTGGGTTTTCTCGAAAAGAACTGCATGACATCCGCCCAGGTACGAGACTTGGCGCTGCTATCGGAACTGGTAAAGGCTCAGGATACGACCCTCATCACTATGGACTTAAATGGAAATTATCACTTCAGCGGCCATATTCGCAACATAAAAGATGTGGTCCGCGGCCTGGAGACACTAAAGAACCAACCCCGGTTCGCAGAACTGGTGAAGACTGAAGCTGGGAAGATCGAGGCTTTATTTGAAAATTTATTTCTCCACAATGAGTTTACCGGGCGTTCTGGGACTTTTTTTGCCTACGAAGGCCTTGGAAGTGTGTACTGGCACATGGTTTCCAAGCTTCTTCTGGCAGTGCAGGAAACGATCATGCGCACGCGAAATGGACCAAACACCAGGGCATTAATTAAAAATTACGCTGACATTCGCCTAGGGCTGGGTTTCAACAAGACTCCTGACGCTTATGGTGCCTTCCCCACCGACCCTTATTCACACACTCCCAAAGGCCACGGAGCGAAACAGCCAGGCATGACCGGATTGGTAAAAGAAGAAATTCTGACCCGTCAGATGGAACTCGGGTTTTCCATAGAAAACGGTAATATTGTGTTTGATTTCCTGCTCCTGGATCGGAATGAGTTCCTTGCCGATCCCTCTGTGTTTTCCTACTGGAGCATTGATGGAAAGCGGCAACAAATTGAATTGAAGGCGGGTTCCATCGCTTATTCGATCTGCCAGGTACCGGTAATACTCCAGGCTTCAAACGAGACATGTATTGAAGTACATTTAACCGATGGCATCACCTGGAAGATTGAAGGTCACGTTTTGGATCCTGTCAACAGCAGGCATATTTTCCAGCGGGATGGCACAGTCCATCACCTTCTTGTATCCTGTAACATACAGGATTAATCCTGCCTGGTTTTTACAAGATCTCCAATACTGCAGTTTCCTTCTAATCTCCCAGATCAACTGCAGTCATGGCATCCGCATCAGCCTTTCGGCTGCTGCTGGGTGATGCAGTGGATATTCCCACCGCCGAGCAGGATTTCGCGGGCGGGCACTCCGACCACTTTTCTATCCGGCATGGCCTGCTGCAGGGCGTCCATCGCCAGTTTGTCGTGGGGGTCGTTGAAGGTCGGCAGGATAATCCCACCATTGCAAGTGTAGAAGTTGATGTACGAGGCGGCCATCCGGTCACCGGTCTGGCGGGGATAGGTACCTTCCACCGGGAGGACGCCTGCGGCCTCTTCTGCGGTGATCAGGATCGGGTCCGGCTGGTGGATCTTGAGCACTTTGAGCTTGCGGCTCCTGGCATCGTTGAACTTCGTCAGCCGGTCGAAGGCGTCTTTCGAAATGGGATACTGCGGATCGTTGCGGTCGTCGGTCCAGGATAGAGCCACCAGGCCAGGATGCAGGAAGCAGGCAATGTTGTCTACGTGACCGTCGGTCTCGTCGTGGTAGACGCCCGCTTTAAGCCACAGGACCTTCTCCGCGCCTGTATATTCGCGCAGATAATTCTCAATTTGCGCGCGGGTCAGGTCCGGATTGCGGTTCTCATTGAGCAGGCATTCCTCGGTGGTCAGGAGCGTGCCTTCCCCGTCCACGTGGATCGAGCCGCCTTCCAGGATGAGTGGGGCGCAATAATAATCCAAGCCTTCGATCTCGGCCACTCTCTTTGGGACAACCTCATCCAGGCTCCAGTCAGCGTAGAGGCCTCCCCAGGCGTTGAACTGCCAGTCCACCAGGCGGACACCGCCTTTGCCGTTGACGACGAAGGTTGGGCCGCAGTCGCGCATCCATGAGTCGTTGTTAGGAATATCGGCTATGCGCATATTGGGCGGAAGCATGATGCCGGCGTTCCGGGTCTGGTGTGGGCAGGCGCCCATCGTCAGCGGTTCGAACTGGCTGATGGCGTCCGCCACGGCCATGAAGGCTTTTTGGGCCGGACCCGCCTCCAGTCGCCAGTTGTCCGGTCGTTCAGGCCACAGCATCCAGGTCCGGGCATGAACCGCCCATTCCGGGGGCATGTGGAAGCCGTCCGCGCGAGGAGTCGAATTGCGGAGTTGAGTCATTGGCGCCTACTTCTTTTTGGAAACCAGCACCAGCACCTCGCCGATGACCAGCGTCACGGCCACGCCGATCAGGATCGGGGCTGCATAGGCCCAATCCATCGGCGTACCCGGCACCCAGAGGAAGAAGATGATGGCCTGGGTGACGAAGATCATGCAGATGATGGACACAATCCAGGCAAAGACCTTGCCGCCAGGGAACTTGTAGGGGCGCTTCGCCTCGGGGTCGGATTTGCGCAGTTTCAGAAAAGCCGGGAAGAGCATCAGGTAGGGCAGCAGGAAGATGATGGAACTGAAGGCGAACAGCGTCCAGAAGAGGTCTTCGTTGCTGCCGGCCATGAATCCGTAGACGATCACCACCAGTGTTGATACGATGCCGGTAATGATGTACGCGCCAACCGGGGTCTTGTTGACCGGGTGCAGTTTTCCGAAGACCGCCGGCAGGGTGCCTTCCTCGGCGGCCTGGGCGGCGGTGCGGTTGGCTCCCATCGTCCAGGTGACCATATTGGCAAAGAAGGTGTACAGGGCGCCGATGCCCAGGATCGTCACCAGCACGGTGGCGACCGTCGAGCTGCCCAGCACGGCCTTGAGCGTGTCCACGATCCCGGAGACCAGGCC